>NZ_JAXCFU010000001.1:0-507588 GCF_055362685.1 Micromonospora sp. SYSU B005 | reverse complement strand
CCCCCCCGGCCGGTTGTTATCTGCTGGCCCCGCGGGGGGGGGGGGGGGGGGCCCCCCCACCCCCACCGCAACCAAGCAATCAGCCAGCGAGCCGCCAACGCCCACCACGAGCCACGAGCGTCGTCAACGCCTGCGGCATCAGCCCGGAGTGGTTGTCCGGCGTCATCCGGATCGGCCCGGAGAGCCCGTCGAGCTGCGACGTCTCCAGCACGTCGCGCAGCCCGTCCCGGTCGACCTTGCCCGGCTCGCCGCCGGCCTGCAGCTCGGCGTCGGCGATCAGCTGGACCGCGTCCGCCGCGAACGAGGAGAAGCCGTTGTAGCCGCCGAACCGGGCGGTGTAGTCCTGGAACCACTGCCGCCGCGCGGCCTTGGCCGGAGTGGTGGCGATCACGTCGTCGATCACCATGGTCTGGGTGAAGATCAGCGTGGCCTCGTCGGTGGAGCGGGCCGAGGGGCCCAGGAAGAGGTCACCGGCGGCCGTGGCGTCGAAGAACAGCGACCCGCGGAACTTGCTCTGCCGTGCCGTGGTGGCGGCGAGCATCGCCTGCTCCGGCGTGGTCCACAGGACCAGTGCCTGCGGCTTGCGGGTGACCAGCTGGTTGATCTGCGTGCCGACCTCGGTGTCGGTGACCCGCACCGACTCGTTGGCGACCAGCTTCACGGAGGTCTTGCTCAGCTCGCGGCGCAGGGCGGCGAGCCCTTCCTGGCCGTAACCCTCGGCGCTGTGCAGCAGCGCCACCTTGCGGATCTCGCGCCGCTCCAGTTCCGCGGCGAGCGCGGCGGCGCTGTCGGTGGCGTTCGGGGCGAGCTTGAAGACGTATCGGCGCTCGGCCACCGGCTCGGTGATGTCGCTGGACGACCCCAGTGCGATCGTCGGAATGCGCTTCTCGCCGATCGTTCGGGACGCGCCGACGGCGCATTCGTTGCAGCCGCCCATGATGACCGCGCTCACGCGCGAGTCACTGCTGAAATCATTGATGTTCCGCAAGGATTCCGCGGCATCCGAGCGGTTGTCCTTGACCCGCAGATCGATCTTCCGGCCGCCCAGGGCGCCGGAGGCGTTCAACTGCTCGACCTTCAGTTGCAGAGCCCGTTGGTAGACCTTGCCGACCGGCGCCGACGCGCCGGAGAGTTCCAGGTCGGCGGCGATCACGATCGGGCTGGTGTCCTGCGGTTCCCCGCCGATCCCGCAGCCGGTGAGCGTGGTGGCCAGCACGGCCGATGCGAGCGCCGCGATGCTCGCGGAGCGGATGGGGCTCAACTCAGTCCTCCAGGTGCGGCGCGGGCCGACGCCCGATCACCGCCGCTCGTCCGTCCTCAGTGGAGGAACGGGATTGGTTTGCCGTACGGTGTGCGCGAAGCCTGCAAAACCTTGCCAATGCCGGGGCCTGTGGTCAAGCCGGGCTGGCGAGTGCTGTTTCGGGACAGCCATCCCACATGCTGGGGACACGGAACATTAACTGACAATTACTGCACAGATGCGCGTGACCACTCTGGAGTGACATCCCCTGTTCAGGGGGTTGGAGAAAAGAAGGTATTAGGTGATCGGATCCCGGGATGCGTCGGCCGCGACCGTTTCCTGCCTCACTGCGGCTTCCCAAACAGGATCTCGTCTGATGAAATCGCGGCCGTGCCGCGCGTGGCGCTGGCCGCTGCACCAGGCACGGGTCAGCGGGTCGCGCGTGGAAGAAACGACGGAGGCGATGTCGTGAGCACCGGACCTACGACCCTGCCCGGGAGCCCCAACGCCGAACAGCGGAACCGGCGCCGGCGCCTGCCCAGGCTGCGCGACGCGCGGATCCGCTCCAAGCTCGCCCTCATCCTGGTCGTTCCGGTCGCCGCTGTCATCGCACTGGCAACTATCCGACTCGTTTCGGTCGGTCAGGGCGCGTACGAGGCCGACCGGATCCGGTCGCTGAGCGCGGTGTCCGTCGACATCGCGGCGCTCACCCAGGACCTGCACAAGGAGCGGATGGCGGCGGCGGTCTTCCTGGCCGACCCGAACCAGAAGCCGGACGCGTACAACCTGCGGGTGCGCCAGACCGACGAGCGCATCGCGGCGTACCAGGACGAGCGGGGCAAGCTCGGCGACGTGTCCGGCGCGATCAGCAACCAGATCAAGGTGATCGACGCCCACCTGTCCACGTTGAACGGCACCCGCCAGGAGGTGCTGGACCGGCTGCAGATGCCGGTGGCCGAGGCGAGCCTGCGCTACGGCATCGTGCTCGACGACCTGGTCGCGTACAGCGACGCGCTGGCCCAGCAGCCGGGTGCGGACAGCCTTGCCGACGCCCGCCGCGCGGTGGCCGCGTTCGCCCACGCCAAGGCCCAGGTGGCCGAGGAGCAGGCGGTGGCCTTCACCGCCCTCGACGGCGGGCAGGTCGGCGAGGAGCAGTTCTCGTCCTTCGTGGCCACGCTCACCGGTCAGCAGGAGGCGCTGCTCACCTTCTCCCGGACCGCGACGCCGGGCCAGCGGGCCCTGGTGGACCGCACCGTCTCCGGTGACGCCGTCCAGCTCGCCGACCGGGTCGCCGGCGACGTCTCCCGGTCCATCGGTCGTCAGGCGCTGGTCACCCGCGACGAGGCGTCCGCCGCCATCGGCGCGGTCGACGACCTGATGCGGTGGGCCGAGATCCAGCTCCTGGACGACATGCTGGCCGACGCCGACGAGGCACGCGCCGACGTGATCCGGCAGGCGATCGTGGAGAGCCTGCTCGTGCTGCTCACGCTCGCGGTAGCGGTGACGCTCGCCGTGGTGCTGGCCCGCTCGCTCAACGACTCGCTGCGCCGGCTGCGCGAGGGCGCGCTCGCCGTGGCCAACCACGACCTGCCGGACGCGGTGAGCCGGCTGCAGAACGTCAACGCCATCGGTGACGGCGGTGTGGACGAGATCGTCCAGCAGGTCCGGGACCCGATCAAGCTGAGCAACCGCGACGAGGTCGGTCAGGTGGCGGTGGCCTTCAACGTGGTCCACCGCGAGGCGGTCCGGGTCGCGGCCGAACAGGCCGCGCTGCGGACGAGCGTCTCGGCGATGTTCCTCAACCTGGCCCGCCGCTCGCAGAGCCTGGTCGACCGCATGATCGGCGAGCTGGACGCGATCGAGCGGTCCGAGGAGGACCCGAAGCGGCTGGCACAGCTGTTCGAGCTGGACCACCTCGCCACCCGGATGCGCCGCAACGACGAGAACCTGCTGGTGCTCGCCGGCGCCGACTCGGCCGTGCCGCGCCGCGACGACGCGCTCCTGGTCGACGTGCTGCGCGCCGCGCAGTCCGAGGTCGAGCTCTACAACCGGATCGAGTTCGGCACCGTCGACACCGACATCTCGGTGGCCGCGCACGCCGTGAACGACGTCGTCCGGCTGGTCGCCGAGCTGCTCGACAACGCCACCCGGTTCTCGCCGCCGAACACGACAGTGGTGGCCGACGGCCGCCGGATCCGCGACTACGTGCTGATCCAGATCGAGGACCGCGGTCTGGGCCTCAGCGACGACCAGCTCGACTCGCTCAACCGGCGCCTGGCCGCGCCGCCGACCGTCGACGTGGCCGCGTTCCGGCTGATGGGTCTGGCCGTGGTCAGCCGGCTCGCGTCCCGCTACGGGATCCGCGTCGAGCTGCGCCGCAACGTCGAGGGCGGCACGGTCGCCCAGGTCACGCTGCCGAACTCGACAGTGGTGCTGCCGGCCAACCGGGGCCAGGCCCCGCTGACCCGGCCGCGTCAGCCGCTCGCCGTCGAGCAGTCCCCGCTCAGCCAGGTCGGCGCCGGAGACGCGCTGGCCGGAGCCGGGCGGGGCGCTGCCACCGCGACGCTCGCCGACCAGTGGCACGGGGCGACCACCGCCCCGCCGTCCCGGTGGCAGACGCCCGCCGAGACGCGCGACACCACTCCCGCCGTACAGCTGGGTGGGGCGACGGGTGCGCTGCCGACCATGGCGGCGCCCGCCCCGGTGGCCGCGGCGCCGGCCACCGCCGCGCCGGCTCCGGTCTCCGGAGCGGGCTGGTCGGCCGGTGGCCCGACGGTGGCGTACCCCGCGCTGGACCCGCTGCCCAAGCGGACGCCCGGTGTCGAGTCGGCGCAGCCCGCGACCCAGGCCGCACCTCCGGCCTACCAGCCGCTCGCCGCGGCGCCGGCGGTGGAGAGCACCCCGGCGACGCCGGTGGTGGCCCGGCCCGAGCAGCGGGCCGAGGCGCCGATATTCCGTGAGATGGAGGCGGTCTGGTTCCGTTCGCACGGAGAGGACGAGACCACCATCTTCACCCGTCCCACGTTCGACGAGCCGCCCGCACCGGCACAGCCGGCGGTGGCGCCCCCCGCGGCGTCGGCGCGTCCGAAGCTGCCCACCCGTACCCCGGGGGCCCAGGCGTCGGGGTTGACCACGTCGACGACGCCGCCCGCGTACAGCCCGCCGGAGGTCCCGTCCACGCCGCCGGCGGCCGCGACGCCGCCCCCGGCACCACCCGTCGCCGAACCCGCGCCCGCGCCGTCGATCGACCCGGAGGCCTGGCGTACGGCGGCCGACGAGGGCTGGTCGCGGGCCAGCCGTGCCGCGGAGCCCACCACCGGCGGGACCACCCGCTCCGGCCTGCCCAAGCGGGTTCCGCAGGCCCAGCTCGTGCCCGGCGGAATAGAGCCGAAGAGCGGCCGGGACCGCAGCCGGCGCACGCCGGACGAGGTACGCGGTCTGCTCTCCGCCTACCACCGTGGCGTCCAGCGGGGCCGTACGGCCGGCGCCGACCTGAACAGCACCTCGACCAAGGAGACGAACCGATGAACAGGCCGGCGGCCATGCAGGACATGGGGTGGCTTCTCACCAACTTCGCCGACAGCGTCGCGGGCATCGCGCACGTGGTGGCGGTGTCCGCGGACGGGCTGCTGCTCGCCTCCTCGCGGGATCTGCCCGGCGACCGGGCCGACCAGCTCGCCGCGATCACCTCCGGCGTGGTGAGCCTGACCGAGGGCGCGGCGCGGATGTTCAGCGCCGGCGGGGTGCTGCAGACCGTGATCGAGATGGACAGCGGCTACCTGTTCCTGATGTCCATCAGCGACGGTTCGTCGATGGCCGTGCTCGCGGCGCGCAGCTGCGACGTCGGCCAGGTGGGTTACGAGATGGCGCTGCTGGTGGAGCGGGTCGGCCAGGCACTGGTCCCGCTGCCGAGGGACGCGGTCCGGTCCTGATCGGAGCGGGGAGCTGACGACCGGAGCCGGTGCGGCTCCGAACGAGGGGAGGTGATCGCGAGATGGACCCGCGACGTGATCCACGTGGCGCGCTGGTGAGGCCGTACGCGGTCACCCGGGGTCGCACCGAGCCGTTGCAGAACATCGCGCTCGAAGCGGTGCTGTCGAGCACGCCGACGCAGTCGGCCGAGGCACGCTTCGCCGGGCACGACAAGTACCGCATCTCCTCGGTCTGTGAGGGCCGGGCGCAGTCGCTTGCGGAAATCGCCGCTTACACCCGGATGCCGCTGGGCGTCACCCGGGTGCTGGTCGCCGACATGGTGGCCGAGGGCCTGCTGACGCTACACACTGCCGCTCCCGCGACGGGTTTCGCGGCGCGGATGAACCTGCTTGGAAGGGTGCTAAGTGGACTTCGCGAACTATGACCCCGACGGGGTGAACCGCGGCCGGGAGATCATCTCCGCGAAGATCGTGATCGCGGGTGGCTTCGGCGTGGGAAAGACCACGCTCGTCGGGGCGATCTCCGAGATCCAGCCGCTGACCACCGAGGCGCTGATGACCGCGGCCGGCGTGGGCATCGACGACGCGTCGAAGGTGCCGGGCAAGGAGACCACCACGGTCGCCATGGACTTCGGCCGTATCACCATGGCCGAGGACCTGATCCTCTACCTGTTCGGCACACCGGGCCAGACCCGCTTCTGGTTCATGTGGGACGAGATCATCAGGGGCGCGGTGGGTGCGGCGGTGCTCGTGGACACCCGCCGGATCACCGACGCGTTCGCGCCGCTGGACTACTTCGAGAACCGCAAGCTGCCGTACGTCGTGGCGTTGAACCGCTTCGGCGACGCGCCGCACTACGAGCTGGAGGAGGTCCGGGAGGCGCTCGCCATCTCCCCGGACGTGCCGATGGTCCTGTGCGACGCCCGTCAGCGGGACTCGGTCAAGCAGGTGCTGGTCACAGTGGTGGAGCACGCCATGCTCCGCCTCCAGGCCGAGCACGGCTACCCGGCTTCTGTGGGCTGACCGCCTGCGGGTCAGTCGACCCGCAGGCGGTACCCCCGCTTGACCACCGTCTGCACCACACGGGGCGCCTTCAGCCCGGCCCGCAGGCGGGCGACAGCCATCTCCACCGCGTGCTCGTCGGCGCCGCGCGGCAGCGTCCGCAGCAGCGCGGTGCGGGAGAGCACCTTCCCCGGTGACGCGGCGAGCGCCCGCAGCACCGCCATCGGCGCCGGCGCCAGCTGACGTAGCTCGCCGTCCACCACCGCGGCGTGCCCGCGCAGCGTCAGCACGTGCCCGGCCGCCTTCACCGAGACGGTACGCCGGGGCAGTTCCTCGACGATGGTGCGGACCAGCGCGCCCAGCCGGGCCCGGCTCGGCGCGCTCACCGGCACCCCGCGGCGGACCAGCGGCTCGGCGGTGACGGTGCCGACGCACCCGGCCAGCACGTCGCCGCGCAGCGCCTCCAGCACCGTCTCGGTACGGTCCCCGGCCGCCCGCAGCAGCGCCTCCGCCGCCGGAGCGGAGGTGAACGTGACGGCGTCGACGAGACGCCCGGCCACCAGGTCGATGAGCCGGTGCAGCGGCGCCGGGTCGGCCGGCGGCGCCCACCGGTACACCGGCACCTCGATCACCGTGGCACCGGCCGCCACCAGCGCGTCGGCGCACTCGGGCTGCCGCTCGCCGTGCAGTTGCATCGCCACCACCTGGCCGGCCACCCCGCGCCGGACCAGGTGCTCGACCACCTCGTCGCAGCTCTCCGAGTCCGGGGACCAGTGCTCGCGCAGCCCGGCGGCACGGATCGCCCCGGTCGCCTTGGGGCCGCGGGACACCACGTACGCGCGGGCGAGCGTGCTGCGCAGCGGCTCGGCCAGCCCCCAGCCCTCGGCCGCCTCCAGCCAGCCGCGCATGCCGATGCCGGTGTTCGCCATCAGCACGTCCGGCGGCTGTTCCAGGCAGGCCCGGGTGGCCTCACGCAGGTCCGTGTCGTCGGCCAGCGGGACGATCCGCAGTGCCGGGGCGAGCACCACCCGCGCCCCACGCCGCTGGAGCAGCGCGGCCAGTTCGTCGCGCCGCCGGTCGGCGGTGACCCCGATGGTGAAGCCGGCCAGCTCGTCCCGCATCATTCCTCCTGCCGTAGCCGCACCTCGACCAGGCCGTCCCGGCAGCGCACCGGATGCCGGCGCAGCGTCACGCCCGGTAGATCCAGGCACCGCCCCGTGGTGAGGTCGTAGACCTGCTTGTGCAGCGGCGAGGCGAGCGTGGGCACCCCACCCCGGCTGCCGACCAGGCCCCGGGACATGACGTACGCGCCGCCGACCGGGTCGAGGTTGTCCACCGCGTACAGCCCGTCCGCGGTGCGGAAGACCGCCACCTGGACGCCGTCGACGAGCGCGGCCACGCCCCGGCCGGGGTCGAGCCGGTCCAGCGGGCAGACCGGGGTCCAGTCCAGCGTGACGACGGGGCTCATCGGCGTACCTCCGGCAGTCCCAGCGCGACGGGCTGGCGACGGTGTCCGCCGTCCGGGGGTGCGCCCCGGGCCGGCACCGGCTGGCCCCGCTCCTGGGTGAACGTGATGGACGGGTCGGGTACGTCCGGCGCGTTGACGAAGGAGGTGAATCGGCGCAGCCGGTCCGGGTCCTCCAGGACGTCGCGCCACTCGTCGGAGTAGCTCGCGACGTGCCGGGCCATCGCCGCGTCGAGGTCGGCGCAGAGCCCGAGCGAGTCGTCCACGAGCACCGACCGGAGGTGGTCCAGGCCGCCGTCCATGGCCTCGATCCAGGCGGCCGTGCGCTGCAACCGGTCGGCGGTGCGGATGTAGTACATGAGGAACCTGTCGATCACTGTCACCAGTTCCGCGGTGCTCAGGTCGGTGGCGAACAGGTCGGCGTGCCGGGGCCGGAAACCGCCGTTGCCGCCGACGTACAGGTTCCAGCCGGTCTCGGTGGCGATGACGCCGAAGTCCTTGCTCCGGGCCTCGGCGCACTCGCGGGCGCAGCCGGAGACGGCCGACTTGAGCTTGTGCGGCGCGCGCAGGCCCCGGTAGCGCAGCTCCAGCGCGACCGCGAGCCCCACCGAGTCCTGCACGCCGTAGCGGCACCAGGTGTCGCCGACACAGGACTTCACGGTGCGCAGCGCCTTGCCGTACGCGTGGCCGGACTCGAAGCCCGCGTCGACGAGCCGGCGCCAGATCTGCGGCAACTGGTCGACGCGCGCGCCGAACAGGTCGATTCGCTGCCCGCCGGTGATCTTCGTGTAGAGCCGGAAGTCGCGCGCCACCTCGCCGATCGCGATCAGCTTCTCCGGGGTGATCTCCCCACCGGGGATCCGGGGCACCACCGAGTAGCTGCCGTCGCGTTGCAGGTTCGCCAGGAAGTGGTCGTTGGTGTCCTGCAGCGACGCCTGCTCGCCGTCGAGCACGTGCCCGGTGCCGAGCGAGGCCAGGATCGAGGCCACCACCGGCTTGCAGATGTCGCACCCGCTCCCGCGCCCGTGCTCGGCGACGAGCCGGGAGAACGTGCTGACGCCCCGCACCCGGATCAGGTCGAACAGCTCCTGCCGGCTGTGGTCGAAGTGCTCGCACAGCGCCGTCGACTGGCGTACCCCGGCGGCGTCCAGCAGCTGCTTGAGCATCGGCACGCAGGAGCCGCAGCTCGTACCGGCCCGGGTGCACGCCTTCAGCGCCGGCACGTCGGTCGCCCCGCCGGCGATCGCCGCGTCCAGGTCGGCCCGGGTCACCGCGTTGCAGGAGCAGACCTGCGCGCCGGCGGGCAACGCGCCCGCACCGGCGCCCGCGCCGCCGGCCGGCGCCAGCAACGCCAGCGGGGGAGCGGGCAGCGGCCCGCCGACACTGGCCCGCAACGCCGGGTACGCGCTCGCGTCCCCGACCAGCACGCCGCCCAGCAGCGTCCGCGCGTCGTCGGAGAGGACCAGCTTCGCGTACGAGCGGGTGGCCGGGTCGGTGTACGTCACGTCGAGGCAGCCGAGGGTGACGCCGTGCGCGTCACCGAACGAGGCCACGTCCACGCCGAGCAGCTTGAGTTTCGTGGCGGTGTCCGCGCCGGGGAACGTGGCCGCGCCGCCGAGCAGCCGGTCCGCGACCACCTCGGCGGTGGCGTACCCGGGCGCGACCAGACCGTGGCAGACCCCGTCCACCGCCGCGCACTCGCCGACCGCCCAGATCCGCTCGTCGGCGGTCCGGCAGGACGCGTCCACCAGCACGCCGCCGCGCGGCCCCAGCGGCAGCCCGGCCGCGCGGGCCAGCTCGTCACGTGGCCGGATCCCGGCGGCCACCACCACCAGCTCCGCGTCGACCGCACGGCCGTCGGCCAGGTCGAGCGCGGCCACAGAGCCGTCCGGGCCGGGGCGCAGCGCCGTGGTGGCCACCCCGAGGTACGGCGTGACGCCCAGCTCCTCGACGTACCGCCGGAGCATCGCGCCGCCCGCCTCGTCCACCTGCACCGGCATGAGCCGGGGCGCGAACTCGACCACGCTGGTGGCGAGCCCGAGCAGCCGCAGCGCGTTCGCCGCCTCCAGCCCGAGCAGCCCGCCACCGATCACCGCCCCGGTACGGCGGCCCCGGGCGTGTTCCCGGATCGCGGCCAGGTCGTCCAGCGTCCGGTAGACGAAGACGCCTGGCAGATCGGTGCCCTCGACCGGCGGCACGAACGCGTACGAGCCGGTGGCCAGCACCAGCGCGTCGTACGGGTACTCGCCGGAGGCAGTGGTCACCACCCGCCGTGCCCGGTCGACGCCGGTGGCCGGTTCACCCAGTCGCAGGTCCACTCCGGCGTCGGGGGTGTGCAGGTTCAGTTCGCCGGCGTCAACCCCGTCGAAGACGGCCGAGAGCCGCACCCGGTCGTACGCCGCGCGCCGTTCCTCGGCGAGCACCGTGACCCGCCACCGTCCGTCGGTGTCCCGGGCCCGCAGCGCCTCGACGAAGCGCTGCCCCACCATGCCGTTGCCGACGACGACCAGCCGCTCGCTCATGACATGACCTCCACCGTCTCGCGTACCTCGTCGGTTGTGGACGGATCCGCCTCGGCGAGCCAGGCGGCGATGCCGGCCACCGCGTCCCGGCAGCTGCCGCAGCCGGTGGCGGCCCGGGTCGCCGCGGACAGCTCCGCCGCCGTCCGGGCGCCCGCCCGCCAGCACGCCACCAGCGCGCCCTTGCTCACGTCGTTGCACCGGCACACTGTCGCGGCGTCCGGCATCAGCGCCGGTGACGCGGCCGGTCCGGCCGGCGCCTCGCCGAACGCCCGGCCGAGCAGCAGCGAGCGCCGGTCCGCCGGCACCGGCGCGCCCCTGTCGAACAGCTGCACCACGGTGCCGACCGCCGGGTTGTCGCCGAGCAGGATCGCGCCGGTCAGCCGCTCGTCCCGGATGCGCAGCCGGGCGTAGGTGCCCCGGGCCGGGTCGGCGAAGGTCAGCTCCTCGACCGGCCCGGCCGCGTCGCCGGTCCCGTCCACGTCGCCCATCGCGGCCAGGTCGATGCCGGCCGCCTTGAGCCGGGTCACCGCCGGCCGGGGCCGGTACCGGGCCAGCGGGTCCGCGCCGGTCAGCACGTCGGCCACCACCCGGGCCTGCGCCCAGGCCGGCGCGACGAGCCCGGTCAGCGTCCCGTCGTGCTGGGCGCAGTCGCCGATCGCCGAGATCCGCCTGTCGCTCGTCCGCATCCGGTCGTCCACCACCACGCCCCGCTCGACGGCGAGTCCGGCCGCCGCGGCGAGCGCGGTGTCGGGGCGTACCCCGCAGCAGAGCACCAGCAGGTCGGCGTCGAGCGGTTCGGCGTCGCCCAGGTGCAGGCGGACGCCGCCGGCGCCGGCGCTCACGGCGGTGGCCGCCGCGCCGAGCCGGGACCGGACGCCCAGGCCGGCGAGCGTGCCCGCGAGGACCGCGCCGGCCGGCGGGTCGAGCTGGCGTTCCATCAGGTGTCCGACCGGGTGGACCACAGTCACGTCGAGCGCCCGGGCGGCCAGCCCCCGGGCCGCCTCCAGACCCAGCAGCCCGCCCCCGAGCACGATCACGCGCCGCGCGCCCTCGGCGGCGGCGAGGATCCGCCGGCAGTCGCCGAGCGTGCGGAACGGGACGACCCGCTCGGGCAGCGGGGCGAGGCCGGGCAGCGGCGGCACCACGGCCCGGCTGCCGGTGGCGAGCACCAGGTGGTCGTACCCGTGCCGCTCGCCGTCGTCGGTGACCACCTCGCCGGCGGCCCGGTCCACGGCGGTGACGGCCGCGCCGGTGCGGACCTCGACGCCCGGCCCGACGGCTTCGACCAGCTCGACGTCCGGCTCGCCGATGCGTCCGGCGAGCAGCGTGGAGAGCATGATCCGGTTGTACGCGCGGTGCGGCTCCGCCCCGAGCACGGTGATCCGCCGGTTTCCGCCGCGTGCGTGCAGCTCGGCGGCGAGCCGGGCGCCGGCCATGCCGTAGCCGACGACGACTATGCGTTCGTTCATGCCGGCTCCACCCGGACCGCGCAGATCTTGAACTCGGGCATCCCGGAGACCGGGTCGAGCGCGTCGTTGGTGACCGAGTTGGCGCGTTGCGCGCCGGGCCAGTGGAACGGCGCGAAGACGGTGTCCGGCCGGATCGCCGTGCTGAGCCGGGCCGGTGCGCACAACTCACCCCGGCGGGAGACCACACGTACCGGTGCCCCCTCGGTCACGCCGATCCGTGCTGCCAGGTCCGGGTGCAGCTCGACGAAGCCGCCCGGTGCGGCGCGGCGCAAGGCGGCCACCCGCCGGGTCTGCGCGCCGGATTGGTATTGAGCCAGCACCCGGCCGGTGGTGAAGTGCAGCGGGTAGTCGGCGCACACCGGCTCGGCGGCCGGCCGGTGGGTCACCGGATGGAACCGGGCGCGGCCGTCCGGGGTGGGGAAGCGGTCGGCGAACAGCCGGGGCGTGTCCGGGCCGTCCCGGTCCGGGCAGGGCCAGAAGACGCCGGTGTCGGCGTCGATCCGGTCCCAGGTGATCCCGGCGTAGTCGGCCGGTCCGCCGGACGAGGCCCGGCCCAGCTCCGCGAACACCTCGCGCGGGTCGGCCGGCAGCGGCGTCCCGCCCCCGCTCAGCCGTGCGGCGAGCGCGGCGAGGATCTCCAGCTCGGTACGGACCCCGGCCGGTGGCTCGCGCAGCGCGCGGCGGCGCAGCACCCGGCCCTCCAGATTGGTCATCGTGCCGTCCTCCTCGGCCCACTGGGCGACCGGCAGCACCACGTCGGCCAGCTCGGCCGTCTCGGAACGGACGAAGTCCGCCACCACGAGCAGGTCCAGGGCGCGCAGCCGGGACTCGACCCGCGCGGCGCGGGGCGCGGACACGACCGGGTTGGAACCGAGCACCAGCAGCGCCCGCGCGCCGGACGGCGTGCCGAGCGCGTCCAGGAGCTGGTACGCCGGCACCCCCGGCCCGGGTAGCGAGTCCGGTTCGACGCCCCACACCCCGGCGACGTGCTCGCGGGCCGCCGGGTCGTCGATGCGCCGGTAGCCGGGGAGCTGATCGGCCTTCTGCCCGTGTTCCCGGCCGCCCTGCCCGTTGCCCTGCCCGGTCAGGCAGCCGTAACCCGAACCGGGGCGGCCGGGCAGGCCCAGGGCCAGCGCCAGGTTGATGAAGGCGGTGACCGTGTCGACGCCCTTGGCGTGCTGCTCGGCCCCCCGAGCGGTGAGAATGACCGCGCGGTCCACTGTGGCGAGCGCGCGGGCGGTCGCGTACAGGTCGGCCACCGGCACGCCGGAGAGCCGTTCCACCTCCGCCGGCCAGTAGCCGGCCACCGTCCGCCGGACGTCGTCGAAGCCGGTGGTCCGCTCCGCCACGTACGACCGGTCCAGCCAGCCCTCGGTGAGCGCGATGTGCAGCAGCGCGTTCGCCACCGCGAGGTCGGTGCCGGGCAGGGGTTGCAGGTGCAGGTCGGCCTGCCGGGCGGTGGCGGTGGCGCGCGGGTCGACAACGATCAGCCGGCCGCCGCGTTCCCGCAGGTCGGCGACGTGCCGCATCAGCGGCGGCATGGTCTCGGCCGGGTTCGCGCCGACCAGCAGCAACGTGTCCGCGTGGCCGAGGTCCGCGAGCGGGAACGGCAGTCCCCTGTCGATCCCGAACGCCCGGTTCCCGGCCGCGGCGGCCGACGACATGCACCAGCGCCCGTTGTAGTCGATGTGCCGGGTCCGCAGCGTCACCCGCGCGAAGCGGCCCAGCGCGTACGCCTTCTCGTTGGTGAGGCCGCCGCCGCCGAAGACCGCCACCGCGTCCGGCCCGTGCCGGTGCTGCACGTCCCGGACCCCGGCGGCGACACGGTCGAGCGCCTCGTCCCAGGTCGCCGGGCGCAGCTCGCCGCCGGGCCGGTCGCGCAGCAGCGGGGTGGTGAGCCGGTCCGGGTGGTCGAGCAGGTCGGCGGCGGTCCAGCCCTTCTGGCACAGCCCGCCCCGGTTGGTGGGGAAGTCGCGGGCGCCGACCTCGACACCGTCGCCGATGGCGCGCAGCACCATGCCGCACTGCAAGGCGCAGTAGGGGCAGTGCGTGGCGGCCTCGGCGGGGCGTGACCCCGTTCGCGTCGCCGTGCGTGCACCGTCTGTCATGTCGGAAAAGCGTGCCGTCGGGCGGTTTCCGGTCCGGGTCTGCTCTGTTTCGGTCCTGTCACGAGCGCTTCACACCGCACGCGGGTGACGAGACGTTCCGCAGGGCTTAGAATGTGGGACGAAAATCTCATATATCGGGAGGCATGATGAGCGTGGCGGACGCGTTCGACGCGGTGGCCGGCAGCTACGACCAGGCCCGACGCCGCCTGGTGCCCTGCTTCGACGCCTTCTACGGCACCGCTGTCGAGGTGGCCGCACCCCCGCTGCGCGCCGCGCTCGCCGCCGGGCGTACCCCCGAGGTGCTGGACCTGGGCGCGGGCACCGGCCTGCTGTCCCTGCTGCTGACCGCGGCCGTCCCCGGGGTCCACCTGACGCTCGTGGACGGTGCCCCCGGCATGCTCGCGGTGGCCGCCGGACACCTGGAGGAACGCGGCGTGGCGCACCGCACGGTCCACGCCGACCTGGCCGGCCCGCTGCCCGCCGGCCGGTACGACGCGGTGGTGTCCGCGCTGGCCATCCACCACCTCGACGACGAGGGCAAGCGTGCGCTGTACAAGCGGGCCGCCGACGCGCTCGTCCCCGGCGGGGTGTTCGTCAACGCCGAGCAGGTGGCCGGGCCCACCCCCGCGCTGGACCGCCGCTACGACGAGGTGTGGACGGCGCGGATCACCGAGCTGGGCTCCGACGCCGAGGAGATCGCCGGTGCCCGGGAGCGGATGCGGCACGACCGGCCGGCCCCGGTGGCAGACCAGTGCCGGTGGCTGACCGAGGCGGGCCTGGTGGACGTGGACTGCTTCTTCAAGGAGTGGCGTTTCGCGGTCTTCGGCGGTCAGCGGCCGGACGGTTCGGCGAGGTGATTCTCGAGCCGATCGGCGAAACGGGGCGCGCCGGCCTTCCGTAGATGGGCGATCAGTTCGGCCGCGCCCTTGTCCTCGGCGACCAGGCTGCGCCGGTAGTAGTCGATCTGCCACACCAACGTCCTCATGACCAGAGGCATCGAACGGTCGGCCACCCAGTTGAGGAACTCGTCGCCGGTGCGGACCGACAGCGATTCCCGTACGCATTCCGGCGGAAAGGCGTGCCGGTCGTCCGGGTCCGGCGGGCACGGGACGTCGTTCGGCGAATAGCCGGTGACGAGGCCGTACGGGAACGCCTGGACGAAGCGGCGTCGCTGGCCGCCGATCGCCTGCTCGGAATGCTCGGGCCGCTTACGGCGCAGGCGATACATCCATTCCGCCAGAACGTCCTCGCTGTACCGCAGATCGAAGACGGCGCAGTCGCCTTCGAGCGCGAGAAGGCTGATCCAGTCGCGAAGGGTCCTGGAATAGAGAATGTTCGCGTCCAGGAACACCAGTGGGGCGCTGGGGATCACAGTGGACACCCTACCCAGCGCCCACTGGCCGGGCCCGGAACTACACGTCGTCGGTGAAACCCAGCGCGTCGGACTCCCACATCAGGGCCTCGTACGACTTCCGTCGCTCTTCCATCTGTCGTTGCCGGAATGCGAGGACGTCGCGGAGGAAGAGGCGTCGGTGGCTGCCGACCCGGTGCGACGCGATAGACCCGTTCTCCAGGAGGCGGACGAGTGTGGGGCGGGACATGCCGAGCAGCTTCGCCGCCTCGGTCGTCGTCAGTTCGCGGGAGATGGCGCTGATCGCGACGCCGTCGCCGCGGGCGAGCATCGCCGAGATCTGATGGAGGACGTCGAACATCTGGGCGGGAACCTCGACCTCTTCGCCGTCCGCCGAGACGAGTCGGGCCACGCCTTCGCCCGCAGCGAGGGGGTGCCGCACGAGGAACTCCTCCATGGCGGCCGCCTTCTGGCGCTCCGCTCCCTCGGTGGGCATGACCGAGGCGGCCATGCCGGTGCTGAGGCTCATGACGGCTCCCTGGGGCAGATGTGCGTCCTAACCGTTCGGACTAACTCCATCGTCACCTCCAAGTGCAATATCCGCAACCGACTTCGGTTGTTTCACCTGTCGATGTCCTAATCCCCGATCGGCGGGGACGAGGATGACTGGTGGTCATACCGGTGGGTAGTCTTCCCGGCATGACCGCCAAGGTGACGCTGTCGTTCTCCGACGAGACGATCGAGGAGGCGCGCCGGTTCGCCAAGCGGGAAGGGCTCTCCCTCTCCGCCTGGATGGACCAGGCCGCCCGGGAGAAGGCGCTGCGCGAGGTCTTCACCGCGCACGCCGACGCGGTCGGCCGGGCCGGTCTGGACCTGGAAGCCGCCGCCCTGGCCGACGCCCAGGAAGTCGCGCTCGTCGACGACGCCCTTTTCGGTGGGCGCCCGCGTGCTGCGTAGGGGCGAGGTCTGGCGCATCTCCGGCGCCCGGGAGCGGTTCGGTCTGGTGATCAGCTCCGACGTCTACAACGCCACTGCGGTACCCATCGTGATCGTGGCCGAGGTGGTGGAGGAGTCGCTGCTGCGCGACTCGCCGCTCGCCGTGCGGATGGGCGCGTACGTGGTGATGCCCGACCGGATCTCCTCACCGATGAAGAAGTGGTTCACCGAGTGCGTGGACGTGGCCGACACCGAGACCATGCAGCGGGTCGGCCGGGCGCTGCGGATCCTCCAGGAGCTGTGACCGCCTCACCGGCGCGCTCCGGCGGACGTGCGATCTCCGTTGCCGAGCCGACGCGAACGGGGCACGCCCGGGAAACCACCGGCTGACAGCGTCGCCTCGTCATCGACGAGGAGGAGTGGCCCGTGAGCACGCTCGTTTCCGCACCCACGACGCCGCCGGCCACCACCGCCGGCCGGCTCACCGAATGGCGGCCGGAGGACCCGGCGTTCTGGGCGGCCGGCGGCGCCCGGGTGGCCCGGCGCAACCTGTACGTCTCGATCTTCGCCGAGCACGTCGGCTTCTCCGTGTGGAGCCTCTGGTCCGTCACGGTGCTGTTCCTGGGCCCCGAGTACGGCATCGACCCGGCCGGGAAGTTCCTGCTCACCGCCGTACCGGCCGCGCTGGGGGCGGTGCTGCGGCTGCCGTACACGCTGGCGGTGGCCCGCTTCGGCGGCCGGAACTGGACCATCGTGAGCGCGTTGCTGCTGCTCGTGCCGGCGGTGCCGATGGCGGTGCTGATCGAGCCCGGGGTGTCGTACGCCACGCTGATGGTGCTGGCCTGCCTGTCCGGCGTCGGCGGCGGCAACTTCGCCTCGTCGATGGCGAACATCAACCTGTTCTTCCCGGAGCGGCTCAAGGGCCGGGCGCTGGGGCTCAACGCCGGCGGCGGCAACCTGGGCGTACCGGCGGTGCAACTGGTGGGGCTGGCGGTGCTGGCGACCGCGGGCGCCGCGTACCCCCGGCTCGTGCCGGCGGTCTACCTGCCGCTGATCGTGCTGGCCGCGCTGGCCGCGGCCCGGTGGCTGGACAACGTGCCGGGGGCGCGCAACGAGCCGGGCGCGCTGCGCGCGGCGGCCCGCGACCCGCACACCTGGGTGATGTCGCTGCTCTACGTCGGCACGTTCGGCTCCTTCATCGGCTTCGGGTTCGCCTTCGGCCAGGTGCTCCAGCTCCAGTTCCACGACCGGTTCCCGACGCCCGTGGACGCGGCCTGGCTGACCTTCCTGGGCCCGCTGATCGGGTCGCTGATCCGGCCCGTCGGCGGTCAGCTCGCCGACCGGCTGGGCGGGGCCCGGGTCACGTTCTGGAACTTCGTGGCGATGGCCGCCGGCGCCGGGCTGGTGCTGTACGCGGCCCGGGAGCGCTCGTTCCCGCTCTACCTGGCCGGGTTCCTGGCGCTGTTCGTGTTCTCCGGCATCGGCAACGGCTCGACGTACAAGATGATCCCGGCGATCTTCCGGGCCCGGGCCGTCGCGGAGAGCGAGCTGACCGGCGACCCGGAGGCGGCGCAGCGGCGGGCCCGGCGCCTGTCCGGGGCGGTGATCGGGATCGCCGGGGCGGTCGGGGCCTCGGGCGGGGTGCTGGTGAACGTGGCGTTCCGGCAGTCGTTCCTGACCTCCGGCACGGCTGACGCCGCCTACCTGGCATTCATCGCCTGGTACGCGCTCTGCTTCCTGGTGACCTGGGTGGTCTACCTGCGTCCCGGGCCGCGTACGCTGGTCGGCGTGTGACCTGTGCCATGACGAACCCGCAGGCCACGCGCGGCACGACCCCGTTTTGACCTGCCGCCGGGCGGCCGGGTATCGTTGCCTGCTGTTGTACGACATTCTTAGGCGTGCCGCATCAGGTACGCTTGGTCGTTCGTGCGCGCTGGTCCGGCTGGGTACTCCTGGTCACCTCGGCGCGCGACCCCAGACCGACGACGAGACAAGGTAGACCTGTGCGTACGTACAGCCCGAAGCCGGGTGAGATCGAGCGTCAGTGGCACGTCATCGACGCCTCTGATGTCGTGCTGGGCCGCCTGGCGACCCACGCCGCCACGCTCCTGCGTGGCAAGCACAAGCCGACTTTCGCGCCGCACGTCGACACGGGCGACTTCGTCGTCATCGTGAACGCGGGCAAGGTCGCGCTGACCGGCAACAAGCGCCAGACCAAGGTCGCTTACCGCCACTCCGGTTACCCGGGTGGTCTGAAGCGGGTCGGCTACGACGAGCTGCTGACCAAGCGGCCCGAGCGGGCCATCGAGCTGGCCGTGAAGGGCATGCTCCCGCACAACAAGCTGGGCCGTCAGCTTCTCAAGAAGCTGAAGGTCTACGCCGGTGCCGAGCACCCGCACACCGCGCAGCAGCCGGTGCCGTTCGAGATCAAGCAGATCGCGCAGTGAGCGCGGGCGAAGGAAGCAGCATGACCGACATCACCGCCACCGAGGTCGCCCCCGAGGCCACCGAGGCGCCGGCGCCCGTCGCGCGCGCGCCCCGTGGTGACCGCCCGATCCAGACCGTGGGTCGGCGCAAGGAAGCCATCGTCCGGGTTCGGATCGTTCCGGGCACCGGCAAGATCACCTGCAACGGCCGCGACCTCGAGGCCTACTTCCCGAGCAAGGTGCACCAGCAGCTCATCAAGGACCCGCTGGTCACCGCCGAGAAGCCCGAGGCGTTCGACGTGATCGCCAACCTGCGTGGCGGCGGCACCACCGGCCAGGCCGGCGCGCTGCGGCTCGCCATCGCCCGGGCGCTGATCGTCAGCGAGCCCGACGACCGCCCGGCCCTGAAGAAGGCCGGCTTCCTGACCCGTGACGCCCGGGTCAAGGAGAGCAAGAAGTACGGCCTCAAGAAGGCCCGCAAGGCTCCCCAGTACTCGAAGCGCTGATCATCACAAGCGTCTTGTACTTCTGACGGACGGCCGGTTCGCCTCCCCCATCCGGGAGGCGGACCGGCCGTTCCGCGTTTCTCCTCTCATCGGCAGTTCCACGGAGGTTGGCGGGTATGGGCCGGTTGTTCGGCACGGACGGCGTACGCGGGCGGGCGAACGCGGATCTCACCCCGGAGTTGGCGCTTGCGGTCGCGGTGGCCGCGGCCCACACGCTGGCCGAGACCGACAAGAGCCATCCGCCGCTCGCGGTGGTCGGCCGGGACACCCGGGCCAGCGGCGAGATGCTGGAGGCGGCGGTGGTCGCCGGGCTCACCAGCGCCGGCGCCAACGTGGTCCGGGTCGGCGTGCTGCCCACCCCGGCGGTGGCGTTCCTCACCGCCGAGGCCAAGGCCGACCTGGGCGTGATGCTCTCCGCCTCGCACAACCCGATGCCGGACAACGGCATCAAGCTGTTCGCCGCCGGCGGGCACAAGCTGCCCGACGAGATCGAGATGCGGATCGAGGAGGCGGTGAAGGCGAACGCCACCACCGCGTGGAAGCGTCCCGTCGGCGCCGGTGTCGGCCGCGTGCACGACCTGCTCGACGGCGCCGACCACTACGTGCAGCACCTGATCGGCACCGTGCCGCACCGCCTCGACGGGATCAAGGTCGTGGTCGACTGCGCCAACGGCGCGGCCGCCGACGTCGCCCCGGTCGCCTACCGGGAGGCCGGCGCCGAGGTGATCGCCATCCACGCCGAGCCGGACGGGCTCAACATCAACGACGAGTGCGGCTCGAACCACATCGAGGCGCTGCGCGCCGCAGTGGTCGAGCACGGCGCCCACCTCGGCATCGCCCACGACGGCGACGCCGACCGCTGCGTCGCGGTCACCGCCGACGGCGACGAGGTCGACGGCGACCAGGTCATGGCGATCCTCGCGCTGGCCATGCGGGACGCCGGCGAGCTGACCCAGGACACCCTGGTCGCCACCGTGATGAGCAACCTCGGTCTCCGCCTGGCCATGTCCGAGCACGGCATCCGGCTGGTCGAGACCAAGGTCGGTGACCGGTACGTGCTGGAGGAGCTGCGCGCCTCCGGCCTGGCGCTCGGCGGCGAGCAGAGCGGTCACATCGTGCTGCCCGCGTACGCCACCACCGGCGACGGCGTGCTGACCGGCCTGCACCTGATGGCGCGGATGGCCGCCACCGGCACCTCGCTGGCCGAGCTGGCCGCCGTGGTCACCAAGCTGCCCCAGGTGCTGATCAACGTGCCGGTCGGGGACCGTACCGTCGGCGCCGCCGCACCGGCCGTCCGGGCCGAGGTCGAGCGCGCCGAGGCCGAGCTGGGCGAGACCGGCCGGGTGCTGCTGCGCCCGTCCGGCACCGAGCCGCTGGTGCGGGTCATGGTCGAGGCGGCCACCGAGGACACCGCGCGCGAGGTCGCCGAGCGCATCGCCGAGCACGTGCGGACCGCGAGCCCGGTCGCCTGAGCCACGCCGCCCGCCCGCTGGGGGACCTCCCTCCAGCGGGCGGTTCAGTCTCCGCGCAGACCACGCAGCCGGGTCACCGCCTCGGCCAGCACCTCCGGCCGCTTGCAGAACGCGAACCGGATCAGCCGCCGACCGGCCTCCACGTCGTCGTAGAACACCTGCGTCGGCACCGCCACCACGCCGCAGCGCTCCGGCAGCGACCGGCAGAACTCCACCCCGTCCCGGCCGCGCAGCGGCGTGACGTCGGCGGTCACGAAGTAGGTGCCCTCCGGCGGGAGCACACCGAACCCGGCGTCGGCCAGCCCGGCGGCGAGCTGGTCCCGGCGACGTTGCATGTCGTCCCGGAACCCGGTGAAGTACGCGTCCGGCAGCCCGAGCGCCACCGCCACCGCCGGTTGCAGCGGCCCGGCGTTGACGAACGTCAGGAACTGCTTCACCCGCAGCACCGCCGCCACCAGCGGCGCGGGGCCGCTCACCCAGCCGACCTTCCAGCCGGTGCAGGAGAACGTCTTGCCGGCCGACGAGATGCGCAGCGTCCGCTCCCACATCCCCGGCAGCGTGGCCGGCGGTACGTGCGGCGCGGCGGCGTCGGTGAACACCAGGTGCTCGTAGACCTCGTCGGTGACCGCGTACACGTCGTGTTCCCGGCACAGCTCGGCCACCGTCGTCAGTTCGTCGGCGGTGAAGACCTTGCCGGTCGGGTTGTGCGGCGAGTTCAGCAGCACCAGCCGGGTACGCGGCCCGAACGCGGCGCGTAGCTCGTCCGGCTCGAACGCGTACCTGCCGTCGGGCCCGGGCCGCAGCGTCACCGGGCGGCGGACCGCCCCGGCCAGCGCGATCGAGGCGGCATACGAGTCGTAGTACGGCTCGAAGCAGATCACCTCGTCACCCGGCTCGCACAGCGCGAGGATGCTCGCCGCGATCGCCTCGGTCGCCCCGGCGGTCACCACGATCTCGCCGTCCGGGTCGTACTCCAGGCCCCAGAACCGGCGCTGGTGCTCGGCGACGGCGGCGCGCAGCGCGGGGATGCCGGGGCCGGGCGGGTACTGGTTGTGGCCGGTACGCAGCGCCTCGGCCGCGGCGGCGAGCATCTCCGGCGGGCCGTCGGTGTCCGGGAAGCCCTGCCCGAGGTTGACCGCGCCGGTACGCACGGCCAGCGCGGACATCTCGGCGAAGACGGTGGTGCCGAACGGCCGCATCCGGGCCACCAGGGGATCGGTCGTCGTCACGGCGGCCAGCCTACGGCCCGCCGCCGAGTGCTCACCAGCCGAAGCAGGTCGCGCCGTACTCGCCCGAGTCCTTGGAGACGACCTTGCCGTTGACGGTGATCCGGCAGGTCACGTCGCCGGACCCGACGGGGCTGGCGATGATCTGCACCCGCTCGCGGTCGTTCGCCGTGAAGCTCAGCCGCCAGGGCGTGTCCACGGCGCCGGGCTGGTGGAAGTTGGCGTCCGCGTCGTAGAACTGCACCTCGGCCTCGCCGTCGGTGGCTGTCACCTCGTACAGCACGGTGAACTTGCCGGGCCCGCCGGACGGGGTGGTGGCCGGCCGGGCCGGGGGCGCGGTCGGCTCGTCGGCCCACCCGTCGGGCTCGCCGTAGAACGGCTCGTCGTACCGGTCGCCGGAGGCCGTCCCGTCGTCCAGGCCCCGGCCGAGGAAGGACAGCCCGACGCAGCCGCAGACGATGATCGCCAGGACGGTGACGAGGCCGATCACCAGGCCGGCCACCCAGCCGCCGCCACCGCGGCGCGGCGGCATGCCCGGATACGCGTACGGCGGCGGGTAGGGGCCGGGTGGGTGGGACCCGGCTTTGTAGGGGCCGGGCGGGTAGGCGCCCGGTGTCCAGGCCGGCTGTGCCGGGAAGCCGGGGACGCCGGGCTGGGACGGCCATCCGGGCGTACCCGGGTGGTGCGGGTCGCCGGAGGCCGGTGGGACGGGTGGGCGCGGCGTGGCGGCCGGGTCGGCCGGAGCCGCCCACCCCGGTTCGCCCACCGGCCGTCCCGTACCGCTCGGTGGCATGGCCGGACCGGTCCCGGCGGACGCGCTCTCCGGGCCGGTGGCCGCCCAGGGGCTCGGAGCGGGCGGCGGCGACCAGGGCTCGGGCGGCGTCCACGGCTGCGGGGCGGCCAGCGGGTCCGGCGGCGTCCAGGAGGAGGGCTGCGGCGTGGCCGGCGCGGCGGTCGGGTCGGCCGGTCCGGGGGCCGGTTCGGGGGAGGGGGTCGTCTCGGACATGGGCTCAGCTCACAGGGGTACGGCGCGGACGACCGCGGAACGGTGGGGCCGGGGGACGGCGCCCGGCCTCAATGTAGGCGGTGGCGACCAGCCGTGCGGCCCCGGCCGGCGGTCCGCGCCCGGCGTCCCCAACCGGTCCGGACGGGCGGAACGACCTGGATGATGCTTTGTCCGGTAATCGCATCCCCGACGCTCGGTTCGCTCAAATTCAGTGATCGTTAACCGCCCTTCCGAGCACGCGCGATGAGCGAAACTCGGTTAGGCTGCGGACCATGTGTGGAATCGTGGGTTACGCCGGTGCGCGCCCGGCGCTCGGCATCGTGCTTGACGGACTGCGGCGTCTCGAATACCGCGGCTACGACTCGGCCGGTGTCGCCGTGGTCTGCGAGGACGAGCTGCTGACCGAGAAGAAGGCCGGCAAGCTCGCGAACCTGGAGAAGGTCCTCTCCGAGCGCGCGGCCGACAACCCCGAGGACTGCGCCGCCAGCCCGATCGGCATCGGCGACGGAACCACCGGCATCGGCCACACCCGCTGGGCCACGCACGGCGGCCCGACCGACCGCAACGCCCACCCGCACCTCTCCCCGGACGGCCGCGTCGCGGTGATCCACAACGGCATCATCGAGAACTTCGCGAAGCTCCGCGCCGAGCTGGAGGACGAGGGTGTCGAGTTCGCCAGCGACACCGACACCGAGTGCGCCGCGCACCTGATCGCCCGCGCGCTGGCCGACCTGCGCTCGGCCGGTGAGACCGACAGCCCGCAGCTCCTCGCCGCCGCCATGCGCGTGGTCTGCGGGCGCCTGGAGGGCGCGTTCACGCTGCTCGCCGTCGACGCCGGCATCCCCGGCGCGGTGGTCGGCGCCCGGCGCAACTCGCCGCTCGTGGTCGGCCGGGGCGACGGCGAGAACTACCTGGCCAGCGACGTCGCCGCGTTCATCGAGCACACCCGGGACGCGGTCGAGCTGGGGCAGGACCAGATCGTCCTGATCACCCCGGACAGCATCGACATCACCGACTTCCACGGTCAGCCGGCCAGCGGCACCGACTTCCACATCGACTGGGACTCGTCGGCCGCCGAGAAGGGCGGCTACGACTGGTTCATGCTCAAGGAGATCGAGGAGCAGCCGCAGGCCATCGCCGACACGCTGCTGGGCCGGCTCACCGAGACCGGCGAGATCGCCCTCGACGAGGTCCGCCTCAGCGAGCAGGACCTCCGCGACGTCGACAAGATCTTCATCGTCGCCTGCGGCACCTCGTACCACGCCGGCCTGGTCGCCAAGTACGCCATCGAGCACTGGACCCGCATCCCCTGCGAGGTGGAGCTGGCCAGCGAGTTCCGTTACCGCGACCCGGTGCTGGACCGCTCCACGCTGATCGTGGTGATCTCGCAGTCCGGCGAGACGATGGACACGCTGATGGCGCTGCGTCACGCCAAGGAGCAGAAGGCCCGCGTGCTGGCGATCTGCAACACCAACGGCTCGACCATCCCGCGCGAGTCCGACGCGGTGCTCTACACCCACGGCGGCCCGGAGATCGCTGTCGCCTCCACCAAGGCGTTCCTCACCCAGGTCGTCGCCTGCTACCTGATCGGCCTGCACCTGGCCCAGGTGCGCGGCATCAAGTTCGCCGACGAGGTGGGCGCGGTGGTGGCCCAGCTCCAGGAGATGCCGGGCAAGCTGCGGGAGCTGCTGGACCGGATCGAGCCGGTCCGCGAGCTGGGCCGCGAGTTGAAGTCCGAGCCGACGGTGCTGTTCATCGGCCGGCACGTGGGCTACCCGGTGGCGCTGGAGGGCGCGCTGAAGCTCAAGGAACTGGCGTACATGCACGCCGAGGGCTTCGCCGCCGGCGAGCTGAAGCACGGCCCGATCTCGCTGATCGACCAGGGCACGCCGGTGATCTGCATCGTGCCCTCCCCGGTCGGCCGGGGCATGCTGCACGACAAGGTCGTCTCCAACATCCAGGAGGTACGCGCGCGCGGCGCCCGCACCATCGTGATCGCCGAGGAGGGCGACCAGGCGGTGGTCCGCTACGCCGACCACCTGATCTACGTGCCGCGTACGCCGACGCTGCTGGCGCCGCTGGTGACCACGGTGCCGTTGCAGGTGCTGGCCGCCGAGATCGCCGCCGCCCGCGGGCACGACGTCGACCAGCCCCGGAACCTGGCCAAGTCGGTCACCGTCGAGTAGCCGATCTCGTCCACGGTCCCTCCGCCCGCACGACGGGTGGAGGGACCGCGTCGTCTCCGGCCGGCCTCGCGGACGGCCGCCGGAGGGCCGCAGGCGGTCGCCCGAAGGGCCGCGGGTGGTCATCGGCCCAGCACGATCCGGGCCATGCCGTCCAGCGCCGGGTTGTCCGGGTCCCAGTAGCCGGTGTGGCCGTGCGGGGCGCTCGGGAAGCGCCGGCCGCCGAAGCCCGGCGCGCTCGGGTCGGCGCCGAACCAGAGCCGCTCGCCGGGCCCGTCGAGCACGGCGAGCGCCGGACCGAGCGGCGTACCCGCGAGCAGCGCGCGGCGGGCCAACTCCTCCGGTGGACGGGCCAGCCGGATCACGTCGTCCGGCGCGGTCGACGACCAGACCTGACCGGCGGGCATCCGCAGCTCGGCGGCGTGGTCCACGCCGACCCCCGGCGAACCGACGAAGACCAGCGCGTCGGCGCTCAACCCGTGGTCGCGGGCGGCGGCGCCGACCACGAGCGAGCCGTAGCTGTGCCCGAGCACCGTCTGCCGGGCCGGCGGGCCCTCGTGCGCGGCCCGCAGCCCGTCCTGGAACCGGTGCAGCGCCGGGCCGGCGTCCTCGGCCTGCCGGGTGCCGGCCGCCTCGTTGAGGAAGTCCGGCGCGTCGTAGTCCAGCCAGAGCACCGCCGCCGCCTCCTCGCCCGGTCCGAGCGCCGCGCAGCGCTGCAACACCCGGGCCGCGCGGCCCAGCTCGGCCGGCGCGTCGGCGAGATCCGAGGTCATGCCCGGGACGTACGTGAGCACCGAGGCGGCGCGGTCCGGGTTGCCGAGCGCCACCACCGCGCGGCCGTCGCCGGCCGGGTCGAGCCCCAGCAGGTACGCCCGGGGCGCCCCGCCCGCGGCCAGCCGCTCGGTGAGCCCGTCCAACCCGCGTAGCGCCGCCTCGACAGCGGCGAGCCGGACCCGGCGGGACGCCTCCAACGGCCCGGCCGGAAGCGGGTGCAGCAGGGCGAGCCGCCGTACGAGCAACCGCTCCCGCCGGTCACCGAGCAGCAGCCGGTTGGCCTGGTCCCGGGCGGCTGCCGGTACGCCGTCGAGGCGCCCGATCCGGCCCGGTTCCCGCCCGACCAGCCAGCGCCGCTCGGCCGCGCTCAGACCGGCCCACCAGCGGCTCACCTCGGTCGGCCCGGCGCCGGGCCCGGGCCGGTACGCGGGCGGCACGCTCACCCAGCCGCGTACCGCGGCGGTGGCCAGTTCCGCCAGCCGGCCGGCCGCCTCCCGGTCGGCGGCGCCGGCGAGCGTCAGCGCACCCCGGATGCCGGCCCGCGCGTGGACCACCGCCGGTCCGGCCTGTGCCACCGGCCGCGCCGGGTCGGGCCGGACCGCTCCGGTGCGGTCGACGAGCAGGCCACCCGACTCGGCGCGGGCCACCTCGGCGCCGAGCCGGGCCTTCGCCGCGCCCAGCCGGGCGCCGAACTCGGCGAGCACCTGGTCGACCTCGACCAGGGCGGGAAGCACGTCGGTGAGGTCGGTGCGCAGGTCCCCGATCCGCCGTTGCGCCGCCGTCGCGGCGGCACCCGACCACCCGGGGCGAAGCGTGCCGATCCGGGCGGTAAACGCGTCGGCGCGCTGCCGTACCGGCGTGGTGAGGCCCCGCCACGCCGTCCCGGCGGTGGACCAGGCGCACGGGTCGGCGCGCCAGAGCTGCGCGTAGCCGACCGGCGCGGCGGCGTCGGCACTCCCGCCGTTCACCGGAGCACCCCGGTGAGGCGGCGGGCGGCGCGTTCGTCGACCGCCTCGTAGCCGTCCGCGCCACGGCGCAACGCCTGAGCGGTGTCGGCCACCCGGGCGCCGAGCGCGCCGGACCAGCGCCGTACGGCGGACTCCAATTCGGTAAGCGCCATCGCGGATCGCCAGCCGTCCGGCGCCGCCACCAGCAACGACTCCGGCGCCGCGCCCGGCCCGCGAGCCAGCCGGTACGCATCGTCGGCCAGCTCGCGCGCCACCGATCGCAGCAGCTCCGGATCGACGTCGAACGGTTTCTCCACCACGTGCCCTCCCTCGCCCGGCGCCACCGGCCGGCTCCGGACACCGGGACGCTAGGCGGCACCAGACGGTGGCCGCCGACCCCTGTGGACAAGGGTCGGGGTTATCCACAGGGCTTGTCCGCCAGCCGGTCGGAGGCGCGTACCGCCGGTAGGGTGAGGCCGTGATCGGGGGAGCCGCGAGCGGAAGCTGAGCCGGCGCGACGAGCGGGGCGGGGTGGCATGAGACAGGTGTGGCGGGTCGCGGACGTTCGCGCGGCGGAGGCGGGCCTGATGGCCACCCTCCCGCCCGGTGCGCTCATGCAGCGGGCCGCGGCCGGGCTGGCCCGCCGCTGCGCGTTGCTGCTCGCCGACCGGGGCGGCGTCTACGGCGCCCGGGTGCTCGTGCTCGCCGGGTCCGGCGACAACGGCGGCGACGCCCTCTTCGCGGGCGCGCACCTGGCCCGCCGGGGCGCGGCGGTGACCGCGCTGCTCCTCACGCCGGGCCGGGCGCACGCCGAGGGCCTGGCCGCGCTGCGCGCCGCCGGCGGGCGCGTGGCCGACCGGCCGCCCGCAGTGGTCGACCTGGTGCTCGACGGCATCGTGGGCATCGGCGGCACCGGAGGGCTCCGCGAGACGGCCGAGCAACTGGCCGCGAGCCTGACCGGGCAACGCGGGCGCGACGGCACGCCCGCCACTGTGGTCGCGGTCGACGTGCCGAGCGGCGTCGCTGTCGACACCGGCCACGTCCCGCTCACCGACGCCGGGCGGCCCCGGGCGGTCCGCGCCGACGTGACCGTGGCCTTCGGCGCGCTCAAGCCCGCACTGGTCGTCGGCCCGGCCGCCGAGCTGGCCGGCGAGGTCGAGCTGGTCGACATCGGGCTGACGCCGTGGCTGCGCGGCACCCCGTCGCTCCAGGTGATCGAGCAGGCGGACGTCGTCGAGTGGTGGCCGGCGCTGGGCGCGTCGTCGGAGAAGTACACCAGGGGTGTGGTCGGCGTGGCCACCGGATCGGCCACCTACCCCGGCGCCGCGGTGCTCTCTGTCGCCGGGGCGCTCGCCGGCCCCACCGGCCTCGTCCGCTACGCCGGGAGCGCCAAGGGCGAGGTGCTGCACCAGCACCCGTCGGTGATCGCCACCGGCCGGGTCGCCGACGCGGGCCGGGTGCAGGCGTGGGTCTGCGGCTCCGGGCTCGGCACCGGCGAGGACTCCGCCGCCGAGCTGCGCGCGGTGCTGGCCGCGCCGGTGCCGGTGGTGCTCGACGCGGACGCGCTGACGCTGCTCGTCGACGGCAAGCTGGCCGATCGGCTGCGCGGCCGGGACGCGCCGATCGTGGTGACGCCGCACGACCGGGAGTACGCCCGGCTCTGTGGCGAGATGCCGGGGGAGGACCGGGTCGCCGCCGCGCTGCGGCTGGCCGCCTGGATGAACGCGGTGGTGCTGCTCAAGGGCGACCGCACGATCATCGGCACGCCGGACGGCCGCGCGTACGTGAACCCGACCGGCACCCCGGTGCTCGCCACCGGCGGCACCGGCGACGTGCTGGCCGGGCTGCTGGGCTCGCTGCTCGCCGCCGGGCTCGCGCCGGAGCGGGCGGCGGCCGCGGCGGCGTACCTGCACGGGTTGGCCGGCCGGGAGGCGGCGCGCGGCGGTCCGGTGACCGCGCCCGACGTGGCGGCGGCGTTGCGTCCGGTACTGGCCCGGCTGGGCTGATCCGGGCGGCGACGTCCGGGTGGCGACGGGCACCGCCCGGACGGCTCACGGCGCTGATGATCACTGACGGAAGTAGGCTGAGGACATGTGGCAGTCGGAGGTGCGCGTCGACCTGGACGCGATCCGGGAGAACGTGACCCGGCTCAAGGCCGGCACCAGCGCCGAGCTGATGGCGGTGGTCAAGGGCGACGGCTACGGCCACGGCATGGTGCCCGCCGCCCGGGCGGCGCTCGACGCGGGGGCGGACCAGCTAGGCGTCTGCACGCTGGACGAGGCGTTGCGGCTGCGTGAGGCGGGCATCACCGCGCCGGTGCTGGCCTGGCTGCTCGACCCCGGCCTGCCGCTGCACGACGGGATCACCGTCGGCGTCGACCTCGGCTGCGCCAGCCTCCCCCAGCTCGACGAGATGATCGAGGCGAGCCGCCGGGCGGACCGCGCGGCCCGGCTGCACCTCAAGATCGACACCGGGCTGGCCCGGGGCGGCGCCACCGTCGCCGACTGGCCGACGCTGCTGGAGGCCGCCGCGAAGGCCCAGGCCGACGGCCTGGTCGAGGTGGTCGGCGTGTGGAGCCACTTCGTGTACGCCGACTCGCCCGGCCACCCCACCACCGACCGCCAGCTCGCCGTGTTCCACGAAGGGCTGGAGATGGTGGCGCGCGCCGGGCTGCGTCCGCGCTACCGGCACCTGGCCAACTCGGCCGCTACGCTGACCCGGCCGGACACCCACTTCGACCTGGTCCGGCCCGGCATCGCCGTCTACGGGCTGTCGCCGGTCGCGGGTGAGCAGTTCGGCCTGCGTCCCGCCATGACCGCCCGCGCCCGGGTGATGCTCACCAAGCGCGTCGCGGCCGGCACCGGCGTCTCGTACGGGCACACCTACCTGACCGGGCAGGAGGCCAACCTCGCGGTGGTGCCGCTCGGCTACGCCGACGGGGTGCCCCGGCACGCCTCCAACACCGGCCCGGTGCACCTCGCCGGCAAGCGCCGGACCATCTCCGGGCGCGTCTGCATGGACCAGTTCGTGGTCGACTGCGGCGACGACGAGGTGGCCGCCGGCGACGTGGTGACGTTGTTCGGCAGTGGCGCGGACGGCGAGCCCACCGCCGACGACTGGGCCGAGGCGGTCGGCACCATCAACTACGAGATCGTGACCCGCTTCGGCGGCGTGCGCGTGCCCCGCGTCTACGACGGTGAGCGCGCATGAGTGTCCGGTTGCCGCGTCCGCGTACCGCCGCCGGCAAGGTCGCCGGGCTGGTCGGCGCCGCCGTCGGTGTGGCTGCCGCCGGGCTCGCGGCGGGCGTGGTGAGCGAGCGGGTCCTGGTCCGCCGGCTCAAGAACGACCCCACCGACAGGTACGCCGACGAGATCTTCGGCGAGCAGCGCTACGACGAGGCGTACCGGCTGGAGATGCCGGACGGCACCGACATCCACGTGGAGGTGGTCGAGCCGACCCGTCCGGTCGCCGGGCACCCGACAGTGGTGCTGGTGCACGGGTTCTGCCTGGACATGGGCACGTTCCACTTCCAGCGCAAGCGGCTCGCCGAGCGCGGCGACTACCGGGTGGTCGCGTACGACCAGCCGGGGCACGGCCGCTCCGGCCGGCTGGAGAGCGGCGAGTACGACCTGACCGCGCTGGGCCACACGCTGCGCCGGGTGCTCGACGAGGTGGCCCCGGAGGGTCCGCTGGTGCTGGTCGGGCACTCGATGGGCGGCATGACGATCATGGCGCTGGCCGAGCTGCACCCGGAGATGTTCGGTGACCGGGTGGTCGGCACCGTGCTGATGGCGACCTCGGGCGGCCTGGCGGCGGAGACCAAGCTGGTGGCGCCCGCGCTGCTCGGCCGCGTCGGCTCGCCGGTGCTCTACATGATGAGCAACGCCACCCGGTACGGCGGCACCGTGATCGACCGGGCGCGCCGGTCGACCTCGAACGTGGCCTGGCTGCTCACCCGCAAGTACGGCTTCGGCACGTCGAAGCCGAGCCCGGCCCTGGTGTCGTACGTCGAGATGATGAACTCGCGCACCTCGGCCGACACGGTCACCCGCTACCTGCGCACGATCGCCACCCACTCCCGGTTCCCGGCGCTGGCGGCGCTGGCCGGCACGCCGGTGCTGGTGATCGTGGGGGACAAGGACATGATCACGCCGGTGACGCACTCCGAGGAGATCGTCCGGCGGCTGCCGCACGCCGAGTTCGTGAAGATCGACGACAGCGGGCACGTGGTGATGCTGGAGCACGCCGACGAGGTGAACGCGGCGCTGGAGAGGTTCCTGGATTCGCTATGACGGTGATCGTGGAGCTGAAGACGGTCGACGACACCCACGAGTTCGGGCGGCGGCTTGCAGGTGTGCTGCGCGCCGGTGACCTGCTGCTGCTCAGCGGCCCGCTCGGGGCCGGCAAGACCGCGCTGACCCAGGGCATCGGCGCCGGTCTCGGCGTACGCGGGGACATCACCTCGCCCACCTTCGTCATCGCCCGGGTGCACCGGCCCGACCCGGCGCGGGGTGGCCGGGTGACGCTCGTGCACGCCGACGCGTACCGCCTGGGTGAGGCCGCCGACCCGCGCGCGGAGATCGACGACCTCGACCTGGACGCCTCGGTGGACGAGGCGGTCACCGTGGTGGAGTGGGGCGAGGGGATGGTCGAGCAGCTGGTCGACGCGCACCTGCGGGTACGCATCGACCGCCGCGACGACGACACCCGGGCGGTCACGCTGGAGCCGGTCGGCGGCGACTGGGCCGCCCGGGTCGCCGAACTGTCCTAGGGCTGAAGGGGCATCGTCCAGCAGTTGGAGTAGGCGGTGCGCCCCGCGAGCCGGTCGGTCAGCCAGGCCACCGCGTCGCCCTGATCGGTGATGAGCGGCGCCAGGTGGTTGGTGAGGAGCTTGTCGCCGAGGTTGGGCAGGCTGACGGCCTGGTAGGTCACGTTGGCGCCCTTGCGGCACCAGTCGACCGCCAGTTGGCGGGCCTGCCGGTGGGGCACGATGTCGTCCTGGACGCCTGTTGCCACGCGTACCGGGCCGGCGGGCTTGAGCGTGCCGATGCGCTGCCGGTCGAGGACGGCCTGGGCCTCGGGCGCGGCGGCGATGACGGCGGTGAGGGACCGTCCGCCGGTGATCCACCTGCTGCTCTTGGTGAACGCGTACCGGAGGATGGCGTCACCGACGCACATGGTCGAGGTGTCGGCGAGCGCCGCCCGGCCGGCGTCGTTGATGTTCGCCTCGATGACGTCCCGCACCGCCGGGTCGGACTGGGCGAAGCCGTTGAGCGACCAGCCCAGCGCCCCGGCCAGCGCGCTGCCGTCGATGCCGCCGATGACGGCGGTCAGGTCGGCCGGCGGCGCGCCGACGTAGGTTCCTGCGAGCGGCACGTCCGGCGCGTAGGTGGGCTGGAGTTCGGCGGCGGCGGCGCTGGCGCCGCCACCCTGGCTGTAGCCGTACAGGCCGACCCGGGACTGTGCGGTCACCGATGCTCCCGGCACCGTGCGGGCGGCGCGGGCCGCGTCGAGCAGGGCGCGTCCCTCGTCGAGGCGGTTGACGTACGTGTGCAGCCGGTCGGTCGCGCCCAGCCCGACGTAGTCGGTGACGACCACCGCGGCGCCGGTGGCGAGCAGGCGGTAGATCGCCAGGGCCTCGTAGCCGACGGACAGGGTGTCGCCGGTGAGGGTGAGCGGGTGTTGCAGTGCGAACGAGGGCGCGCACTGGTCGCCCTGCCCCATGGTGCCGGAGGCGACGGCGACCAGCGGGCGCGGTCCGGTGCCCCGCCACGCCGCCGACGGTTCGATGTAGGCGCCGGTCACGCCGACGGCCCGGCCGTTGGAGTCGGTGGACCTGTACATCAGGCGGGTGGCGGTGCCGGGCATCGGGCGGCCGTCGAGCCCGGGGATGCTCAGGCCGAGCGGCAGCGGCTCGGTACGGATCAGCGTGCCGTTGGTGGCGGGCAGGTCGGCGGGCCGGTGGTAGAAGGCGGGGATCGTCACGCCGCGGGAGACCACCGGCGTGGTGCCGTCGGCGGCTGCGGCTGCGCCGGATCCGGCCAGGTAGGTGGCTGCCGCCACGGCGACGGCCAGCATCCGGAGGCCGACCGCGCGGCGGGGGGAGGGGGCGGCGGAGGGCGTGCGGGGACGGGTGTTTTTCCTGCTCACGGGCACTCCTAGCGAGCATCGATGGTGGTGGATGCAAGCTAGCAGTGACGGTGTGGCGTAAGTAACTTGCCAGTAGGTTACGCTCCGGTAACTTTTCTCGTCCAGTACCCGGCCCCGCCGCCGACCGGGAGTGTCGGTCGCGGCTGGTAAGAAGGTGGCGACCGACGAGGAGAGGTTGCCGATGCCCGACGCCCCCACCCTGGACCTGCCGGCGCTGCTGCCGGAGGCCTGGCGTGCCGTGCTCACCCCCCACCTGGACCCGGACCGCACCGCGGCGCTGGCCGAGTTCGTCACCCGGGAGTACGCGACCGCCACTGTCTTCCCGCCGCTGGAGGACCTCTTCTCCGCCTACCGGCTGTGCGGGCCGGCCGACACCCGGGTGCTGATCCTCGGGCAGGACCCGTACCACAAGGCGGGCCAGGCGCACGGGCTGAGCTTCAGCGTGCGCGAGGGGGTGGCGGTGCCGCCGTCGCTGCGCAACGTCTTCAAGGAGCTGGGCGAGGACCTGGGCGTGCCGAAGCCGCGCAGCGGCAACCTCGACGGCTGGGCCGCGCAGGGTGTCCTGCTGCTCAACTCGGTGCTGACGGTCCGGCAGGCCACGCCCGGTTCGCACGCCAACAAGGGCTGGGAGGAGTTCACCGACGCCACCATCCGGGCGCTCGACGCGCTCGACCAGCGCGTGGTCTTCCTGCTCTGGGGCGGCTACGCGCGCAAGAAGGCGGCGCTGGTGACCAACCCGCAGCACGTGGTGCTGGAGGCCGGGCACCCGAGCCCGATGAACCCGCGCGGTTTCCTCGGTAGTCGCCCGTTCAGCGCCGCGAACAAGGCGCTGGCCGACGCGGGGCTGCCCACCATCGACTGGGAACGCTCAGCCGGCTGACCCGTCCGGCGCCTCGCCCGCCGCGGCGAGGCGCCGGCGGTACCGGGACAGCAGCTCGGCCGTGCGCCGGTCGGTCACCTCCACCTCGACCAGCGGCTCGACCGGGTACGTACGTTCGCCGAGGCGGACCTCGATGGGCTCGGGCAGCTCCTCGCACATCCGGGCCCGCAGTTCGCCGTAGCGGGTGAGCCAACGGTGCTCGCCCGGCTCCTCGGGCTCCGTGTGGATGCCGCCCCACTCCTGCCATCGGGCGTTCCAGCGCTGCGCGTAGATCCGATCGAGGAGCGCGCTGAACTGCGGCGAGTCCCGCCAGCGCACCGCGATCTCGACCGCGTCCACCGGCAGCGGCGCGCCCTGCAGCAGCGCCGCCGTGCCGCCCGACAGCACGTACGGCAGGTCGCCCAGGGCCTCCATGATCCGATCCAGCCGGAGAACTTCGAGCCGCTCGGCAAGCACCGTCCCGGCCATCTCGTCCAGCGCGGCGTCCAGGTGACTGTCCAGCGGCTCGACCTCGATCCGCAGTTGCCGGCCGAGCGCGGCCAGCAGGCGTTCCGCGGTGGTCAGGCTCGGCAGCCGGTCGCCGCGTTCGATCCGGGCGATGGCCGCCTGACTGAGCCCGGACCGAGCGGCCAGCGCCTGCTGGGTGAGGCCTGCTTGTTCGCGTTCACGCCGCAGGGTGCCGGCGATCTCTCGAACGAGGCGACTCTCCGTCATCTCCGGAGAATGGCAGTCCTCTTCTAAGTCTTATGCCTCTGAGTCATATTTATGACCCAGAGGCATAAGGCACTCACCTCTTCTCTTTAGTTCGGGCGCTACGCACCGTGAGTGGGCGAGCGGTGAGGGCGTGCCGGGCACGGGCGGGGCGGACGGCTAGGCTGGCTTACCGTGCTCGTACTCGTGGTGGACTCCTCGACGCCCGCGGTGACCGCGGCCCTTGCCGAGGTCTCGGCGGACGGCGTCGCGGTCCGCGCGTCCCGGTGCACAGTCGACGCCCGCGCCCACGGCGAGCTGCTCGCGCCGCAGGTCGACGCCGTGCTGGCGGATGTCGGCGCGCGCCCAGCCGACCTGGCCGCGATCGTCGCCGGCCTCGGCCCGGGCCCGTTCACCGGGCTGCGCGTCGGGCTGGTCACCGCCGCCGCCATGGGTCAGGTGCTCGGCGTACCGACGTACGGTGTCTGCTCGCTGGACGGGCTCGGCCACCCGGCGGCCGCAGGCGAGCCGGTGCTGGCGGCGAGCGACGCGCGGCGCCGGGAGATCTACTGGGCCGTCTACGACGGCGCCGGCCAGCGCCTGGTCGGCCCGGAGGTGGCGGCCCCGGCGGTGGCCGCCGAGCGGGCGCGCGACCTGGCGGTCACCGTCGCGGTCGGCGACGGCGCGCACCGGTACGCGGACGTGCTGGGGCTGCCGGTCCGCGACGAGCCGCGCTACCCGGACCCGCTGGCGCTGGCCCGGCTCGCCGCGCCGCGGATCCGCGCGGGCGCGCCCGGCGAGACGCTGACCCCGCTCTACCTGCGCCGCCCGGACGCGGTCGCGGCCACCGGCCACAAGCCGGTCCTGCCATGAGGCTGGGCCGGTTCCGCTGGTGGCACATCGACCAGGTGCTGCCCATCGAGGCGGACCTCTTCGGCGCCGAGCAGTGGTCGGCGGCGATGTTCTGGAACGAACTCGCCAACGGGCACTTCTACCTGGTCGCCACCGACGACGACGGCGCCGTGCTCGGCTACGCCGGGCTGGCCGTGTCCCCGCCCGACGAGGCGTGGGTGCAGAACGTCGCGGTGCGCCGGGACGCCCACCGCCGGGGGATCGGCCGGCTGCTGCTGGAGGCGCTGCTCGCCGAGGCGGCCCGGCGCGGCGCCCGCAGCACGCTGCTGGAGGTCGCCGCGGACAACGCGCCCGCGCAACGGCTCTACGCCACCTACGGGTTCGAGCCGATCGGCGTACGGCGCGGCTACTACCAACCGAGCAACACCGACGCGCTGGTCATGCAGCGCAACGAGGACTGACGCGCATGGCTGACGAACCCCTGATCCTCGGCATCGAGACCTCCTGCGACGAGACCGGCGTGGGCATCGTGCGCGGGCACACGCTGCTCGCCGACGCGCTCGCCTCCAGCGTCGAGGAGCACGCCCGGTTCGGCGGTGTGGTGCCCGAGGTGGCCAGCCGCGCCCACCTGGAGGCCATCGTGCCGACCATGGACCGGGCGCTGCGCGAGGCGGGCGTCACCCTCGCCGACATCGACGCCATCGCCGTGACCTCCGGGCCGGGCCTGGCCGGCGCGCTGCTCGTCGGGGTCGCCGCCGCCAAGGGGTACGCGGTGGCGGCGGAGAAGCCGGTGTACGGCGTGAACCACCTCGCCGCGCACGTCGCTGTGGACACGCTCGAACACGGCCCGCTACCCGAGCCCGCCATCGCGCTGCTGGTCTCCGGCGGGCACTCCTCGCTGCTGCGCGTCGACGACCTCGCACGCGACGTCGTACCGCTCGGCGCCACCATCGACGACGCGGCCGGCGAGGCGTTCGACAAGGTGGCCCGGCTGCTCGGGCTGCCGTTCCCCGGCGGGCCGTACATCGACCGCGAGGCGCGCGCCGGTGACCCGGCGTCGATCGCCTTCCCGCGCGGGCTGACCGCCGCGAAGGACCTGGTCGGGCACCGGTACGACTTCTCCTTCTCCGGCCTGAAGACGGCTGTGGCCCGCTGGGTGGAGTCACGGCAGCGGGCCGGTGAGCCGGTGCCGGTCGCCGATGTGGCCGCGTCCTTCCAGGAGGCGGTCTGCGACGTGCTGGTCGGCAAGGCGATCGACGCCTGCCGCACCAGCGGCATCGACACGCTTGTCATCGGCGGCGGTGTGGCGGCCAACTCCCGGCTGCGGGCGATGGCCGAGCAGCGGGCCGGCAGGCACGGCATCCGGGTGCGTACGCCCCGGCCGAAGCTCTGCACGGACAACGGCGCGATGGTGGCCGCGCTCGGCTCCCACCTGGTGGCCGCGGGCGTCGCGCCGAGCCGGCTGGACCTGCCGGCCGACTCGGCGATGCCGCTGACAGTGGTCAGCGTGTGAGCGGGGAGGAGACCGACATGATCGTCCGGATGTGGGAGGCGAAGGCCGAGCCGTACGGCTTCGCCGACCTGATCACCTGGGTCTGCGAGACCGCGCTGCCCGAGTTCGAGCACGACCCGATGCATGTCTCCAGCGAGGTGTTCTCCTCCACCGACCACCGGCTCGTGGTCATCTCCAAGTGGCGGAACAACCCCCGGGAACTGCCCGAACCGCCGGCACGCCTGATCGCCCGCCCGCCGCACAGCTGGGACTTCACCCAGGTCGACCGCTGACGCCGCTGCTTCGCTAGGACCGGCGGGTCAGCCGCCAGGTCGCGTACCCGCCGGTGCCGAGCGCGATCAGGAACACCGCCCACACCACACCGGTGCCCACCTGGAGTCCACCGCCGCTGCCCACGTTGGCCTGGGCGGCGGCGACGAGCGAGTCGCTCTGCGCGGGCGGCAGCGCGGCCGGCGGCAACTGCTGCCAGCGCACCAGCCCGGTGCTCTCCAGCATGGTCATGTGGTCGTTGACGAACGTGTTGGCGTCCTCGGCCAGCTTGCGCACGATCGGGTCGCGGGTGCTGGCCCGGACCGCGCCGATCACCGGGAAGATCTTGCCGTGGGCGACCCGCAGCCGGGTGACGAAGATCTGGTCGAACCGGGCGCCGGTGGCGTTCTGCATCTCGGTCAGCCACCCCTTCTGCTCGGCCGTCGGATCGGTCGGCAGGGTGGCTCCGAGCTTGTTGGCCGCCTCGACCACCAGCTGGTCCAGCTCCGCGTGCTGCTTGGCGATCTCCGCGCCGACCTCGCGTACCCGGGCGGACTGGCCCTTCTCGGCCGCCATCTGCCCGGCCGGCATCTCCCACAGCCCGGCCAGCCGTACGCCGTTGAGCAGCGTCATGTCGGCGGCGTTCATCTGCACGCCGGGGTTGGGTGCGGCCTGCGCCGTCCCGGGAACGACGCCGATCCCCGCGCCCAGCGCGGCGAGCAGCAGTACCACCCGGTGCGCCAGCTTGCGGCGTGCGGATTCCAGCGATGCCATGGTTGCGGTGCCTCCTCGGTCCGGACCGGTACGCGGGGTCGTGGACGGCCGCGCAAGCCGGCCGCCCGTCCGCACACTGGTACGGATCGGCGGGCCGATCAGTTCAGCGGGTCGGCGAGGAGTCGTTCGAACGCCAGCTCCGCGGCGCCGATCAGCGCCGCGTCGTCACCGAGCTTCGGGGTACGCAGCCGCACGTGCTCCAGGCACGCGGGCAGCCCGTTGGAGTTGAGCCGGCTGCGTACCTGCGCGGCGGAGGCCAGGTAGAGGTCGCGCATGGTGCCGCCGAAGATGACCATCTCCGGGTTGAAGATGTTCACCAGATTCGCGACGCCGAAGCCGAGCCAGTCGCCGGCCTGCCGTACCGCGGTCTGGGCGCGGGCGTCACCGCGGTCGGCGGCGTCGAAGACGGCGAGCAGCGCGTCCCGGCCACGTGCCTCGGACCGGCCGGCGGCGCGCAGCAGCCCGTGCTCGCCGATCTCGGTCTCCCAGCAGCCGCGCCGGCCGCAGTCGCAGCGCACCCCGTCGCGGACCACCACCATGTGGCCGACCTCGCCGCCGTAGCCGCCGTGGCCTCTCAGCCGCCGCCCTCCGGCGATGATGCCCGCGCCCACACCGACGTCGCCGTAGATGTAGATGACGTTGTCGCAGCCGACCGCCGCGCCCCGGGCGTGTTCGGCGTACGCGGCCACGTCGGCCACGTTGCCCACCGTGATCGGTACGTCTATCCCCAGCTCGACGGCGAGCGCCGCGCCGATCGGCTCGTCCACCCAGCCGGTGGTGGGGCTGAGCCGGACCAGCCCGTCCTCCCGGCGGACCATGCCGCACACGGCCACCCCGGCGCCGACGCAGATCGCGTCCGGCGGCACCGACTGGTGCATCTCCTTGACCGCGCCCGCGAGCAGCGGGGCGGCCTCCCCGGCGACCAGGTTGCGCGGCCGGTCCATCTCCCGGCGGTCGAGCACCTCACCGCCGAGCCCGACCCGCGCGGCCCGCAGCCGGTCCACCTCGACGCTGTACGCGTACGCGTAGACCCGCCCCGACTCGGGTCGGACGACGAGTGACGGTCGTCCGGCCCGGCCGGTCTCCTTCGGCGTCCCCTCGCTGACCAGACCGGCGCCGGCCAGGTCCGCGGTCAGCGCGCCGATGGTGCTGCGGTTGAGTCCGAGCGCTGTGGTCAGCTCGGCGCGGGTGGTGGCCCCGTGCACGTGTACGTAGCGGAGCAATGCGCCCAGGTTCTGCCGACGGATCTCGTCCTGACTGGGGCCCGCGCGCATTGCCACTGCCATGGTGTTTCCGTACCCCTGCTCAGCGGTTGCCGGTGGCGGCGGCCCGCCGACGCGACAGCGCGTCGATGGTCGCCGCGGCGAGCAGCACCACACCGGTGACCACGTACTTCACGCCCGAGCTGTATCCCATCAGTCCCATACCGTTGTCGATGACCGCTACCACCGCGCCACCGAGCACGGCGTCGAGGATGCGGCCCTTGCCACCGAAGAGGCTGGTGCCGCCGATCACCGCCGCGCCGACGGCGTAGAGCAGTACGTTACTGCCACCGGTGTTGGGGTCGACCGAGTTGCCCCTGCTGGCGGCCACGATGCCACCGATGGCGGCCATCGAGGAGCAGATGACGAAGACGGAGATACGGATGCGGTCGACGTTGATGCCGGCCCGGCGGGCCGCCTCGGCGTTGCCGCCGACCGCGTAGATGTGCCGTCCGTAGCTGGTGCGCTGGAGCACGAACGTCCAGACGATCAGCAGCACCGCGATGATCGGCACCACGATCGGCACGCCCTTGAGCGAGGTGATCAGCACGTTGCGGCTGCGCTCCAGGTTGAGCACGTAGACCGCCACGCCGAGGATCACGGCCAGGCCGGCGATCCGCGCGCCGACCACCGTGAGCGGGTCGGTGAGCAGGCCACGGGCGGCCCGGTTGCGGTACCGGAGCAACTGCACCGCCGCGTACCCGGCGACGGCCACCGCGGCGAGCGCCCAGCCCAGCGCGGGGGAGAGGTTGCGGTTGGCGATCGCGACGAGCACGTCGTCGCGGATCGCGATGTTGGCGCCCTCGTCCATCAGCGTCAGCACGACACCCTGGAAGGCGAGGAACCCGGCGAGCGTGACCACGAAGGACGGGATGCCGACCTTGGCGACCAGCAGGCCCAGCACGGTGCCGATCACCACACCGGTGACGACGGCGGCGAGCACCGCCACGTACCAGGGGTAGCCGAGCACTGTCACGACGTTGGCCAGGATCGCGGCACAGACGCCGCTGGCGAAGCCGGCGGAGAGGTCGATCTCGCCGAGCAGCAGGACGAAGACCAGGCCCATGGCGATGAGCGTGACCGCCGCGCCCTGGGTGAACAGGTTCGCCAGGTTGCCGGCGGTGAAGAACGACGGGCGGGCGATCGAGAAGCCCACCGCCAGCGCCACGAGCATCACCACAGCGGGGAGCGCGCCGATGTCGCCGCCGCGTACCCGGCGCCAGTAGTTGTTCACGTGGCTGTTCAGGGTCGGTGTCGGCGCGACGCCGGCCGGGCCTTCCTTCTTCACGACGATGGCGGTCATCGGACGGCTCCTGGGGTGGTGTCGGCGGGCGCGGCGCCGTTGCCGCCCGGCTCGCCGGTGAGGCCGAGGCTGCCGGAGCGGCCGGCGGTGATCAGCTCGACCACCTGCGAGTGGGTGATGTCTGTGGTCTTCACCTGGGCGACCATCTGGCCGAGGTAGAGCGCGGCGATCCGGTCGGAGACGGCGAAGACGTCGTTCATGTTGTGCGAGATGAGCACCACGGCCAGGCCGTTGTCGGCCAGCCGGCGCACCAGTTCCAGCACCTGGGCGGTCTGCGCGACGCCGAGCGCGGCGGTCGGCTCGTCCAGGATGACCAGCCGGCTGTTCCACAGCACCGCCTTGGCGATGGCGACTGTCTGCCGCTGGCCGCCGGAGAGGCTTGCCACGTGCTGGCGCAGCGACTTCACGGTGCGCACGCTCAGCCCGGCGAGCGTCTCGGCGGCCATCTGCTCCATGGTCGGCTCGTCGAGCACGATGCCGCTGCGCTTCTCCCGGCCGAGGAACATGTTCTGGACGATGTCGAGGTTGTCGCAGAGCGCGAGGTCCTGGTAGACGACCTCGATCCCGAGCGCGGCGGCGTCCCGGGGGCTGTTGATGGTCACCGGCCGGCCGTCGAAGAGGAACTCGCCGGCGTCGGTGGGGTGGATGCCGCTGATGCACTTGACCAGGGTCGACTTGCCGGCGCCGTTGTCACCGACGAGCGCGGTCACCTCGCCGGGGTGCGCGGCGAAGGCGACGTCACGCAGCACCTGGACGGGACCGAAGCTCTTGTCGATCCCGCGTAGCTCCAGCAGGGGGGTTGCGGACACGGGGTTCTCCTTTGGGCGGAGGGAGGTCTCGGATCCCGTCCGGCGCGGGCGCCGCCCGGCACGGGAACCCGTGCCGGGCGGCGCCGCCTGAGGCGGGTGGGTCAGCTCACGCCGGCGTCGGTGCAGAGCTTCGCGAAGGCACCGGTGCAGAGCTCTTCCTTGGTGACGTAGCCGTCGGCCACCACGTCCTTGACGTTGTCCTTGTAGATGGCCTTGGGCTCCAGCAGCACGGCCGGCACGTCCCGGTTGCCCTCCGGGTCCTTGACCGTCTGGCCGGTGTCCTTCTTCTCGCCCTTGGCGAGCGCGATGGCCAGCTCGGCGGCAGCGTCCGCCTCCTTCTTGACCGCCTTGTAGACGGTCATGCACTGGTCACCGGCGAGGATGTTCTGCAGGCCCTCCTTGGTGGCGTCCTGACCGGTCACCGGGACCTTGCCGTTGAGCTTGTTCTTCTTCAGCACCGAGATGGCCGCGTTGCCGAGACCGTCGTTGGCGGCGAGCACGCCGTCGATCTTGCCGCCGGCCTTGGTCATCTGCTGCTCGAAGATCGTGGCGGCCTGCGCGTTGTCCCACGCCGGTACCGGGTCGTCGGCGACCTTGGTGTACTCCTTCGAGTCGAACTTCGGCTTGAGCACCGAGTCGTACCCGTTCTTGAACAGGGTGGCGTTGTTGTCGGTCGGCGAGCCGTTGAGGTACGCGATCGACGGGTTCTTGACGCCCTTGTCGGTCAGGCACTTGCTCAGGCCCTCGCCCTGGAGCTTGCCGACCGCCTCGTTGTCGAAGCTGACGTAGTACTGGGCGGAGCCGCCCAGGGTCAGCCGGTCGTAGTCGATGGTCGCCACGCCCTGCGACTTGGCCTTGTCGAGCACGGCCTTGCCGGTGCCGGAGTCCAGGTTGACGATCATCAGGACGTTGACGCCGTTGGTGATCATCTGGTCGGCGATGGTCTGGAACGCGGTCTTGTCGTTCTGCGCGTTCTGGATGTCGGACTCGACGCCGGCCGCGTCGAACGCCGCCTTCAGGTACTTGCGGTCCGCGCCCTCCCAGCGGGCGGAGGACTTGCTGTCCGGCAGGATCACGCCGATCTTCGGCTTCTTGGCGTTGGAGCCGCCGCCGGCCTCGTCGGAAGAACCGCCGTTGTCACCGCAGGCGGCCATGCTGCCGGTCGCGAGGAGACCGACGGCCGCGAAGGTGAGGAAGCCCTTGCGCATGTGCAGGGTCCTTTCGGAGGTGGGGGAGTGGTGATGTTTTGTTGTGTCCGGCAACGTATTCCCCGCCTCCCATGCGCCGCAAGACTGCCGAGGTCAGAAGTTTGTTGGCGGCGGTAACAATTCAGCAACGCGGTTGTCACCCGCGGGACACCGCCGGGAGAGCGCGCTCCGGGAACGCTCCCACACGCACCGTCACGAGCCCGCTCAGGCGGCGGCGATCGATGCCGTCGTCGCCCCGGTGAGCGCCACCAGATCGGTCGGCGCGAGCTGCACCTGCAACCCCCGGCGGCCCGCCGAGACGTACACCGTCGGGTGCGCCAGCGCGGAGGCGTCGATGACTGTCGGTAGGCGCTTGCGCTGCCCCAACGGGCTGATGCCGCCGCGGACGTATCCGGTCGCCCGCTCGGCCGTCGTGCGGTCCGCCATCGCCGCCCGCTTGCCGCCGGCCGCCGCGGCGAGCGCCTTCAGGTCCAGCTCGCCGGTCACCGGCACCACCGCCACCGTCAGCCCGCCGTCGACCTCGGTGACGAGCGACTTGAACACGCGCTCCGGCGCCACCCCGAGCGCGGTCGCCACGAGCGCGCCGTAGTTCGGCGCGTCCGGCGAGACGTCGTAGGTGTGGGTGCTGTGGGCGATCTTCCGCTTGCTCAGCAACGCGATCGCCGGAGTGCCAGGGCCCGCCACCGGATCAAGCTAGCCCGGTCATCGGCCCACCGCGAGCCGAAACCGCGCGCCGGGGTCAGCCGCCGGCCGGAACCGGCCGGCAGACGAGCACCGTGGGGGCGCCGGCGACCCGGGTCAGCACCAGGTCGGCCGCCGTCTCGCCGGAGAGCCGCAGGTCACGGCGCAGCTTCTCTGGCTCCAGCGCCGACCCGCGCTTGCGGATCTCCACCCGGCCGACGCGGCGTTCGCGCAGCAGGGCACGCAGCCGCTTCAGCGAGAACGGCAGCACGTCGGTGATCTCCAGGCAGCGGGCGAACGGGGTGGGCCGGGCCTCGTCGGCGTACAGGTAGGCGATCGACGGATCGGCGAGCGTGGCGTCGAGGTCGGTGGCCAGCTCGGCGACCAGGTGCGCGCGTACCACCGCCGGATCCGGGTCGTAGAGGAAGCGCCGGACCGGTCCCACCGGCGCCTCCTGTGCGCCCGTGCCGGTTAGGTGATAGGAAGGGACCCTTTTACTACCGGAGGCGTTAAGAAGGGGCCCTTCCTTCTCGCGCAGCACTGTGGCGCGGCGCGGGACCTCGGCCAGGTCACCGCACCAGAGCGCCGCCTCGACCAGGTCGCCGTCCACGCTCACCCACTCCGCCTCGGCGCCGCCCGGGATCAGCGCGTGGTCCAGCCCGGGTGCCACCTTCACCGCGGTGCGCGGCACCCGCGCGGCCAGGCCGGTGACGAAGTCCCACGGCGGGGAGTAGGCGTTCGGGTCGAAGACGCGCCGCCCGGTGCCGGCCCGCCGCCGCGCCGGATCGCAGAACACCGCGTCGACCCCGCTCACGTCGAACGCCGTGGCGTCACCGCACTCGACTGTCACCAGGTCGGCGAGCCCGGCCGCCTCGGCGTTGGCGGCGGCCATCTCGGCGGTCAGCGGGTCGGCCTCCACCGCGTACACCCGGATGCCGGCGCGGGCCGCGGCGAGCGCGTCGGCCCCCAGTCCGCACCCCAGGTCGGCCAGCGTGGTCACGCCCGCGGCGCGCAGCCGCGCGGCGCGCCGGTCCGCGACCACGCGGCGGGTGGCCTGCTCCAGCCCCGCCCGGGTGAGGAACATCCCGGCCGCGACCGGGCCGAACTTGCCTGCCGCCCGGCGGCGCAGCTCCGCCTGGGTCAGCGCCGCGGCCGCGAGCCCGCCGGGGATGCCGGCCGAGCGCAGCGCGGCCGCCGCCGCCAGCGGGTCGCCGCCGGCCACCCGCTCGGCCGCGGCGAGCGCCGCCGACCCCTCGGGGGTACGCAGCGCGGCGAGCTGGTCGAGATCCACGCGCTCATTCTCCCGGCCCGGTTCCGGCGCGACACGGAGGGCGACGCGTTGGCACTCTCCTTGACGGAGTGCTAGCCGAGGAATAACCTGCGATTAGCACTCTCACCCTGAGGGTGCCAACGCCCGAGCCTCGTGCCCGGGGGTTGAGCGCCAGGCGGACCGGCACCCGCGACGACGGCCCCGCCCGGTGGCATGTGGCAGATTGACGCTGGTCGGCGTGCCGGCCGGCAACGACACCAAGTACCCGGGAGGGTATGCCCGTGACTACCGCGACCAAGGTTGCGATCAAGCCGCTCGAGGACCGCATCGTGGTCCAGGCGAACGAGGCCGAGACCACCACCGCCTCGGGCATCGTGATCCCCGACACCGCCAAGGAGAAGCCGCAGGAGGGCACCGTCCTCGCTGTCGGCCCGGGCCGGATCGACGACAAGGGCAACCGCGTGCCGATCGACGTGAAGGTCGGCGACACCGTCCTCTACTCGAAGTACGGCGGCACCGAGGTCAAGTACGCCGGCGAGGAGTACCTGGTGCTCTCCGCCCGCGACGTCCTCGCGGTCATCGAGAAGTAAGCAACCGATCAGTGTCGTTGCCCCGGTCCGGCTCGCCGGGCCGGGGCAACGTCGCTTCGAAGGGATACTGATGGCGAAGATCCTCAGCTTCTCGGACGACGCCCGGCACCTGCTCGAGCACGGTGTCAACGCCCTCGCGGACGCGGTGAAGGTCACCCTCGGCCCGCGCGGGCGCAACGTCGTCCTGGACAAGAAGTTCGGTGCGCCCACGATCACCAACGACGGCGTGACCATCGCCAAGGAGATCGAGCTCACCAACCCGTACGAGAACCTCGGCGCGCAGCTGGTCAAGGAGGTGGCGACCAAGACCAACGACGTCGCCGGCGACGGGACCACCACCGCCACCGTGCTGGCCCAGGCCATGGTCCGTGAGGGCCTGCGCAACGTGGCCGCCGGCACCAACCCGACCGGCCTGAAGCGGGGCATCGACGCGGCGGCCGCCAAGGTCTCCGAGGCGCTGCTCGGCAAGGCCGTCGAGGTCTCCAGCAAGGAGTCGATCGCGCACGTCGCGACCGTCTCCGCGCAGGACGCCGCCATCGGTGAGCTGATCGCCGAGGCGATGGAGAAGGTCGGCCGCGACGGTGTCATCACCGTCGAGGAGGGCTCCGCGCTCACCACCGAGCTGGAGGTGACCGAGGGTCTCCAGTTCGACAAGGGCTTCATCTCCCCGAACTTCGTCACCGACCTGGAGGCGCAGGAGGCGGTCCTGGAGGACCCGTACATCCTGATCACCACCCAGAAGATCTCGGCGATCGAGGAGCTGCTGCCGCTGCTGGAGAAGGTCCTCCAGAACAACAAGCCGCTGCTCATCGTCGCCGAGGACGTCGAGGGCCAGGCCCTGTCCACGCTCGTGGTGAACGCGCTGCGCAAGACCGTCAAGGTCTGCGCGGTCAAGGCCCCCGGCTTCGGCGACCGCCGCAAGGCGATGCTCCAGGACATGGCGATCCTCACCGGTGCCGAGCTGGTCGCCCCGGAGCTGGGCTACAAGCTCGACCAGGTCGGCCTGGAGGTGCTGGGCACCGCCCGCCGCGTCGTGGTCGACAAGGAGAACACCACTGTCGTCGACGGTGGCGGCCAGGCCGCCGAGGTCGCCGACCGGGTCGCGCAGATCCGTAAGGAGATCGAGGCCTCCGACTCCGAGTGGGACCGGGAGAAGCTGGCCGAGCGGCTGGCGAAGCTCTCCGGCGGCATCGCCGTGATCAAGGTCGGCGCGGCCACCGAGGTCGAGATGAAGGAGCGCAAGCACCGCATCGAGGACGCCATCGCCGCGACCAAGGCCGCGGTCGAGGAGGGTACGGTCCCGGGTGGCGGCGCCGCCCTGGCCCAGATCCTGCCGGCGCTCGACGACGACCTGGGCTTCACCGGTGACGAGAAGGTCGGCGTCTCGATCGTGCGCAAGTCGCTCGTCGAGCCGCTGCGCTGGATCGCCCAGAACGCCGGCCACGACGGCTACGTGGTGGTGCAGAAGGTCGTCGGCCAGGACTGGGGCTACGGCCTCGACGCCGCCACCGGCGAGTACGTCGACCTGGCCAAGTCCGGCATCATCGACCCGGTGAAGGTGACCCGCAACGCGGTCAGCAACGCCGCCTCGATCGCCGGCCTGCTGCTCACCACCGAGAGCCTCGTGGTGGAGAAGCCGGCCGAGCCGGAGCCGGCCGGCGGTGGGCACGGCCACTCGCACGGCCACGGCCACGGCCACCAGCACGGCCCGGGCTTCTGACCGAGTAGTACGCCCCGCCGTCAGGGCACACCGCCGACCCGGTGGTGTGCCCTGACGCGTATGTCCTTACAGAACGCTGACGGAATTGGCAGCCGGCCCGGCGGGTCGACCAGACTGGATGCCGTGAGCACCCTCTCCCGCCGCCGCGCGGCACTCGCCGGTGTCGTCGCCGCAGTGGTGGCACTCGGCACCGCCGAACCCGTGGCGGTCCTGACCGGTCCCCGGTCCGCGCCGCTCGTCGCCGTCGGCGGACTCGTCGTCGACCTGGTGCCCGAGCCGCTCAAGCAGTTCGCCATCGACGTCTTCGGCACGTACGACAAGATCGCCCTGCTGGTCGGGACGGCGCTGCTGCTGGCCGCCTTCGGGGCGCTGCTCGGCCTGGCGGCGGCCCGGCGGCTGGTGATCGGCCTGGCCGGCGTCGCCGCGTTCACGGTGCTCGGCGTCGCCGCCGCGCTGACCCGGGCCGGCGCGGACGCGTTCGACGCGCTGCCCTCCCTGGTCGGCGGCGGACTGGGCGCGCTGACGCTCTGGGCGTTCGTGGCCGGTCCGCTGGGGCCCGGCCGGGGCGCGGCCGCGCAGCCGGCACCGCCTCCGGTGGTCGCCGCGCTCGCGGGGGAGGAGAAGACCCCGGGTGGCTGGGAGCCGGTCCGGCACGACGACGACGCGGAGTCGCGGCGGCGGTTCCTGCGTGGCGCCGGGCTGCTCACCGGTGCGGCGGCGGTGGCCGGGCTGGGCGGGCACTGGCTGGCGGGCCGGCGCGGCGTGTCGGCGGCCCGGGAAGCGGTGACGCTGCCCGCCCCTGTGGCGCCCGCCCCGCAGGTGCCGGCCGGAGCGGACCTGTCACTGCCCCGGCTGGCGCCGTACGTCACGCCGAACCGGGAGTTCTACCGGATCGACACCGCGCTGGTGGTGCCGCAGGTGGACCCGGTCACCTGGCGGCTGCGGATCCACGGGCGGGTGCGCAACCCGATCGAGCTGAGCTTCGACGACCTGCTGGCCCGCCCGATGGTCGAGCGGTACGTGACGCTGGCCTGCGTCTCCAACGAGGTGGGCGGCGACCTGATCGGCAACGCGCGCTGGCTCGGCGTGCCGATCAAGGAGCTGCTCGACGAGGCCGGCCCGCTCGACGGCGCGGACCAGGTGGTCGGCCGCGCGGTGGACGGCTGGACCTGCGGCACGCCGACGTCGGTGCTGCGCGACGGGCGGGACGCGCTGCTCGCGGTCGGCATGAACGGCGAACCGCTGCCGATCCAGCACGGCTTCCCGGTGCGGATGGTGGTGCCCGGCCTCTACGGGTACGTGTCGGCCTGCAAGTGGCTCACCGAGCTTGAGTTGACCAGTTTCGCCGACTTCGACGCGTACTGGGTGCCGCGCGGCTGGTCCGCGCAGGGCCCGATCAAGACGCAGTCCCGGATCGACACGCCCCGGCCCCGCAGCCGCCCAGCCGCCGGCCCGGTGACGGTGGCGGGTGTGGCGTGGGCGCAGCACCGTGGCATCCGCCGCGTCGAGGTACGCGCCGACGGCGGCCCGTGGCAGGAGGCGACGCTCGCCCCGGCGGTGTCGGCTGACACCTGGGTGCAGTGGTCCTGGCGGTGGGACGCGACGCCGGGCGAGCACACGCTCCAGGTCCGGGCGACCGACACGGCGGGCGAGACCCAGACGGAACAGCGCGCCCCGGTAGCCCCCGACGGCGCAACCGGCTGGCACACAGTGCGGGTCACGGTCACCTGACGACCGCCCCACCCCGAAAGATCAACACCAGCTCCCCGAAGTGGTGGCATCAGTGGCTCCGCGATATGGCCACTTCGCCGAACTGGTGTTGATCACGCGAGGGCCGGGACGACACGACGCCGCGCCCCGGGGTCCGGGGCGCGGCGTCGGGGGTCGTGGAGCCGGTCAGGCGACCTTGCGCTGGTCCGGCACGGCGGTGTTGTGCGGGCGGCCGAGGCGCGCCTCCAGGCGGGCGATGTCCACCCGGGTCTGCCGGCGGTCGGCCAGGTCCTCCCAGCCGAGCGCGAGCAGCCGCAGCCGCTCGGACTCGCTGAACCCGCCCCAGACGCCGTACGGCTCGCGCACGGAGAGCGCGTGCGCGGCGCACTCGGCGCGCACCGGGCAGGCGCGGCAGACCGACTTGGCGCCGGTTTCGCGGCGCAGCCGGGAGGAGCCGCGCTCGCCGTCCGGGTGGAAGAACTGCGCGCTGTCGCGGCCACGGCAGGCTCCGAGCCGCTGCCAGTCCCAGAGCTCGTCGATCGGTCCAGGCAGCCTACGTACGTTCGACATCAGCACCCCTCCTCCCGCGCGGCACCGCGGAGAATGTTCGTTGCCAGCTACCGGGCGGCGGTCCGCGCGGGATGCCGGTTCCGGATGAACCCCTCGGTACCCGAGTGGTCCGCGCCTCACACATCTGTGATCGAAAACGTCGGACACTCGGCGGCATATGCCCCATCTGTCGGAAAAGTTCGGATGATTGCCCGGAACCCCCTCCCGACCCCACCTCCGCATGGTCTGCTCTGAGTCGGAGAGGAGACCACTGTGCGTAGTGTTCTTGTGTGCGTTCGGACACCATTGGCGGCCCAGCATCTGACCTCCGCGGCGGCGCGGCTCGGGCTGTCCGGCGTCGTCCGGACGGCCGTCTCCGATCCGGAGGTGATGTTGCGGCTCGCGGAGCGTCCGGTGGACGTGGTGCTCGCCGACACCGCGCTGACCCGCCCGGACAGCGCCGGCTTCGTCCGGCGGGTGCTGGCCCGCGCCCCGCAGGCGGCGGTGCTGCTGCTCGGCGCCGAGGAGTCGGAGTCGGCGGCGGCCACCATCAGCGCCGGAGCCCGGGGCCTGATTCAGAACGCCGACCACGACCTGACCAGCGCGGTCGCCAAGGCGCTGCTGCTGCTGTCCGCCCCCGGGCGGAGCAACAGGAACCGGGTGGCCGACACCGCCCGGGACGCGGCGGCGGTGGGCGGGCCGACCCGGCCGGCGGCGCCGGGGCGTACCCAGGGTGGGCCCGGCTGGCCGGCGACGGCGCCGGTGGACGCCGCGGGCCTGCCCACAGTGGTGCCCGTGCAGCGGGGTGAGGACCCGGACGACCCGGCGGCGGCCGACGGCGCGGAGGCGCCCCGGGCCGGTGCGGCCCAGCGGCCGGCGCGGACGCCGCGCAGCGCGATCGGGCTGACCGAGCGGGAGCTTCAGGTGCTGCTCGGCATGGCCGAGGGCAAGAGCAACGCGGAGATCGGGCGGGAGCTGTTCGTCTCCGAGGACACGGTCAAGACGCATGCCCGGCGGCTGTTCCGCAAGCTCGGCGCGCGCGACCGGGCGCACGCCGTGGCGGCCGGGTTCCGGGCGGGCCTGGTCGCCTGACCCGCGCGGGGATCACTCCTGCGCGGAGTCGTCGGTGCCCTCGGTGAGCGTGTCGTGCACGCCGTCGGCGTACCCGCGGGCGTAGTCCCAGCTCACGTAGTGGTCCGGGTCCGGGTCGTAGGCCGGCTCGTGCACCCGGGGACGCCCCGAGTTGAGCAGGTGGCGCAGGTTGCCGCGGAGCAGGTCCCAGTCGAAGTAGTGCGGCTCGCGGCAGTCCTCGCACTCGATCACCAGGCCGCGCACGCCGATCGGCTGGAGCAACGCCTGGTAGATCTCCAGATCGGCGAGATCCTCCAGGACGTCCTGGCGCTCGACCTCGGTCAGCGGGTCGAGCGCGTCGTCGTCGCCGGGATCGTGCAGGCCGGCAGCCGGATCGGCCGGGTCGCCGTTGAACGGGTCGATGGGCTCGTCGTGCACCCCCTCACCGTAGACCCCGAGCCGCCGGAAAGCCCGCCCCCGCCCGTGCTGTGGCCCGGCCTACCCTCGGGCCCGCCGCTGCCCGGGCGCAGACGGGCCAGTGGGTACGATGAGGCGACGCGCCGTCACCAGGCGCCTGCCGGTGCCCCGCGCGCCGCCTCGCTGCAGCCCGTTCGACCAGCTCAGGGGAGCAATCGTGGAGAATTCGCCCAGCACCGAGATCCCGGCCGGCACCGACGGCGGGGAGCTGGGTGGCCATCTGCCCGAGCTGCCGGCCGGTTCGGCCCGGGTGGTGCCGCTCGGGCTGACGTTCGACGACGTGCTGCTGCAGCCGGGCGAGTCGGACGTCGTGCCCAGCCGGGTCAACACGCGCACCCGTCTCACCCGCAACATCGAGCTGACCGTGCCGCTGCTGTCCAGCGCGATGGACACGGTCACCGAGGGGCGGATGGCCATCGCCATGGCCCGCCAGGGCGGCATCGGCGTGCTGCACCGCAACCTCTCCGTGGAGGACCAGGCGCTCCAGGTCGACCTGGTGAAGCGTTCCGAGTCCGGCATGATCACCAACCCGGTGACCGCCAGCCCGGACGACACGTTGCGCGAGGTCGACGCGCTCTGCGGGCGCTACCGCATCTCCGGCGTTCCGGTGGTGGACGGGCAGGGGCAGCTGGTCGGCATCGTCACCAACCGCGACATGCGCTTCGTCTCCGACCCGGCCACGCCGGTGCGCGAGATCATGACCCGTACCCCGCTGATCACCGCCCCGGTCGGCGTGAGCAAGGACGACGCGCTCGGCCTGCTGCGCCAGCACAAGATCGAGAAGCTGCCGATCGTGGACGCGGGCGGCAAGCTGCGCGGCCTGATCACGGTGAAGGACTTCACCAAGAGCGAGCAGTACCCGAACGCCACCAAGGACGACGCGGGCCGGCTTCGGGTCGCCGCGGCCATCGGGGTGGGCGAGGACGCCTACAAGCGGGCCCGCGCCCTGGTCGACGCCGGTGTGGACGTGCTGATCGTGGACACCGCGCACGGTCACCAGCGCGCCGTGCTGGAGATGGTGGCACGGCTCAAGCGGGACGTGACCATCGACATCGTGGGCGGCAACATCGCCACGTACGCGGGCGCGAAGGCGCTGGTCGAGGCCGGCGCGGACGGCGTCAAGGTGGGCGTGGGCCCGGGCGCCATCTGCACCACCCGGATCGTGGCCGGGGTGGGCGTACCCCAGATCACCGCGATCATGGAGGCGGCCCGCGCCGCCCGCCCGGCCGGCGTGCCGGTGATCGGTGACGGCGGCATCCAGTACTCGGGCGACATCGCCAAGGCGCTCGTCGCGGGCGCCGACACGGTGATGCTCGGCAGCCTGCTGGCCGGCTGCGAGGAGAGCCCCGGCGAGCTGATCTTCGTCAACGGCAAGCAGTACAAGGCGTACCGGGGGATGGGCTCGCTCGGCGCGATGCAGTCGCGCGGCCAGGTCAAGTCCTACTCCAAGGACCGCTACTTCCAGCAGGACGTGACCAGCGACGAGAAGCTGGTCCCGGAGGGCGTCGAGGGTCAGGTGCCCTACCGTGGCCCGCTCTCCCAGGTCGCCCATCAGCTCACCGGCGGCCTGCGGCTGGCCATGGGATACGCGGGCGCGGAGACCATCGCCGACCTGCACCAGCGTGGCCAGCTCATCCGGATCACCGCGGCCGGCCTCAAGGAGAGCCACCCGCACGACATCCAGATGACAGTCGAGGCGCCCAACTACCACACCCGCTGACCCACCACCCCCAACCACCTGGAGTCCCCCATGCGTGACGTGGTCGAGATCGGGCTGGGCAAGACCGCGCAGCGCGGCTACCACCTGGACGACATCGCCATCGTGCCGAGCCGCCGCACCCGGGACGTCGACGACGTCTCCACCGGGTGGCAGCTCGACGCGTACCAGTTCGGCATCCCGTGCGTCGCGCACCCCTCGGACGCCACCATGAGCCCCGCCTCGGCGGTCCGGCTCGGCCAGCTCGGCGGCCTCGGCGTACTGAACGTCGAGGGCCTCTGGACCCGGTACGAGAACCCGGCCAAGATCCTGGAGGAGCTGGCCGGTCTCGGCGAGGACGCGCGGGCGACCAAGCGCCTCCAGGAGGTCTACGCTGAGCCGATCCGGCCCGACCTGATCGCCGAGCGGGTCCGTGAGCTGCGCGAGGGCGGCGGGACGGTGGCGGTGCGGGTCTCCCCGCAGCACACCCTGGCGCTGGCCCCGGTGATCCTCGACGCCGGCGTGGACATCCTGGTCATCCAGGGCACGCTCGTCTCGGCCGAGCACGTCTCCACCACCGACGAGCCGCTGAACCTCAAGGAGTTCATCGCCGACCTGGACCTGCCGGTCGTCGTGGGCGGCTGCACCGACTACAAGACCGCGCTGCACCTGATGCGTACCGGCGCGGCCGGCGTGATCGTGGGCATCGGCGGCGACGACTGGTCGACCACCGAGTCGGTGCTCGGCATCCGGGTGCCGATGGCCACCGCCATCGCCGACGCCGCCGCTGCCCGCCGCGACTACCTGGACGAGACCGGCGGCCGGTACGTGCACCTGATCGCCGACGGCGACATGCAGACCTCCGGCGACATCGCCAAGGCGCTCGGCTGCGGCGCGGACGCGGTGATGCTCGGCGAGCCGCTGTCGCTGTGCGAGGAAGCTCCGGCCGGCGGCGCCTGGTGGCACTCCGCGGCCAGCCACCCGTCGCTGCCCCGTGGTGCGTTCGAGGTGGCCGGCGAGCCGCTCGGCTCGATGGAGAAGCTGCTGTTCGGCCCGGCCGACGAGCCGGACGGCCAGCTCAACCTCTTCGGCGGCCTGCGCCGCGCGATGGCCAAGTGCGGCTACCGCGACCTGAAGGAGTTCCAGAAGGTCGGGCTGGTCCTCGACCGCTGAGCACCGCTGAGTATCGGCTGAGCACCGCACGACGGCGCGGGCGGCGGCGCGGACGTGTTCCGGCCCCGCCCGCGCCGTCGCGCGTCTAGGCTCGCCGGGTGAGACGGGGGCGGGTCTGGGCGGCAGGGCTGGTGGCGGTGGCGCTCGCGGTGAGCGGATGCACCGGCGGCGACGAGAGCGGGTTCCGGCCGGGCGCGGCGGACGCCGGTGACCCGTACGTGCCGGGAGCCGGCAACGGCGGCTACGACGTGGGCCACTACGCGCTGGACGTGCGCTACGACCCGGCGAGCGACCGGCTCACCGGCACCGCAAAGCTGACCGTCACCGCCACCCGCGGGCTGTCCCGGTTCCAGCTCGACCTGGCCGGGCTGGACGTCGAGCGGGTGCGGGTGGACGGCGAGGCGGTGAAGCACCGCCACGACGGCGCCGAGCTGATCGTCACCCCGTCGGGCGGGCTGCCGTCGGGAAAGCGGTTCACCGTCGAGGTCGCGTACGGCGGGGTGCCGCAGCCGCTGCCGAACGCCGAACTGGGCGACGGCGGCTTCCACGCCACTGCGGACGGCGCGATAGCGCTCGGTCAGCCCGAGTCGGCGAGCACCTGGTACCCGGTGAACGACCACCCGTCGGACAAGGCCACGTACGACCTCGCGGTCACCGTGCCGGACGGGCTCGCCGCGCTGTCCAACGGCGTGCCGGAGGGCCGGACGTCCAGCGGCGGCTGGACCACCTGGCGCTGGTCCGAGCGCGCGCCGATGGCCAGCTACCTGAGCACGCTGGTGATCGGCGACTACCGGGTCAGCAGCGGCACCCACGCCGGCAAGCCCATCGTCACCGCCGTCGCCGCGGCGCTGCCCGCGGACGGTCCGGCCGCCGCGTCGGTGGCCCGCACCGGCGAGGTCGCCGACTTCCTGGCCGGGCACTTCGGGCCGTACCCGTTCGAGGCGTACGGCGGCGTGGTGGTCGCCGACGAACGCATCCGGTACGCGCTGGAGACGCAGAGCCGTCCGGTCTACGGGCCGGCGTTCTTCCGCGGCGACCGGCCGAACACCGAGGTGGTCGCGCACGAGCTGGCCCACCAGTGGTTCGGCGACAGCGTCTCGGTGGCCCGGTGGAGCGACATCTGGCTCAACGAGGGCTTCGCCACGTACGCCGAATGGCTCTGGGCCGAGCACGACGGCGGGCGAACCGTGGCGCAGACAGTCGCCGAGCGGTACGCGGCCACCGACTGGTCGAAGCCCACAGTCGACCCGGGCCGGGCCGGGATGTTCGGCGACGCGGTCTACCAGCGGGGCGCGCTCGCGGTGCACGCGCTGCGCCGCGCGGTGGGCGACGAGACGTTCTACCGCGTGCTGCGGGGCTGGCTGGCGCAGCACCGCGACGGCAACGTCACCACAGCGGATTTCGTCGGGTACGCCGAACGCACGTCGGGGCGGCCGCTGCGGGCGCTGCTGGACGCCTGGCTGGTCGGCGGCACGCCGCCGGGACTGCCGTGACGCACGCGTGACCGCCGCTGGGTAGGCTGCCGCGTCGGAGCGGCCCGTGGGCGGGGGCCGCCGAACGGCCCCGGGAGGGATCGAGGCGATGACGCGGCGCGGCGCACGACGACGGATCGGGTTGCTGACCTGCGGCACGCTGCTGGTGGCCGGCTGCGGTTCGGCCGAGCCGGACCCGGGTCCGTCGACCCCGGCCGGCCCGGCGCCGGCGACCTCGCGCAGCTTCGCACCGGGCGCGGCCGGCGCCGGCGATCCGTACTTCCCGCGCTACGGCAACGGCGGGTACGACGTCGCGCACTACACGGTCAAGGTGCGCTACGACCCGGAGACCGACAAGCTCAGCGGCACCACCACGCTGCGGGCCACCGCGACCGCCGACCTGTCCGCGTTCAACCTGGACCTGGCCGGGCTGACCGTCCGCTCGGTCACAGTGGACGGCGCCGCCGCCCGGCACAGCCGCACCGACGACGAGCTGGTGATCACCCCGGCCATCGGGCTGACCTCCGGCAACGGCTTCACCGCCGAGATCCGGTACGACGGCCGGCCGGAGCCGCTGCGGAACGAGGCGCTGGGCGAGGGCGGCTGGCTGCACACGACCGACGGGGCGATCGCGCTCGGTCAGCCGGAGTCGGCGAGCACCTGGTTCCCGGTCAACGACCACCCGTCGGACAAGGCCACCTACGACATGGAGATCACCGTCCCCAAGGGGCTGACGGCGGTCTCCAACGGTGTGCCGAAGGGTAGGTCGACGAGCGGCGCCTGGACCACCTGGAAGTGGTCGGAGACCGCGCCGACGGCCAGTTACCTGACCACCGTGGCGATCGGGAAGTTCCGGGTCACCACCGGGGAGCACAAGGGACGGCCGGTCTACAGCGCGGTCACCACCCAGGTGGCGCAGGGCGCGCCGGACCGGTCCCTCGCGCGCACGATCGAGGTCGCCGACTACCTGGAGAGCGTCTTCGGGCCGTACCCGTTCGACTCGTACGGCGGCGTGGTGATCGACGACGAGCGCATCCGGTACGCGCTGGAGACGCAGAGCCGGCCGGTCTACTCGGCGAGCTTCTTCCGGCAGGGCGACAACACCGGCGTGGTCGCGCACGAGCTGGCCCACCAGTGGTACGGCAACAGCGTGTCGATCCAGCGCTGGCAGGACATCTGGCTCAACGAGGGGCTGGCCACGTACGCCGAGTGGCTGTGGGCGGAGCACAGCGGCTCGACCACGGTGCAGCGCACGTTCGAGCAGAAGTACGCGAACGCCGGCGGGCAGGTGTGGCGTACGCCGCCGGGCAAGCCGGGCGTGGCGAACCTGTTCAGCCGCTCGGTCTACGACCGGGGCGGGATGACTGTGCACGCGCTGCGCGTGGCGGTGGGCGACACCGCGTTCTTCACCATCCTGCGCACCTGGGCCGCGGAGCGGAAGAACGGCAACGCCACCACCGCCGACTTCGTGGCGCTGGCCGAGCGGATCACCGGCAAGAAGCTGGCGAAGGTCTTCGACCCGTGGCTGTACGGCACCGAGCGCCCGCCCGCCCCGAAGCCGCTGTAGCGCGTCAGTTCTTGACGCGCAGCGACGGGTGGGCGGCCAGGAACGCGTCGGCCCGTCCGCCGCGCAGCGCGGTGAGGAAGTCGCGGCCGAGCGGCTTGAGCTGCTCACCCCGGTAGGCGCCGCCGCTGCTCACCCCGGCGCCGGGCAGCACGACGAGCGTGAGCCGGTCGGCCGGCAGGCCACCCAGGGCGTACGCGAAGTCGATGAGCTTCCGGCCGCCACCGGCGTACACCAGGGTCTTGCCCAGCGCGGCCACCACCTGCTCGACCCGCTGCGGGTCGCGGGCGGTGCCCTGGTCGAGGATCTTGCGGGCCAGCGCCCGGAGCAGTTGCTGCTGGTGCCGCTGCCGGGTGTAGTCGCCGCCCGCGGTGTAGCGCTGCCGCGCGTAGTCGAGCGCCTGCCAGCCGGTCAGGTGCCGGGTGCCCTTCTGGTAGACCATCTGCGGCCCGGTGTAGCCGCCGCCGGTCAGCGTCCGCATGGTGCCGTCCGGGCGGCGGTGCCGGGAGGCGACCTGCTGGTCGACGTAGAGGTCCACCCCGCCGAGCGTGTCCACCAGCTTGTCGAAGCCGCCGAACGTGATCACCGCGCCGGCGTCGATGCGCAGGCCGGTGTAGCGGGAGACGGTGGTGCGCAGCAGCTCGTACCCCTGGGCGGTGCTGGGGTTGCGCTTGTCGCCCGGCACCCGGCTGCCGTAACTCATCGCGTGGGTGAGCTTTGTGTGGCCGCCCGGGTAGCGGGCCTTCGGGTAGGTGGGGATGTCCACGACCAGGTCGCGGGGGAGCGAGAACAGGTACGCCCGGTCCAGCCCGGCCGGTACGTGCAGCAGCAGTACCGCGTCGGCGTGCGGCTCCCAGCCGGGGATGCTGACCCGGGTGTCCACGCCGACGAGCAGCAGGTTGAGCGGGCCCTTCAGGTCGGCGCCGGGCGGGGGTGTCGGGCTGGCGGTGGTCGGGGCGGGCGTCGGTGAGGCCGGCGGCGCGGTGCTCGGGCCGGCGACCGGGGCGGCCGGGCGGTTCGCCACCAGCCGGGTGGTCACCACCGCTCCGGTGGCCACCAGCAGCGCCGCCACCAGTGCGGCCAGGCCCAGCAGGCGTCGTCTCGTCACGTTCGTTCCTCCCCGTGGTGTTCGACGCGCCGGGAGCCGCCGGAGGTTGCAGCGGCGGGAATCCCGGCGAATCGAGCGCTCTGCATGATCTGCGAAAAACACTCGCTGGCGCCATAGCTACCGGTCGGTAATGATGCGTTCATGCGTTACGACGTGCTCGTCATCGGTTCGGGCTTCGGCGGCAGCGTCACCGCGCTCCGGCTGGCCGAGAAGGGCTACACGGTGGGCGTCCTGGAGGCGGGGCGGCGCTTCGCCGACGACGAGTTCCCGCGTACGTCCTGGCGGGCGCGACGGTTCCTCTGGGCGCCCCGGCTCGGCTGCTTCGGGCTCCAGCGGATCACGCTGCTGCGCTCGGCCGACCGTAAGGCCGGCGGCGGCGTGCTGGTGCTCTCCGGCGCCGGTGTGGGCGGCGGCTCGCTCGTCTACGCGAACACGCTCTACGAGCCGCTCGACGCGTTCTACGCCGACCCGCAGTGGCGGGACATCACCGACTGGCGCGACGAACTGGCCCGCCACTACGACCAGGCGAAGCGGATGCTCGGCGTCACCACGTACCCGATCGACACCCGCGCGGACCAGGCCGTCCGCGCGGTGGCCGAGCGGATGGGGGTGGCGCACACCTACCACCCGACGCCGGTCGGAGTGCACATCGGGCGGCCCGGCGAGCGGGTGGCCGATCCGTACTTCGGCGGGGCCGGACCGGACCGCACCGGGTGCAGCCACTGCGGGTCGTGCATGACCGGCTGCCGGCACGGCGCCAAGAACACGCTGGTGAAGAACTACCTCTGGCTGGCCGAGCGGCTCGGCGTGCAGGTGCACCCGCTGACCACGGTCACCGCCGTCCGCCCCGACCCGGCCGGCGGGTACGCGGTGCACACCGAGCGCACCGGCGCCTGGCTGCGCAAGCGGCGCGAGGTGATCCACGCCGACCAGGTGGTCTTCGCGGCCGGCGCGCTCGGCACCCAGCGGCTGCTGCACGAGATGAAGGCGACCGGCGCGCTACCGGCGCTCTCGCCCCGGCTGGGCGAGCTGACCCGCACCAACTCCGAGGCCATCCTCGGCGCCTCGGTGGCGCCCGGCGCGGCCCGGAAGCGCGGCCTCGACTTCACCGAGGGGGTGGCGATCACCAGCTCGTTCCACCCCGACCCGCAGACCCACATCGAGCCGGTCCGCTACGGCAAGGGCTCCAACGCGATGGGCCTGCTCCAGTCGCTGCTCGTCGACGGCGGTCCCCGCCGCGCCCGGCGCTGGCTGGGCAGCATCGTCCGGCAGCCCCTGCTGGCGGCGCGGATGCTGTCGGTACGCCGGTGGTCCGAGCGCACCGTGATCGCACTCGTCATGCAGTCGGTCGACAACTCGCTGACCACCCGCTACCGCCGGGGACGGCTGGTCTCCGGCCCCGGCCACGGCGCGCCCAACCCGACCTGGATCCCGGCCGGCAACACCGCGGCCCGGCTGCTCGCCGAGGAGATCGGCGGCACGCCCGGCGGAGCGGTCACCGAGCCGTTCAACATCCCGGTGACCGCGCACATCCTCGGCGGCGCGGTCATCGGCGCCACCCCGGACGAGGGCGTGATCGACCCCTGGCACCGGGTGTACGGCCACCCGGGGCTGCACGTGGTGGACGGCGCGGCGGTCTCGGCGAACCTGGGCGTCAACCCGTCGCTGACGATCACCGCGCAGGCCGAGCGGGCCATGTCGTACTGGCCGAACAAGGACGAGGCGGACCCGCGTCCGGCGCTCGGGTCGGCGTACACCCAGGTGGAGCCGGTCCCGCCGCGGCGGCCCGCCGTCCCCGCGCACGCCCCCGCCGCCCTGCGGTGAGGAGGCCGTCGCAAGGTTCACCCCGCCACACCGCCGGGGCGCGTCCGCGCGGCCGGTGACTGTCGGTAGGCTTTGCGCACATGAGCACGCCTCGCCCCGTCCTCGTGGTGGACTTCGGAGCCCAGTACGCCCAGCTCATCGCGCGCCGTGTCCGCGAGGCGAAGGTCTACTCGGAGATCGTCCCGCATTCCATGCCGGTGTCCGAGATGCTGGCGAAGAACCCGGCCGCGATCATCCTGTCCGGCGGCCCGTCCAGCGTCTACGCGCCGGGCGCCCCGCAGATCGACGCCGGCATGTTCGAGACCGGCGTACCGGTCTTCGGCATCTGCTACGGCTTCCAGGCCATGGCCCAGGCGCTCGGCGGCACCGTCGCGCGCACCGGCAACCGCGAGTACGGCGGCACCCCGCTGCGCCCGCGCCTGACCGAGCCCGGCGTGCTGCTGCGCGACCTGCCGGCCGACCTGCCGGTCTGGATGAGCCACGGCGACTGCGTCACCGAGGCGCCGGAGGGCTTCACCGTGACCGCCGAGTCGGCGGGCGCCCCGGTCGCCGCGTTCGAGGACCTGGCCGGCCGCCGGGCCGGCGTGCAGTTCCACCCCGAGGTCGGGCACACCGCGCACGGCCAGGAGATGCTCACCCGCTTCCTGTACGACATCGCCGGCATCGCGCCCACCTGGACGCCGTCGAACATCATCGACGAGCAGGTCGCCCGGATCCGCGAGCAGGTGGGCGACAAGGAGGTCATCTGCGCCCTCTCCGGCGGCGTCGACTCGGCGGTCGCCGCGGCGCTCGTGCACCGCGCCGTGGGCGACCAGCTCACCTGCGTGTTCGTGGACCACGGTCTGCTGCGGGCCGGTGAGGCCGAGCAGGTCGAGAAGGACTACGTCGCGGCGACCGGCATCAAGCTCAAGGTGGTCGACGCGCGGGAACGGTTCCTCGGCGCGCTCGCCGGGGTGACCGACCCGGAGCAGAAGCGCAAGATCATCGGCCGCGAGTTCATCCGCGTCTTCGAGGCCGCCGCGCGGGAGATCGCCGCGCACGGCGACGTGGAATTCCTCGTGCAGGGCACGCTCTACCCGGACGTGGTCGAGTCCGGCGGCGGCACCGGCACCGCGAACATCAAGAGCCACCACAACGTCGGCGGCCTGCCCGAGGACCTGAAGTTCTCCCTGGTCGAGCCGCTGCGCACGCTGTTCAAGGACGAGGTCCGCACGATCGGCCTGGAGCTGGGACTGCCCGAGGCGATGGTGTGGCGGCACCCGTTCCCCGGCCCGGGCCTGGCCATCCGGATCATCGGCGCGGTCGACGAGGAGCGCCTCGCCGTGCTCCGCAAGGCCGACCTGATCGCCCGGCAGGAGCTGACCGCGGCCGGTCTGGACCGGGGCGTCTGGCAGTTCCCGGTGGTGCTGCTGGCCGACGTCCGCAGCGTCGGGGTGCAGGGCGACGGGCGCACCTACGGTCACCCGGTGGTGCTGCGCCCGGTCTCCAGCGAGGACGCGATGACCGCCGACTGGTCCCGGCTGCCCTACGACGTGGTGGCCCGGATCTCCACCCGGATCACCAACGAGGTCGCCGAGGTCAACCGCGTGGTCCTGGACGTCACCAGCAAGCCGCCGGGCACCATCGAGTGGGAGTGACGCGGCTCAGGCCGCCGGCGGCGTCTGCGGTCCGGCCTGCGGCCCGCCCGGCGTCCGCGGCTCGGCCGGCGTAGCCGGCGGGACCGGCCCGGCCGGCGGGACCGGCGGCCACCCGGGCGCGGTCCCCGGCGGGTGCGGCCAGGCGGGCGCGCCGGCCGGCTCCTCGGGCATCAGGAACCACATGATCGGGTACGCGAGCGCGGCGAGCCCGCCGGTGAGCACCGTGGCGGCCGCGAAGATCACCCGGATCAGCGTGGGGTCGGCGGCGAAGTAGCGGCCGAGGCCGCTCGCCACACCGGCGATCATGCGGTCGCTGACCGGTCGGCGGAGCTGCTTGTACGGGGCCTGGGAGGGGTTCGGGAAGGTCATGTGTCAACGGTCCCGCGCGCCGCGGCGGCCGACCTCGGTGACCGCCCGGACGCCTACCCTGAACCGTCCCTGAGACGCCAGCGAAGAGTCAGGAATCTGACTCTTTTCGATGTCGGTAACCCGCTCCGGGGAGAATTTGCTCCCGTGACCACCTCGCTGGAGCCGCTCCGCAGGATCGCGGCATACGCAGTTTGTGCTGATTCAAACGGCCGAGTGTTGCTGGTCCGCGCATCGGAGCGCTCCGGCACCCCCGGCACCTGGTCGCTCCCCGGAGGCGCGGTCGACCACGGTGAGGACCCCAAACACACAGTCGTCCGGGAGACCGCGGCCGAGACCGGGCTCTCGGTGGCGGTCGCCGGCCTCCAGGACGTGCTCGCCGACATGCGGGCGCTGCCCGAGCGGCGCATCACGATCCACACCGACCGGCTGCTCTACACCGTGTCGGTCCGGGGCGGGACGCTCACCGAGCGGGTCGACCGGCCGACCGACCTGGCCCGCTGGTTCACCCTCGACGAGGCCCGGGAGCTTCCGCTGCGGTCGTTCACCGCACGTGCCCTGGGCCTGCCCACCTCCACCGACGACATCGTGCCGGAGGAGGTGCCCGAGTTCCCCTCGTTCTACGCCGTCCCCGGCCCGGACGGGCTGCACCGGGCGCAGCGCTTCGCCGCGTACGCGGTGGTGACAGACCCGGAGGAGCGCGTACTGCTGACCCGGGTGTCCGACGGCTATCCGGGCGCCGGCTGCTGGCACCTGCCCGGCGGCGGCACCGACTACGGCGAGCAGCCGGGCGCGGCGCTGATCCGCGAACTGGTCGAGGAGACCGGTCAGACCGGCCGCCTGGTCGAGCTGCTCGGGGTGGCCAGTCACCGGGACGCCGCCTCGCTCGGCCCGGAGGGCTACCCGATCGACTGGCACGGCGTACGCGCCTTCTACCGGGTGGTGGTCGACCAGCCCGCACCGCCCACCGTGGCCGACGTCGGCGGCTCCACCTGCGAGGCCCGCTGGTTCCGCCGCGAGGAACTCGGCGCCCTCCCCACCGACCGCCTCACCGAGGTGACGGCCGAAGCAGTCCAGGCCGCCCACCTCCTCTAACCTCCCACCCCGGGCCTCCACCCGGCCCCCACCCCGGCGATCATGAAGTTGACGGCGCGAAATGTCCGCCTCGGTACCGCTAACCTCATGATCGACGGAGTGGGGCGCTCGGGTGCGGGGGAGTGGTGCGGGGTGGAACAGCTGCGGCGGGTCGGGGCCTACGGGGTGCTGCGGGACTCCGAGGGGCGGGTGTTGCTGGCGCGTGGCTCGGCGAAGTGCCCGTACCCGGGGGTGTGGCAGCTGCCCGGTGGCAGCGTCGAGCACGCGGAGCACCCGGCCGACACCGTGGTACGCGAGTTCGCCGAGGAGACCGGCCTGACCGTGGCGCCCGGCGCGATCCGGGCCGCGGTGGCCGACGTGGCCGCGTTCGCCGACCTGGGGATCGCGCTGCACACCGATCGGCTGATCTTCGAGGTGGAGGCGCGCGGCGGGCGGCTGCGGCCCGAGCCGGCCGGTGGCAGCGACGAGGTCGGCTGGTTCGCCCCCGAGGAGGCCGCCACCCGGGCGCTGATGCCGTTCACCGCCGAGCTGCTCGGCCTGCCGGTGACTCCGCTGCCGACCGGCCTGCCCCGGGCGCTGCCCGGCGGACCGGCCGGGCCGTCCGTCGACCGCCGGCAGCGCTTCGCCGCGTACGGGCTGGTCACCGACCCGGCCGACCGGGTGCTGCTCACCATGATCGCCGACGGGTATCCGGGCGCGGGCCGCTGGCACCTGCCCGGGGGTGGCACCGACCACGGCGAGCAGCCGGCCGCCGGGCTGCTGCGCGAGCTGGTCGAGGAGGCCGGGCAGCTGGGCCGGGTGGTCGACCTGATCGCCGTGGACAACCTGCACAACCCGGCCGCGCTCGGCCCGGAGGGCCGCCCGCTGGACTGGCACGGCGTCCGGGTGATCTACCGGGTACGGGTGGACGCGCCGACCGACGCGGTGGTGACCGAGCTGGCCGGCGGCTCGACCGCGCGGGCCGCCTGGTTCGCCAGGGAGCAGGTCGCCGGTCTGTCGATGACCGACGTGGCGGCCCGGGCCACCGGGCAGCGGGTGAGCTGAATCGCTCGCCGAGCCGCCCTGGGTGACCTCCGGTACAGTCGGAAGTACGGCTGACCGACGAAAACGGGCGTTGAGGCCCGAGATGGGAATGAGTGGGCGGTTCGCGCGGTTAAGGGAGATATAAGTACCGCCGGCAGCTATCGCCAAGCCCCTGTCCCCTGTGCAATGGTGTACTCCGCAAAAGGGCTGCCGGACCCGAAAGGTCCGGCACGAGACAGCCGGACACCCGCCCCGCCGTGGGCGGCCAGCCGATCCGGTGATGGAGGAAACGTGCCGAGAGCCCCATGGCGCCGGCGTCGTACGACTGACAGTCCGCGCCCCGCAGGGCGTCGCTGGGCGGGCAGGTTGCGCCGCAGCAGCACGTTCGCCCGCCAGGTGCTGCTGGTCCGGGTGGGCCGCCGGGACGGCGCGGCCGTCTCGGGGACCGACCTGGTCACCCCCGACCACCGTTACTCCGACCGTCAGCGCATCCGCTACGGCCGGCTCGACACCGACATCGAAGCGGTACGCCCGGTGAGCCCGGCGCTCGCCCCCGCCGCCCCGGTCGACGACGAGTCCCCGGCGATGTCGATCCCGCTCCTGCCGGGTGAGCGCACCGCCGCCCGCCGGGCCAAGTTCGCGCTCGTCAACGCGTGCACGCTGAGCAGCCTCATGCTCGGCATGCTGGCCATCTTCCTGGCCATGCGCGGTGACGTGCAGCTCGCCGCGATCTGCCTGATCGCGTGCGTCGCGTTCGACGGCCTCGACGGTGCGCTGGCCCGCAAGCTCGGCGTGGCCAGCCCGTTCGGCGCGCAGATGGACTCGCTCGCCGACATGTGCTCGTTCGGCCTCGCCGCGCCGGTAGTGGTCTACGCCTCGCTGGCCGGTTCGGTGCCCCCGGCGGCCGCCGCGGTCTCCTGCGCGCTCGTCGCCGCCTGCGCGGCGATCCGGCTCGCCCGGTTCAACGTCTCGCCGAAGGACGGCCGCTTCTTCTGCGGCGTGCCGACCACCATGGCGGCGGCGGTGCTCGCCCTGACCGTGGCGATCGGCGTGCCGGTCCCCGGCCTGGTCATGGTGGCCGGCGTGGCGCTGCTCGCCTTCGCCATGGTGTCCAGCTTCCCGTACGCGAAGCTCGCCCGGCTGCTGAAGCTGCCGCCGTGGCTCTGGCTGGCCCCGGTGATCGGCGCGCTCGTCGACATCCGGCTCACCTTCGCGTTCGTGGTGGTGGGCTACCTGGTCAGCGGGCCGCTGCTCTGGCTGCACCAGCGCCGTACCGCCTGATCCGAGAACGACAGAAGGGGCGCCGCTGCAGCGGCGCCCCTTCTTCGTGTCCGGCGCTCAGCGCCAGCGGGCGATCACCGTCGCGCCGCCGACCACCTTGTCGCCCGGACCGACCAGCGGGTCCGCGGCGTCGGCCGGCAGGTAGACGTCGGTACGCGAGCCGAACCGGATCAGGCCGAAGCGCTCACCCCGGGCCAGCAGCGAGCCGACTGGCGCCCGCTGCACGATCCGGCGGGCGATCAGCCCGGTGCGCTGCGCCACCACGACGGTGCCGTGGTCGGTGTCCAGCACCGTGTACGCCGCCACGTTGTGCTCGGCGTCCGGCTTCATGGCGTTGACGAAGCCGCCGTCGGCGACGAAGTAGTCGACCACCTTGCCGGCCACCGGGGAGCGGTTGACGTGCACGTCCAGCACCGACAGGAACACCGCGATCCGCAGCCACTCGCCGTCACCGAAGCGCTCGTCCTGCAGGCGCTGCACGGACAGCACCTGACCGTCCGCCGAGGCGACCACCGCCGACGGGTCCTCCGGCACGTCCCGCTCCGGGTCGCGGAAGAACGCGGCCACCGGCGCGGCGGCCAGCGCCGGCAGCAGCCAGAGCTTCGACTTCGGCCGCGCGGCCCGGGCCAGGGCGGCCAGGCCGAGCGTGATGCCCGCCGCGGCCACGCCGTTGGAGTCGATGTGCATGCCCCGGGTCAGCGGCACGCTCGACGGCCGGTACGCCGGGGACAGCGAGGCCGCGAGCGCCACCGGCGCCGGGGTGAACCGCAGGTGGTGCACGCGTACCGGCGGGGTGTTGCGCAGCACCAGGTCGCTGCGTACGCCGTGCAGCACGCCCTGCCGGTCCAGTTCGCCGTCGGCGCCCCCGGTGCGGAACAGCGGCGCGGCGACGCTCAGCACCGCGCCCTCGGCCAGGTATTTCGCCAGCCCGTCGATCGCGACGCGCGCCTCGTCCGCGGTGCCGGTGAACGGCTCGGCGACGACCACCACCGCGGCGGCGTCCGCCTCGGCAAGGGTGTCGACCACGCGTACCCGGTCGGCGACCCAGCGGCCCTGCGCGGTGACGTGGTCGCGCAGCGCGGCCGCCGCGGCGCCCTCCGCCGGCACCACGGTGAGCCGGTCGCCGGGCAGCAGTGCCTCGATCGCGGCGGCCAGCACCGCGGACTCCGGGGTCGCGCCGACCAGCAGGCCGGCCTTCGGGTCGTTACGCCGGGCGAACTCGCTGACGAGCGTGCGGGCGGCGCGCTCGCCGATGCGGACCGCACCGGTGGGACCGGTGACACGCACGGCGGGGGACTGGGTCATGTCGGACGGGCTCCTGACGAGATAGCGAACGGACGGGGCGGCTCCGGCGACCCGACCGGCGGCTCCGGCATGGTCGGGGGCGGGGCCGGCCGGCGGAGGCGAGATCTCCGCCGACCAGCATAGGCCGCGTCCGAAGGGCGCCGCAGTGGCGCGGTCAGGCCGGATCCCCCGGTGTACGGCGTTGTGGAGCCGCCTCGTCGGCCGGTGGATCGAGCGCCGGCAGTTCGCGGGTGGCCGGTTCCGCGGAGTCCGTGGTGGCCTCGGTGGCCCACTCGTCGGCGCCGTCGGTCGTCCCCGTGCCGTCGGGCGTCTCCGGGCCGGCGGCGGGGGAGCCGTACGGCGCCGAGACCGTGACGTCCGGCGTGGGCGGCGTCGCGGGTTGCTCCGGTGCGCGACCCGAGCGCAGCGCGCCGATCAGTCCGAGGAGGCCGATCAGCACCAGCCCACCAGCCAGGAACCAGCCGACCGGGGGTACGGAGAGACCGAGGATCCGGGCCAGCAGCCACCAGACGGACAGACCGAGGAAGACGAGTCCGAAAGCGAACGACACGACGTCGGTACGGTGTGCCTTCACCGGGTCACCTCCAGCTTGCCGGCGTTCACGTGGACGAAGAGGCGCAGCTTGCCCCCACCGGGACCGTCGGCGCCGACGTCGGTGGTCTCCCACTGACGACCACCGAGCCCGCCGCTGCTCCGGCCGAAGACGGTGGCGTCGCCGGCGTTCACGTCGGCCACCGTGGTCACGTCGACGTCCGGCGGTACGACCACTGTCGCGTTGCCGAGGTTCACGTCGACCGTCACCTGCACGTCCTGCTTGTCGAAGTCGATCCCGCGCAGGTCGAGCGTGGCGTCACCGAGGTTGTTCTCGTACCGGTTCGCCAGGTCGCGCAGGTCGGTCGGGGCCCAGGTGACGTTGCCGTCGATGCCGCGTACCCGGTCGTAGGACTCGGCGACCGTGGCGATGCCGAGCGCCGCCGCGGTCACCAGGCCCAGGGCGATCAGCCAGCGCGCCCGGCCGAACCAGGTGCCGACGAGCAGGCCGAGGCCGATGGTCGCGAGCACCGCGGCGAAGTAGCCGGCGGCACCGACCGGGAAGACGTCGAGCAGGTCGAGCATCGCCACCACGCCGAGCGCCAGGAAGATCAGCGAGAACGTGATCGCGCCGAGCGCCGAGCGCTCCTTGGGCCGCTTCGGCGGTCGCGGCGGCCGTACCGGTGGCGGGACGGGCGGCGATCCGGCGTAGGGGCCGTGCGGGGCGAACGGCGGCCGGTACCCGCCGGGCGGCAGCGGTGCGCCCACCGGCGCGGGCGGCGGCACGGCGGCCGGCTCGTCCAGCCGGGCACCGGCGTCGCGCGCGCCCGGCCAGGCCGGGTCTCCGCCGTACGCGGGCCAGGCGGCGGTGTCGGCGACCGGCCCGGTCACGTGCCGCATCCCTACCGTCGTCGGCTCGGACGGGCCCGGCCGGGTGCCTGCCGCGGCGGGCCAGCCCGGCGCCGGCAGCGTCGGGTAGCCGGTAGCGGGCCCGGAGGGGCCCGGCTCGCGCTCCGTGTCGGATGTGACCGGGTGCCCCGGCTCGGAACCGGGCTCGGGCGAGGACGCCGGGGGGTAACCGGGCTCGGGCGAGGACGCCGGCGGGTAGCCCGGCTCGGCGGCGGGCGCCGGGGAGGCGGGCGCCGGGGGATAGCCCGGCTCGGGCCGGCCGGCCGGGGGGTAGCCGGGCTCGGCGGGCAGGCCGCCGGACGGCGCTGCCCCAGGGTGTGCCGGTCCGGCGGGCGTGCCGGTCCACGGTGCCGCGGGGGGAGCCGCGGTCCACGTACCCGGCGCCGGGGCCGGCGGCGCGGGCCAGGCCACCGGCGGCACCGGACCCGGCGGGGGACCGTGCGGCGGCACCGGCTGAGCCGGCCGCTGCGCCGGGCCGCGCTGCTCGCGGTTGAGCAGGAGCGCGCCGCCGATCAGGATCACCGCGCCGAGCAGGATCGCCCGGAACCCGTCCGTGACCACGTAGGCGAAGCCGAGCGCCACCACGATGCCGAGCACGATCACCGTGATCGGCGACATGCTGGAGCGGCCCCGGCCGAGCATGGCCTCCACCGGGGAGGCGGTGTCGCCCTCACCGGGGATGATCAGCCAGCCGGCGACGTACACGATGATGCCGATGCCGCCGAAGAAGCCGAGCACGGCCAGCAGCACGCGCCACAGCACCGGATCGGTGTTCGTGGCCCGGCCGATGGCGGCGCACACCCCGGCCAGGTAGCGGCCCTCGCGGGGGCGTACCAGGCCGTACCGGGTGGTGAAGCCGGCGGCGCCGGGCGGTGGGGCGTACCCACCGGGTGGTGGACCGGCGAACGGCGTGCCGCCGCCGGGCGGCGGGCTCGCCTGGTCGGTGGTGGGCGCCGCTCCCGGCGGGGGCGGCGGCGGGGCGTCCTGTGCTGCCGCCCAGGGGCGGGGCGGACGGGCAGCGTCCTCGTTCATGCCTTCGATACTGCTGCCCCGGCCGCCCGAGCAGCCTCCGGACCCGACCCTGACCCCACCCTGAGATCCACCGCCGGTGAAACTCCGGGGCGTCCCCGTGGTCCGAGGCGTCGTAACCGTGTGACGATCTGAGCGTCGGCGCGCCGCCGGCACATCCGCCTCGACCTGGGAGCCTCCGATCAGCAGCACCCCCGCCCCGCACGCCCCGCGTCTCTACCGGGCCACCGAGCACCGGCTGGCCGCCGGCGTGGCCGCGGGCATCGCCGAGCACCTGGGCATCCCGGTGCTGCGGGTCCGCGTGGCGTTCATGGTGCTGCTCGGGCTGAGCGGGCTCGGGCTGCTGCTCTACGCCGCCTTCTGGGCGGTGGTCCCGCCCCGCCCCGGCGACACCGCCGCCCCGCCCCGCCGCGACCTGGCCCAGCTGCTGCCGTTCGTGGTGATCGGGCTCGGCGTGCTGCTGCTCCAGGTGGTGGCGTTCAACTCGGTGGGCGCGGCCGGCACCGCCGGCTGGCTGGTCGCGATCATCGCGGTCGGCGCGGGCGTCATCTGGCACCAGGCCGCCCCGGAGCGCCGCCGGCAGTGGGGCGACTCGGCGGTGCCCTGGCTGGGCGCGGTGGTGGAGGAGAGCGACAGGCGCGCGTTCGTGCTGCGCTTCATCGGCGGCGGCGTGCTCGTCGCGGTCGGCATCATCGGCGTGGCCGCCGTCTACTCGCCGTCACAGAACTTCGACGCGGTGCTCAACGGCGTGATCTTCGCGCTGGTCGGGCTGGCCGGCGTGGGTGTGGTCACCGGTCCGGTGCTCTGGCGCACCTGGAACCAGCTCCGCTCCGAGCGGGAGGGCCGCATCCGGGAGCAGGAGCGCGCCGAACTGGCCGCGATGGTGCACGACCAGGTGCTGCACACGCTGGCCCTGATCCAGCGCAACGCCAGCGACGTCAAGACGGTGCAGCGGCTGGCCCGCGGTCAGGAGCGCTCGCTGCGCAACTGGCTCTACAAGCCGACCGCCTCGCCCACCGAGCGCTTCGCGGCCGCGCTGGAGCAGGCCGCCGCCGAGGTGGAGGACACGTTCGCCATCACCGTCGAGGTGGTGGTGGTCGGCGACCGGGAGACCGACGAGCGGGTGGGCGCGATCGTGGCCGCCGGCCGGGAGGCCCTGGTCAACGCGGCCCGGCACGCCGGTGTGCAGACCGTCTCGCTGTACGCCGAGGTGGAGCCGGAGCAGGTGAGCGTGTTCGTCCGGGACCGGGGCAAGGGCTTCGACCCGGATACGGTGGAGAATCACCGGCACGGCGTCCGGGGCTCGATCATCGGACGGATGAAGCGGCACGGCGGCCGGGCGGAGATCCGGTCCGAGCCGGGGGAAGGGACCGAGGTCCGGCTGATCCTGCCGATCAGCGGCTCCGGCTCCACGGCGGAAAGGGACAAGTGACATGTCCGAGCAGGAACCGGTCGAGGGTACGGCGCCGCGCGGGCCGCTGCGGGTGTTCCTCGTCGACGACCACGCGATGTTCCGGGCCGGCGTCCGCGCCGAGCTGGGGGCGCGGGTGGAGGTGGTCGGCGAGGCCAGCTCGGTGGCCGAGGCGGTGACCCGGATCGCGGCCACCGCGCCGGACGTGGTGCTGCTCGACGTGCACATGCCCGACGGCGGCGGCCGCGCGGTGCTGGAGGCGATGCGGCGTACCCACCCGCAGGTGCGGTTCCTGGCCCTGAGCGTGTCCGACGCGGCCGAGGACGTGATCGGCCTGATCCGCGCCGGTGCGCGGGGGTACGTCACGAAGACGATCTCGCCGGAGGAGCTGACCGACGCGATCCGGCGGGTGGCCGACGGCGACGCCGTGTTCAGCCCGCGGCTGGCCGGGTTCGTGCTCGACGCGTTCGCCTCCCGGCCGGACGCGCCGGTGGCCGATCCCGAGCTGGACCAGCTCACCAACCGCGAGCGCGAGGTGCTGCGGCTGCTCGCCCGGGGGTACGCGTACAAGGAGATCGCCAAGGAGCTGTACATCTCGATCAAGACGGTCGAGACGCACGTCTCCAACGTGTTGCGCAAGCTCCAGATGTCGAACCGGTACGAGCTGTCCCGCTGGGCCGCCGACCGCCGGCTGGTCTAGGACTCCACGCCGATCCCCGGGGGCGGGGCCTCGGCGGCCTCGTACCCCAGGGGCCCCGCTGGTGCCCGCTCAGTCGGCATGGCATCATCCGGACGGACAAAAAACGCCGCAGTCGTGCGCCCGTGAGAGACGCCGAGGTCGGCGCGGTGAACGTCACAGCCCTGCGCGTCGCAGGGACGTCTGTCGACCCCTCTGTGCCCGTCTTGCCTGTTCAGGGCCCTATCGTCCGTGCGCTTTGTGATCTTTTCTCAAGTATCGGCAACGTGGCGACCAACTAACGGCTTGATAACGGCACCTTCACGGAAAGGGCCGGTTGGTGTCACAGTGGCAGCACCTCACCCCCCGGTGTGAGGCATCTCGACGGGCCTGCCGACCACGTGACGCCGCCATCAGCGCCGCTACGTGGCCGACGGCCCTGCGCGATGTCTCGTCCAGGGTGTGGCGCCCGGCGGATCGGTACCCCTGGGGTGTCCCGAATTCCTCTGCGGTAAACCGGCGTCCTGCGGTTCGGGTCGCCGGTGGTGTCACCCCCAAAGACGTGCGTGAAACTCACGACGGAACCAGGTTAGAAAGAGGAGGCCCCTCGGAATGAGAGTCTCGAAGCGGGCGAGCGGCGCGCTCGCGGTGGGCGCGGCATTCGCGCTCGTCGCGTCCGGCTGCTCCAGCGGGAACAACGACGGTGGCGACGCCGGCGCCAGCAAGGACGGCGCCATCGTCATCGACGGCACCCAGCCGGAGAACCCCCTGGTTCCGGCGAACACCACCGAGACCGGTGGCGGCAAGATCATCGACTGGGTGTGGAGCGGCCTGGTCGAGTACCCCAACAACGGTGGGGCGCCGCAGAACCTGCTCGCCGAGTCGATCGACACGAGCGACTCGAAGGTCTTCAAGATCAAGATCAAGCAGAACACCAAGTTCCACGACGGCACCACCGTCAAGGCCGAGAGCTTCGTCAAGGCCTGGAACTGGGCTGCCTACGGCCCGAACGGCGCGCAGAACGCCTCCTTCTTCTCCGACATCCAGGGCTTCGACGAGGTCTACACCGAGGACCCGGACGGCCCGGACGGCCCGAAGAAGGCCCCGGAGCCGAAGGCCAAGGAGATGTCCGGCCTGAAGGTCGTCGACGAATGGAACTTCGAGGTCACGCTCTCCGCGCCGACCGCCGTGTTCCCGACCAAGCTGGGCTACAGCGCCTTCATGCCGCTGCCGGACGCGTTCTTCTCGTCCACCCCGGCGGACTTCGGCAAGAAGCCGATCGGTAACGGCCCGGTCAAGCTCGTCTCCTGGCAGGACGACGTCGAGATCAAGCTGACCCGCTTCGACGACTACAGCCTGCGCGACAAGATGAAGATCAAGGACGTCACCGTCAAGATCTACCAGGACGACACGGCGGCGTACAACGACCTGCTCGCCGGCAACCTGGACTTCCAGCAGCAGGTTCCGGTCTCCGCGCTGGCCGGCGACAAGTGGAAGACGGACCTGGGCGAGCGCGCGATCCAGACGACCATCCCGGCGTCCGGCATCATCGCCTTCCCGATCTACGACAAGCGCTTCCAGAACCCGAAGCTGCGCAAGGCGATCTCGATGTCGATCGACCGGCAGGCGATCACCGACAAGATCTTCTTCGGTAACCGCAAGCCGGCCGACAGCTGGGCCAACCCGCTGACCCCGGGTGCCGAGCCGGGCAACTGCACCGCCTGCAAGTTCGACGTGGCCCAGGCCAAGCAGCTCCTCACCGAGGCCGGTGGCTTCCAGGGCAAGCTGACCCTGTCGTACAACGCGGACGCCAGCCACAAGGAGTGGATGGAGGCCGTCGCCCAGCAGATCAAGACCAACCTGGGCATCGACGCGGTCGCCGTCGGCGTGCCGACCTTCGCGGTCTTCCGCGCCAACATCAACGCCTACAAGATGACCGGCATGTACCGGGCCGGCTGGCAGCAGGACTACCCGGACGTGGAGAACTGGATCAACCCGCTCTACGTCACCGGTGGTTCCTCGAACGACGGCAAGTACAGCAACCCGCAGGTGGACGCCCTCGCCAAGGAGGCATCCGCGGCCCCCAGCATCGAGGAGGCCCACAAGAAGTTCGCTGAGGCCGTCAAGCTGATCGACCAGGACGTCCCCTCCGTCCCGGTCTACTTCAACGGTGAGCAGTCCGGTCACTCGGAGAAGATCAAGAAGCTTGAGCTGACCAACGTCGGTGAGCTCGACATCACCTCGGTCGAGCTCTGATCCGAACGGTCTGACCCCGGGTCGGGCTCGCCTACCGGTGAGCCCGACCCGGGGCCGTTCCGCGAGGGGGTGTACAACGGACCCCTCGCTCGTTGTCGCTGCCGCGCCGGTTCACCCGGCGCTCCCTGTCTGGAGGACCACCCCATGGGCCGTTATCTCTTGAGACGGCTGCTGCAACTCGTGCCGGTGTTCATCGGCACGACGTTCCTGATCTACTGGCTCGTCTGGTCCGTGCCTGGTGACCCCTTCGCCGGTAAGTGCGGCGACCGTGGCTGCCCGCCGAACTACCGGGCCATGATGACCGAGAAGTACCATCTCGACGATTCGATCTGGGTGCAGTACGCCAGCTACATGAAGAACCTCGCGCAGGGGGACTTCGGTATCACGTTCGGCGGTCGCGAGATCAGCGACATCATCGCCACGTCGTACCCGAACACCCTGAAGCTGGCGGTGGTCGCTCTCGCCATCGAGGCCGTGATCGGCCTCGGCGCGGGTGTCCTGACCGGTCTGCGGCGTAACGGCTTCCTGGACAACCTGGTCCTGGTCTCCACGCTCTTCCTGATCGCCCTGCCGGTCTTCGTCATCGGCTTCGTGCTGCAGTGGCTGCTCGGCGTCAAGTGGGGCATCATCAACCCGACCGTGTCCAACGAGATGCGGTTCAGCGAACTGATCGTGCCCGGGTTCGTGCTCGGCAGCGCGTCGATGGCGTACGTGGCTCGGGTGGCGCGGACGAGCATCGCCGAGAACCGGCGCGCCGACTACGTCCGCACCGCGATCGCCAAGGGCCTCCCGATGCGCCGCGTGGTGGGTGTGCACCTGCTGCGCAACTCGCTGATCCCGGTGGTCACGCTGCTCGGCACCGACCTCGGCGCCCTGATGGGCGGCGCGATCGTGACCGAGGGCATCTTCGGCATCAACGGCATCGGCCGCCAGGTGCTCCGCTCGATCGTCACCAAGGAGAGCGCTACCGTTGTCGGCATCGTGGTGGTGCTGGTGCTGGTCTATCTCGTGATGAACCTGGTGGTCGACCTGCTCTACGCCGCCCTCGACCCGAGGATCCGCTATGAGTGACCGCCGCAGCGAACGAATCGTCCCAGCAGTCTGCGCGGGTAACCACGCCCGCGCCGAGCGCAGCGAGGTGCGGGCATGAGTGACCCGAGTTCCGCGTCGATCGTGTCGACGCCGCCCGCGACCATGCCCACCGAGGCCGGGTCGGGCGCGCCCACCAACGCCGGCCTGCCGGAGAGCGCGAAGCAGCAGAAGCCGCGCGGCCTGCTCGGCGACGCCTGGATCGACCTGCGGCGCAAGCCGCTGTTCTGGATCTCGGCGACGTTCATCCTGCTGTTCCTCGTGATGGCGGCCTTCCCGTCGCTGTTCACCTCCGGAGACGCGGTCAACGGCGCGCTGGAGCGCAGCCGGGTCGAGCCGTCCTCCTCCGCCTGGTTCGGCTACGACGTGCAGGGCCGCGACGTCTACTCCCGGGTCATCTACGGCGCCCGCGCCTCGATCGTGGTGGCCGTGGTCTCCACCCTCCTGACGCTGCTTTTCGGCGGCGCGATGGGCATCATCGCCGGCTACCGCGGTGGCTGGGTGGACGCGCTGCTGTCCCGTATCGCGGACATCTTCTTCGGCCTGCCGTTCGTACTCGGCTCGATCGTCATCCTGACCACGTTCAACGGGTCCGGCAGCGACAACGGCGAGTGGACGATCATGGGCCTGGTGATCATGTCCCTGAGCGTGCTGAGCTGGCCGGTGGTGATGCGGCTGATGCGCTCCTCGGTGCTCGCCACCAAGGAGGCCGACTACATCGTCGCGGCCCGCGCCCTGGGCGCGAGCACCGGCCGGATCATCCTCAAGCACCTGCTGCCGAACTGCCTGGCCCCGCTGCTGGTGTACGGCACGATCCTGGTGGGCTCGTTCATCGGCGCGGAGGCCACGCTCTCGTTCCTCGGCATCGGCCTGAAGAACCCGGTGGTTTCCTGGGGCATCATGATCAGCGAGGCGCAGAACTACATCCGGGTCTCGCCGTTCCTGCTGTTCTTCCCCGCCGCGTTCCTCGTCACCGCCGTGCTGAGCTTCGTCATGCTCGGCGAGGCGGTCCGCGAGGCCCTCGACCCGAAGCTCCGATAGGGGAACTGAGTTGTCCGACATTCTCGTGTCCGAGCAGTCCGCGCCGGGCGCCGACGGATCCGGCCGCCCCTCGGGCCGCCTGCTCGAGGTCGACGACCTGCGGGTGGAGTTCCGCACCCGGGACGGCGTCGCCAAGGTCATCAACGGAGTCACGTACCACGTCGACGCGGGGGAGACCCTCGCCGTGCTCGGCGAGTCCGGCTCCGGCAAGAGCGTCACCGCGCAGACCATCATGGGCATCCTGGACACCCCGCCCGGCTTCGTCACCGGCGGTAAGGTCCGCTTCCACGGCAAGGACATGCTCACCATGTCCGCCGAGCAGCGGCGGCGGATCCGGGGCGAGGGCATCGCCATGATCTTCCAGGACTCGCTCTCGGCCCTCAACCCGGTTTTCACCGTCGGCTTCCAGATCGCGGAGCAGTTCCGCATCCGGCGCGGCATGAGCCGGTCGGACGCCAAGAAGCGCGCGATCGAGATGCTCGACCAGGTGAAGATCCCCAACGCCAAGGGCCGGTTCAGCAACTACCCGCACCAGTTCTCCGGCGGTATGCGGCAGCGCGCCATGATCGCCATGTCGCTGGCGCTGGACCCCGAGGTGCTGATCGCCGACGAGCCGACCACCGCGCTGGACGTGACGGTGCAGGCCCAGATCATGGACCTGCTGGGTGAACTCCAGCGGGAACGGCAGATGGGCATGATCCTGATCACCCACGACCTCGGCGTGGTCGCCGACGTCGCGGACCGGATCGCGGTCATGTACGCCGGCCGGATCGTCGAGGAAGCCGACGTCTACGACCTGTACCGCAAGCCGGGACACCCGTACACGCTCGGCCTGCTCAACTCGATCCCGCGGATGGACGAGAAGGGGCAGGAGCTCCGCACCATCAAGGGCCTCCCGCCGAACCTGATGAACATCCCCCCGGGCTGCGCGTTCAACCCGCGCTGCCCGATGGCGCAGCCGGTGTGCCGGGAGAAGGTCCCGCCGCTGCTGCAACTGGGCAGCGGCCGGGCCAGCGCCTGCCACTTCGCCGAGGAGCTGGTGAACCGTGACTGAACACATCATCGAGGTCCGTGACCTGGTCAAGCACTACCCCGTGACCCGGGGTGTGGTGTTCAAGAAGACCATCGGCCAGGTCAAGGCGGTCGACGGCGTCTCCTTCGAGCTCAAGGCCGGCGAGACGCTCGGCGTGGTCGGCGAGTCCGGCTGCGGCAAGTCGACGCTCGCCCGCGTGCTGATGAACCTGGAGAAGCCGACCTCCGGTCAGGTGCTCTACAAGGGCCAGGACATCTCCAAGCTCTCCGGTGGCGCGCTGCGGCGGCTGCGCCGGCAGATCCAGCTGGTGATGCAGGACCCGTACACCTCGCTGAACCCCCGGATGACTGTGGGTGACCTGATCGGCGAGCCGTTCGAGATCCACCCCGAGGTGGCTCCGCGCGGCAGCCGGCGCGGCAAGGTCAAGGAGCTGCTCGACCTGGTCGGCCTCAACCCGGAGCACATCAACCGCTACCCGCACCAGTTCTCCGGCGGCCAGCGGCAGCGCATCGGCATCGCCCGGGCGCTGGCGCTGCGGCCCGAGGTGATCGTCTGCGACGAGCCGGTGTCGGCCCTGGACGTCTCGATCCAGGCCCAGGTGATGAACCTGCTGGAGAAGCTCCAGGCCGAGTTCGGGCTGTCGTACGTCTTCATCGCCCACGACCTGTCCGTGGTGCGGCACCTCTCCGACCGGGTCGCCGTGATGTACCTGGGCAAGATGGTGGAGATCGGCACCGAGGACGAGATCTACGAGCGGCCGACCCACCCGTACACCCAGGCGCTGCTGTCGGCGGTGCCGGTGCCGGACCCGACCGTGCGCGAGAGCAAGGCGATCATCCGGCTCCAGGGCGACGTGCCGTCGCCGGTCAGCCCGCCCTCGGGCTGCCGGTTCCGCACCCGGTGCTGGAAGGCGCAGGACGTCTGCGCCCAGGAGGTGCCGCTGCTCCAGATCCGGCCGGGCTCGGACCACCCGAGCGCCTGCCACTTCGCGGAGAAGCGGGAGATCGTCGTCACCCACGAGGTGGCCTGATCCGTTCCGGACCGCCTGCCGGCGTCAGCTCGACGCCGGCAGGCGGTTCGTCGTATCCGGGGACGTCACCGCGTCACAGCGGGCCGCGGCCGGCGCGCAGCAGCAGGAGCGCGAGCTGCGTGCCGTCGGCGCCGAGCTCGGAGCGGAACCGCTCCAGGATCTCCCGCTCGCGGGAGAGCACCAGCCGGGTGCCGCCGGAGGCCATCCGGGTCGCGCCGACCTCCTGGGAGAGCGCGGCCCGCTCCTGCCAGAGCGCGATGAGGGTGCGGTCGATCTCGTCGATGCGCCGCCGGATCTCACCGATCCGCTCCGCCGCCGCCGCGTCGTCGGTGCCGGTCCGGGCCGCCGCGGCACCGGTCGGGTCGCCGCCGGCCGGCCGGCCGTTGCGCGCCGGGCTGCCGCTGGACTCCACCACGTCAGTCATCATCGTCGTCCCTCTCGGGGCTCGGGCCCGGTACCCGGATCCCGGAACGAAAACGCCCCGGGCTCTGAGGAGCCCGGGGCGTTTTCGTAGGTCTGTGATCAGGCGCGACCCACGGCTGCCGGACTCCCGGTGCCGTAGTAAAAAAAGGAGCGCTGATCGAACACGTCGTCGAGTATGCCGACCACCCGGGCGGGCGCGCAAGAAGACGCACCAACAGGTGAGACGTGACGGCGTGCGCGCAGCGGCGGCGCGGGCGGGGAAGTGTCCGCCCGGCGGCATAGACTCGGGCTGCGATGCATCCTCTCTTCGACATTCCCACATCCCCGCCCGCGCCGGAGTCCTCGCCCGCGCCGGAGTCCCGGCCGACCCCGCCGCGCCGTCCCGGGGGCGCCGGGTCGGATCCGGCCGCCCTCCTCGACGGCCTCAACGGCCCCCAACGGGACGCGGTGACCCACGCCGGCTCCCCGCTGCTGATCGTGGCCGGTGCCGGCTCCGGCAAGACCCGGGTGCTGACCAACCGGATCGCCTACCTGCTCGCCGCCCGCGACGTGCACCCCGGCGAGATCATCGCGATCACCTTCACCAACAAGGCCGCAGGCGAGATGAAGGAGCGGGTGGCCGCGCTGGTCGGCCCGCGAGCCCGGCTCATGTGGGTCTCCACGTTCCACTCCGCCTGCGTACGCATCCTGCGGGCCGAGCACGAGCACGCCGGCCTGAAGTCGACGTTCTCGATCTACGACGCGGACGACTCGCGCCGGTTGATGCAGATGGTCGCCCGCGAGCTGGACCTGGACCCGAAGCGCTACCCGGCCCGGGGCCTTGCCGCCCAGGTGTCGAACCTGAAGAACGAGCTGGTCGACCCGGAGGAGTTCGCCGGCCGGGCCAAAGGGCCGAACGAGCGGGCGCTGGCCGAGGCGTACACGCTCTACCAGCGGCGGCTGCGCGAGGCGCACGCGCTGGACTTCGACGACCTGATCATGACGACGGTGCACCTGCTCCAGTCGCACCCGCACGTCGCGGAGAGCTACCGGCGGCGGTTCCGGCACGTGCTCGTCGACGAATACCAGGACACCAACCACGCCCAGTACGTGCTGATCAAGGAGCTGGTCTCCGGCACCGAGGGGATCCCGCCGGCCGAGCTGTGCGTGGTCGGTGACGCCGACCAGTCGATCTACGCGTTCCGCGGCGCGACCATCCGCAACATCCTGGAGTTCGAGCGGGACTTCACCGACGCCCGCACGATCCTGCTGGAGCAGAACTACCGCTCGACCCAGACCATCCTCAACGCGGCCAACGCGGTGATCGACCGCAACACCTCGCGCAAGCCGAAGCGGCTGTGGAGCGACGCCGGGTCCGGCGAGCAGATCGTCGGGTACGTCGCCGACACCGAGCACGCCGAGGCCGACTGGGTGGCCCGGGAGATCGACCGGCTGGTCGACGACGGCGAGACCCGCCCGGGCGACGTGGCGGTGTTCTACCGCACCAACGCCATGTCCCGCGTGTTCGAGGAGGTGTTCATCCGGGTCGGCCTGCCCTACAAGGTGGTCGGCGGGGTGCGCTTCTACGAGCGCAAGGAGGTCCGCGACGCGCTCGCGTACCTGCGCGCGGTGGTGAACGACGACGACACGGTGAGCCTGCGCCGGGTCCTCAACACCCCGCGCCGGGGCATCGGCGAGCGGGCCGAGGCGTGCGTGGAGGCGCTGAGTGCCCGGGACCGCATCTCCTTCGGCGCCGCGCTGCGCCGGGCCAAGGACGCGCCGGGCATCTCGACCCGGGCGGCGAACGGCATCGCCGAGTTCGTCGCGCTGCTCGACGCGGCGCGGGAGCTGGCCGACACCGGCACCCCGGAGGAGGTGCTGGAGGCGGTGCTGACCCGCTCGGGCTACCTCGCCGAGCTGGAGGAGAGCCTCGACCCGCAGGACGCCGGCCGGGTGGACAACCTCCAGGAACTGGTGAGCGTCGCCCGGGAGTACACCGAGCGGATCGAGGCGCTCGGCGCCGACGACGAGCGGGCCACGCTCGCCGGTTTCCTGGAGCAGGTGGCGCTGGTCGCCGACGCCGACCAGATCCCTGCGTCACCGGGCTCGGCGCCTGACGGCGCCGAGGCAGACGACGCCGCGCCTCATCAGGGCGTGGTCACGCTGATGACGCTGCACACGGCCAAGGGCCTGGAGTTCCCGGTGGTCTTCCTGACCGGCCTGGAGGACGGCGTCTTCCCGCACCTGCGCTCGCTCGGCGACACCCGCGAGCTGGAGGAGGAGCGGCGGCTGGCGTACGTGGGCATCACCCGGGCCCGCCAGCGCCTCTACCTGTCCCGCGCGGTGACCCGGTCCGCCTGGGGCGCGCCCGCCTACAACCCGCCGTCGCGGTTCCTGGAGGAGCTGCCGCCGGAGCTGGTCCGCTGGGAGCGCACCGAGGGGTCGTACACCTCGTGGGGTGGCGGGGGCGGCGGCGTCGGCGGCCGGGCGGACCGCGTGGGCCGTGGTGGCTTCGCCGGCGGCACGCCGAAGGCGACCGAGCTGGCGAAGCGGCTGGGCGTGGACGCCAGCCGCCTGGCCACCGCGAGCGAGCTGAAGCAGGCCCCGAAGGTCTCGGTGGGCGACCGGGTCAACCACCAGCGGTACGGCCTGGGCCGGGTGCTGGCGGTGGAGGGTGCCGGGCCGGGCGCCCGCGCCCAGATCGACTTCGGCGACCAGACCATGTGGCTGGTGCTGCGGCACGCCCCGATCGACAAGCTCTGAACGCCGGGCGGGCCCGGTCCGGCTCGTGGCCGGGCCGGGCCCTCCTCCTGTCGTGGCGCCCTCAGCAGGCCACGTCGATGCCCCGGGCACGCAGGAACGGCGCCGGGTCGATCTGGTTCCACATCGCGCCCTGGTGCACCTCGAAGTGCAGGTGCGGGCCGGTGGAGTCGCCGGTGGAGCCCTCGTACCCGATGACCTGACCGGCCTTGACCTTGTCGCCCACGGCGACGGCGAGCCGGCTCTGGTGGGCGTAGTGGGTCAGGTAGCCGTTGTGGTGGTCGATGAAGACCGAGATGCCGTAGCCGTCGCCCACGTCACCGGCCTTGACCACGGTGCCCGCCGCGGCGGCGTGGATCGGCGTGCCGGCCGGCATGGCGAAGTCGATGCCGGCGTGCTGGGTGCCCCAGCGGGGCCCGTAGCAGGACGTGATGTCGGCGCCCTTCATCGGCACGACCCAGGTGGGCTTCTTCGCCACAGTCGTCTTCTTCGGCTTCGGCTTGGGCTTCGCGGTCGCCGTCTTCTTCGGCGCCGGGGTGGTCGCGCTCGGGCTCGGCGACGGGCTGGCCGGTACGGCGGACGGGGTGACCGGCTCACGGGCCGAACGGTCGGCGCGGGCGGCGTCGTCGGCGCGGGCCGCCACGCCGAGGTCGACGGCGGCCGGGGTGGGGTCGGACGGGGCGGTGGTGACGACCACGCCACCGATGCCGAGGCCGAGCACTGCCACCGCGCCAGTGACCACGTAGACGGTGCGCCGGGCGCGGCGCGGGCGCCGGTGCCGGGCGGGAGCGTTGTCCGGGGTGGGGCTGCTGTGCTGCACGGGATCCTTCATCGGTTTCGAGGGGCACGTGACCTCGAAATACTGGTGTCGGTGCAGGTCGCAGCGGGTATGGGGGTGCGGAGGCGGTGGCGCGTGGCCGTCGCGGCGCGTCCGGTTTTCCACCGGCCGGCCGGTTCGGGCGAAGAGACGATCTTCGGTGCGTGTGCTCTCGGTCACACTCGTCGGTGTGACGTGGCAGACATCGGCACAGACGAAACCGCCCGGACCGTGCGGTCCGGGCGGTTAAGAGGCGTTACGGAGCGTCAGGACGCGGCTGCGTCGCTGTAAACCGCCTCGACTTCGAGCTGAATGTCCACTCCGCGATCCTTGAGGAACGCCACCGGGTCCTGCGGCTGGCCCTTGACATGGATCTCCAGGTGCAGGTGGGAGCCGTAGGAGTGGCCGGTGTTGCCGACCAGGCCGAGCTGGTCGCCGGCCTTCACCTCTTGGCCCTCCTTGACCGTCACCGCGGAGGAGTGGCCGTAGATGGCCTCGCTGCCGTCGGAGTGCTGGACGATGACGGCGTAGCCGTAGCCGCCGAACCATCCGGCCTTGGTGACGGTGCCGGCGTGGACCGCCTTGTAGGGCGTGCCTTCCGGGGCGACCAGGTCGATGCCGGTGTGCAGCTTGCCCCAGCGCATGCCGTAGGGGGACTTGAAGTCGTAGCCGTGCAGTGGCAGGAGCCACGGGTCCTGCTCGGCGGCCTTGCGGTCGGAGCGGTCCGAACGGGAGGGGGCGTCCGCGCTGTCGGCACGGGCGGCGGCGTCCTGGCTGGCGACCGAGGCCTGCCGGAGTTCGTCCAGGACCGACGGGTTGACGCTCTTGGCGTCGGGGAGGGCGTTCGCGCCGATGGCGACGATGCCGGCGCCGACGAACGCGGTGGTGACCACCGCGGCGTAGCGGCTCCGCGGGGGGGTGGGTACGCGGCGGCGGCCGCGATAGCGATCGGGCTCAGACGACAGGCGCTGGCGCACGCACACCCTCCGTTGTCGGGGATCCGATGCGACTCCGGACCGTTCGGTGAAGCTCTGTCGAACCTCCGGTGTCGCGTCATCACCCGTCCGTGGACCTGATGACAACCGTGGACACGTTAGCCAACAGCCACTCCTGTCACAAGCCGAAGCGCCGAAATGCTGATTCTTTATGTCCGATTCCATCCGGCCTTGTCATATCTCGTGCCGCCAGTCGGATGGTCCGTCGACTGCCCATTCGTCGCGGACAGTGACCGAACGGCGGAGGTGTCCGGCTTTCCGCGTACCCGAGCGGGCGGTAGGGGGGACGGCTCGTATGTGGGAAGGTCCGGCCCCGCTTCCCGCCTCCGGTCCGGCCGGGTTACCGTTCGTTCAGGTCAGGAGTGCCGGTGAAAGGTGTGCGCAGATGAGCTCTCGTATCCGGGTCGTCGTCGCGAAGCCCGGCCTGGACGGCCACGACCGGGGAGCGAAGGTGGTCGCCCGTGCCCTGCGTGACGCGGGGATGGAGGTCATCTACACCGGCCTGCACCAGACGCCCGAGCAGATCGTCGAGACCGCCATCCAGGAGGACGCGGACGCGGTCGGCCTGTCGGTGCTCTCCGGCGCGCACATGACGCTGTTCAAGCGCGTCGTCGAACTGCTGACCGAGCGCGACGCGACCGACATCGTGGTGTTCGGCGGCGGCATCATCCCCGAGGCCGACATCCCGGAGCTGGAGCGGCTCGGCGTCGCGAAGATCTTCACCCCGGGTGCCACCACCGGGTCGATCGTCGAGTGGGTACGGGAGAACGTCGCCCAGCCGGTCGGCTGACCCGCCGCGTCGCCGGCGCTCGCTGTCCGGCCCCCGCGTTCCCGGCTCCGGGCACGGGGGAGGGGCCGGACGCACCCCTCACACGCCCGGCCCCTCTATGCACGATGCCCCGCCGCCACCCCTCGACCGACAGGGCATCGGCCGCTCCCGTCGCCGCGCTTGACCAGCGCGCCGACATCACACTCAACGACGCCCCCGACGGGCGGTTACGCCCCGGTCCGGAGATCCCCCGGACGGCTTACGCCCGCGCCCGCCGGTGCGGCCGTGCCCGGACCGGCCGGACGACGGCCTGTGCATTACCGCACACCCCGCACCCGCTCGGTTGCCGCCCGTTCCCATCTCGTTAGGCTGCGGCAAATGGCCTGTCTCATCTGATGACAGGCGTCAAACTGATTTTCCGAAGCTGGTGGCGGCGCGACGGCGCGCCGCGGAGACGGGACGGGACGCGCAATCGTGGACCTGTACGAGTACCAGGGGCGGGACCTGTTCGAGCGGCACGGCTTGCCCGTGCTCGCCGGCGGCGTCGCCACTACCCCGGAGGAGGCCCGCGCGATCGCCGAACGCCTCGGCGGCCGGGTGGTCGTCAAGGCGCAGGTGAAGGTCGGTGGCCGCGGCAAGGCCGGCGGCGTGAAGCTGGCCGAGGGCGCGGAGGAGACGGTGGCCCGGGCCACCGACATCCTCGGCATGGACATCAAGGGTCACACCGTCCACAAGGTCATGATCACCGTGACCGCGGACGTGGCCGAGGAGTACTACTTCTCGTACCTGCTCGACCGGGCGAACCGCACCTTCCTCTGCATCGCCAGCGTGGCCGGCGGTATGGACATCGAGCAGGTCGCGGCCGAGACCCCGGAGCGGGTCGTGAAGGCGCCGATCGACGCCAACACCGGCGTGGACGAGGCCAAGGCGCGCGAGATCGTCACCGCGGCCGGTTTCCCGGCCGAGGTCGCCGACCAGGTGGTCGAGGTCGCGGTCAAGCTGTGGCAGGCGTTCGTGGCCGAGGACGCCACGCTCGTCGAGGTGAACCCGCTGGCGACCACCAAGGACGGCAAGCTGCTGCTCCTGGACGCCAAGGTCACCCTGGACGAGAACGCCGGGTTCCGGCACCCGGACCACGAGGCCCTGGTCGACCAGGCGTCGGTGGACCCGCTGGAGCAGGCCGCGAAGGCCAAGGACCTCAACTACGTCAAGCTCGACGGCGAGGTCGGCATCATCGGCAACGGCGCGGGCCTGGTCATGTCCACGCTCGACGTGGTCGCGTACGCGGGCGAGCGGCACGGCGGCGTCAAGCCGGCCAACTTCCTCGACATCGGCGGCGGCGCGAGCGCCGAGGTGATGGCGAACGGCCTGGAGATCGTCCTGTCCGACCCGTCGGTCAAGAGCGTCTTCGTCAACGTCTTCGGCGGCATCACCGCCTGCGACGCGGTCGCCAACGGCATCGTGCAGGCGCTGGCGCTGCTGGAGCAGCGCGGCGAGAAGGCCACCAAGCCGCTCGTCGTGCGCCTCGACGGCAACAACGCCGAGGCCGGCCGGGCGATCCTCGACGGCGCGGCCAACCCGCTGATCCAGCGGGTCGACACCATGGACGGCGCGGCCGAGCGGGCCGCCGAGCTGGCAGCTGCGGGGGTCTGACAATGGCTATCTGGCTGACCAAGGACTCCAAGGTCATCGTGCAGGGGATGACCGGTTCCGAGGGTTCCAAGCACACCCGGCGGATGCTCGCCGCCGGCACCAACGTGGTCGGCGGCGTGAACCCGCGCAAGGCCGGCACCACTGTCGACTTCGACGGCACCGAGCTGCCCGTCTTCGCCTCCGTCGCGGACGCGATGAAGGAGACCGGTGCCGACGTCACCGTCATCTTCGTGCCGCCGCAGTTCACCAAGGCCGCCGTGGTCGAGGCGATCGACGCCGGCATCGACCTGGCCGTGGTGATCACCGAGGGCGTGCCGGTGCACGACACCGCCGCGTTCTGGGCGTACAACAAGGCCAAGGGCGAGCGCACCCGGATCATCGGCCCGAACTGCCCGGGCATCGCCTCACCGGGCGCGTCGAACGCCGGCATCATCCCGGCCGACATCACCGGCTCCGGCCGGATCGGCCTGGTCAGCAAGAGCGGCACGCTGACCTACCAGATGATGTACGAGCTGCGCGACATCGGCTTCTCCACCTGCGTCGGCATCGGCGGTGACCCGATCATCGGCACCACCCACATCGACGCCCTGGCCGCCTTCGAGGCGGACCCGGAGACCGACGCGATCGTCATGATCGGTGAGATCGGTGGCGACGCCGAGGAGCGGGCGGCCGAGTTCATCAAGGCCAACGTCACCAAGCCGGTGGTCGGCTACATCGCCGGCTTCACCGCCCCGCCCGGCAAGACCATGGGTCACGCCGGCGCGATCATCTCGGGCTCGGCGGGCACCGCCGACGCCAAGAAGGCGGCGCTGGAGGCGGTGGGCGTCAAGGTCGGCAAGACCCCGACCGAGACCGCCAACCTGATGCGGGAGCTCATGTCCGGCCGCTGAGCGGCCGAGCGACACGCGAGGGGCCGACCGGGCAACCGGTCGGCCCCTCGCGTTCAGCGGTACCAGTACGGGTAGTACGAGTTGCCCCGGGCGCGCACGATGGCGCTGGCGACGATGTTGATCACACCGAACGCGATGCCCAGCCAGCCGAGCAACTGCGACCTGCCGTTGCGCCGGGCGTCGCGGATCGACAGCGCGCCGAAGACGATGCCCAGGATGCCGCAGCAGAACAGGCCGAAGACGATGCCGAGGACGCCCCAGAGCGTGGTCCGGTCCCGGCCGACGGCCGGTGGTGGCGGGGGCGGCGGATACGGAGCGTGCACGGCTTCCTCCGAGCGGTCGGCACCGCGACGGGAACGGTCGCGTCTGAGGCCGAGGCTAGACCGGAACACCGCCGTGGGACCGGGGTTCGGCGAACTCGCCAGGCAACCGGCCCGGTATCGGACTGCCGTCCTTCCCGCGGCGTGCCAGAGTAGACACGATGTCACGCGTCACCCCTGACCAGCCCCGCCGTCCGGCCACCGGTCCCCCCGCCGGTGCCCGGCCGCCCGGCCGTGCCCGCCCGGCCGCGCGCGTGCCCGCGCCCCGATCGGGTGCCGAGCCCCGCAGCCGGGCGCCGCTGCCGGTCGCCGCCGGGGTGGCCGCGCTCTGGGCGGCGCTGACCTCCTGGCTGCCGGTCTCCGCCGTGCTGGGCCTCGCCCAGCTCAGCGAGGACGCCGGATCGCCCGGTGGCGCGCTCCGCGCCGGCCTGGCCGGCTGGCTGCTCGGCCACGGGGTGCCGCTGCAGACCACCGCCGGTCCGCTCGGCCTGGCGCCGCTCGCGCTCAGCGCGCTCGCCGTCTGGCGGCTCACCCGCGCCGGGGTGCACGTCAGCCGGGCCGTCGGCGCGCGCGGCGCGGGCTCGCCGCGCCAGGCGCTCACCGTCGCGGTCGCCGTCGGCATCGCGTACGCGCTGCTCGGCGCACTCGCCGCGTTCGCCGTCGACGCCGGCGGCCTGCGGGTCTCCCCGGTCACCGCCGCGCTCACGTTCGCCGCGTTCGGCGTGTCCGCCGCCCTGGTCGGCGCGCTGCGCACCACGGGTGTCTGGGCGGTGCTGGCCGAGCGCTGCCCACCGCCGGTGCGCGACGGTCTGCGTACCGGACTGGTGGCGGCGCTGCTGCTGTGCGGCGCGGGTGCCGGTGCGGCCGGGCTGGCGGTGGCCACCGGTGGCGGCGACGCGGCCGACATGATCGGGGCGTACCGGACCGGGGTGGCCGGTCAGGCGGGCATCACACTGGTCAGCCTCGCCTACGCGCCGAACGCGACCGCCTGGTCGGCGAGCTACCTGCTCGGGCCCGGGTTCGCGGTCGGCACCGACACCGCCGTCCGGACGAGCGAGGTCTCCGTGGGTGCGCTGCCGGCCGTACCGCTGCTGGCCGGCCTGCCGCGGGGCCCGATGGACGGGCTGGGTGGCGCGCTGCTCGCAGTGCCGGTGCTGGCCGCGATGGCGGCCGGCTGGCTGCTCGCCCGGCGGCTGCTGCGCGCGGCGGCCGAGGAACGGGCCGAGGTGGGCTGGCCGGCGCTGCTGCTGCCGGCCGCGCTCGCCGGACCGGTCGCGGGCGCGCTGCTGGGGCTGTTCGCGGCGGCCTCCGGCGGGTCGCTGGGCGGCGGCCGGCTGGCCGAGGTCGGGCCGTCACCGTGGGCGGTGGCCGCGGTGGCCACGCTCGTGACCGGGGTGGGCGCGGTGCTCGGCGCCGCCGCCACCCGCACGCTGACCCGCACCCGCTGACGCGCCGCCTCGGGGGCCCGCAGACGCGTCAGGGGCGCCCACCGGAAGGTGGACGCCCCTGGACGACGGACGATCAGGGCTGGGCGGGCAGGCTGACGTTTGCGACGATGCCCAGGATGATCAGGATGATGCCCAGGCCGGCGCCGATCGCGCCGCAGATCAGACCGGTCTTGGCCTGACCGTCGTTGTTGGCGAGCCCCTGCGCGGCCTTCTGACGGCCCAGGTAGCCGGTGACCGCCGCCGCGATACCCAGCGGGATGCCGAGGTAGAAGCAGCAGACCATCGGGATCGAGGCGATACCGAGGATCATGGACACGAGGCCCAGCGTGTTGTTCGGGGCCTGGCCCGCCCCGGCCGGGTAGCCGGCACCCGGGTACTGCGGCGCGGCGCCGTACGGCTGCTGCTGCGCGTACGGGTCCTGGCCGTAGGCGGGCTGACCCGAGGTGGGCTGGCCGTACGGCTGACCCGAGGTGGGCTGCTGGCCGTACTGCGGCTGCTGCCCGTACTGCGGCGGCTGGCCGTACTGCGGGGCCTGCGGCGGCTGGGCGTACGGGTCGTGCGGCTGCGCGGTCGGGTCCTGGTTCGGCTGCTGGCCGTACGGGTCCTGTCCGGGGTAACCGGGCTGCATGTCTGGGTGCTCCTCAGATCGGTTCGGGTTGTCCGTCAGTTTGTGCTGCTGCCGCCGACGAGACCAGCCAGGCCGCCGAAGAGGCAACACACCACGATGAGGCCGATCCAGACCAGGCCGACGATGAGGGCCCACTTGGACCACTTCTTGGACTCGGCCGCGGCGGCCTGGGCGCCGGCGTAGTCACCCTGCTGGATCAGCGGGTTGACCTTCGACGCGTTGATGATGGCCGGGATCGCGAGCGGCCAGAACAGGAAGATCGCGACGATGGACATCGTCATGTTGTTGTCGATCTGCTGCGGCTGCTGCGGGGGGTATCCGGGCTGCATGGAGGTACTCCTCGGTCCGACGGCACGCGGCGTGCCGGATTCTTCGTGGGGGTGCGGGCCGGGCGCGAGGCCGGACACCGGGCGACCGGCAGCGTACCGCGATCACGCCACCCGGGAGGTCAACCGATGAGCCGCCGCCCCGCGGCCGGGCCGCCTGACCTGCCCGATAGGGTTGCCCGGTGACCGAGCCCGCGTCCGTCGCCCGCCTCGTCGTCCTCGTCTCCGGCTCCGGCAGCAACCTCCAGGCGCTGCTGGACGCCACCGCCGACCCCGGGTACGGCGCCCGGGTGGTCGCGGTCGGCGCCGACCGGGACGGGATCGCCGGCTTGGACCGGGCGGCCGCCGCGAGCGTGCCGTCCTTCGTCGAGCGGGTCAAGGACCACCCCACCCGCGCCGACTGGGACAAGGCGCTCACCGCGCGGGTCGCCGAGCACCGGCCCGACCTGGTCATCAGCGCCGGCTTCCTCAAGCTGGTCGGCCCGGAGTTCCTGGCCGCGTTCGGCGACCGCTACCTCAACACGCACAACACGCTGCTGCCGGCGTTCCCCGGCATCCACGGCCCCCGCGACGCGCTGGCGTACGGCGTGAAGGTCACCGGGGCCACCCTGTTCTTCGTCGACGCGGGCATGGACACCGGCCCGATCGTGGCCCAGGTCGCCGTGCCGGTGCACGACGACGACGACGAGGACACGCTCACCGAGCGCATCAAGTCCGCCGAGCGGCGCCAGCTCGTCGAGCAGGTCGGCCGCCTGGTCCGTGAAGGTTGGACGATCACCGGCAGAAAGGTCACCATCCCGTGAACGCCACTGAGGACGCCGGCCGCCGCCCGATCCGGCGCGCGCTGGTCAGCGTCTACGACAAGACCGGCCTGGCCGAGCTGGCCCGCGCCCTGCACGAGGCCGGCGTGGAGATCGTGTCGACCGGGAGCACCGCGTCGACGATCTCCGGCGCCGGGGTGCCGGTGACGCCGGTCGAGCAGGTCACCGGCTTCCCGGAGATCCTCGACGGGCGGGTCAAGACCCTGCACCCGAAGATCCACGGCGGCCTCCTCGCCGACCTGCGCAAGGACGCGCACGCCGCCCAGCTCGACGAGCACGGCATCGCCGGCATCGACCTGCTGGTCTCCAACCTGTACCCGTTCCAGGCCACCGTCGCCTCCGGCGCCGACACCGACGAGTGCGTCGAGCAGATCGACATCGGCGGTCCGGCGATGGTGCGGGCCGCGGCGAAGAACCACGCCTCGGTGGCGGTGGTGACCGACCCGGCGGCGTACCCGGCGGTGGTGGCGGCGCTCGCCGAGGGCGGCTTCACGCTGGCCCGGCGCCGCGCGCTGGCGGCCCGCGCGTTCGCCGACATCGCCGACTACGACGTCGCGGTGGCCGACTGGTTCGCCAGCACCGTGTCGCCGGCCGAGGACGGCTGGCCGGAGTTCGCCGGGCTGGCGCTGCGCCGCCAGGCGGTGCTGCGGTACGGCGAGAACCCGCACCAGGCGGCGGCGCTCTACACCGATCCGGGCGCGCCGGCCGGGCTGGCCCAGGCCGAGCAGCTGCACGGCAAGGAGATGTCCTACAACAACTACGTCGACGCGGACGCCGCCTGGCGGGCCGCGAACGACTTCCCGGACCAGCCGGCGGTGGCGATCATCAAGCACGCCAACCCGTGCGGCATCGCCGTCGGCGCGGACGTGGCCGAGGCGCACCGCAAGGCGCACGCCTGCGACCCGGTCTCCGCGTTCGGCGGCGTGATCGCGGTGAACCGGCCGGTCGACGCGGCGATGGCCGGCCAGGTCGCGGAGATCTTCACCGAGGTGCTGGTGGCGCCCGGCTTCGACGAGGACGCGCTGGAGCTGCTGCGGGCCAAGAAGAACCTCCGCCTGCTGCGGGCGCCCGCGTTCGCCACCCGGCCCGCCGAGTGGCGGCAGGTCAGCGGCGGCGTGCTGGTGCAGACGCGGGACGCCGTCGACGCGCCGGGCGACGACCCGTCCGGCTGGACGCTCGCGACCGGCGACCCGGCCGACGAGGCGACTCTGCGCGACCTGGCGTTCGCCTGGCGGGCGGTCCGCGCGGTCAAGAGCAACGCGATCCTGCTGGCCCGCGACGGCGCCACAGTCGGTGTCGGCATGGGGCAGGTGAACCGGGTGGACTCGGCGCGGCTGGCGGTCAGCCGGGCCGGTGACGAGCGGGCCCGCGGCTCGGTCTGCGCCTCGGACGCGTTCTTCCCGTTCGCCGACGGCCCGCAGATCCTCATCGACGCCGGGGTACGGGCGATCGTGCAGCCGGGCGGCTCGATCCGGGACGAGGAGACCATCGCGGCCTGCAAGGCGGCCGGCGTGACCATGTACCTCACCGGCACCCGGCACTTCTTCCACTGACGAGTCCGGCCCGCGACCGTCCGGGTGCGTCAGTCGTCCACACGACCGGCGCACCCGGACGCCGGGCCGTTGCCCGCCGCGGGAGGCGGTTGCTAGCGTGTGCGCGGCGACGATCGAGCGTCTCCGCTGTCTGTGAGCCCGGCAGGTGTGCCATGCGCGTTCGCGACCGGTTGACCGCCGTCGTCGTCACGCTGGCGTTCGTCCTGGCCGGACTCGGAGCGGCAGCCGCACCCGCCGTCGTCGTACCGGCCGCCGCCGCGCCGACCGCCGCCTCAGCGAGCGGGACGAGCCCGGCCGCGCTGCGTACCGCGTACCCCGGAATCTCCTGGTCGGAGCTTGCCGCCGGGCCGTGGCACGACCACGGCGGCGGCCTCGGCTACGCCGACGGGCCGGACGACCTGGCCCCGGCCGCGCTCCCGCGCGTGGCCGGCCCGGCCGTGCCGGGGCCCGTCGTACCAGCGCCCCGGCCGCCGGTCGTGCCGCTGCCGCCGCGCGGCCCGCTCGCCGCGCGCGCCCCGCCGGCCGCCTGAGCCGCACCGAACCCGCAGCCCGCACCGGCACGCGCGCTCGCGCCGCACCGGACACCGCCGCGTCGACCCGGCGGTCTCCGCCGCGAGCTGCCGTCCACCGGTACGGCGGCGCGCCTCACGCCGCCGGGCCGCCTCGGGTTCGTCCCGGGTCCGCCGTCCGCACGCGTGCCCGCATCGGAGGCCCCGCCCCCTCTTCCTCCGGGGGACGGGGCCTTCGTCACGCTCACGCCTCGGTGCGCACCTCGGCGAAGTGGCAGGCGCTGGGGTGCGGGTCCGCCGCGCGGGGTACCGCCTGCGGGTCCTGGGTCGCGCAGACCTCCTCGGCCTTCCAGCAGCGGGTCCGGAAGTGGCAGCCGGACGGCGGCTCGGCCGGGCTGGGCACGTCGCCGGTGAGCCGGATGATGGTCCGCCGGTCGCGCGCCTCCGGGTCGGGCACCGGCACCGCCGACAGCAGCGCCTGGGTGTACGGGTGGGTCGCGCGCTGGTAGATCTGCTCCTCGGTGCCGATCTCCACGATCCGGCCCAGGTACATCACCGCGACCCGGTCGGAGATGTGCCGCACCACCGACAGGTCGTGGGCGATGAAGATGTACGACAGCCCCAGCTCGTCCTGGAGCTGTTCGAGCAGGTTGATCACCTGGGCCTGGATGGACACGTCCAGGGCGGACACCGGCTCGTCGCAGACGATGATCTCGGGCCGCAGCGCGAGCGCCCGGGCGATGCCGATGCGCTGCCGCTGACCGCCGGAGAACTGGTGCGGGTAGCGGTTGACGTGCTCCGGGTTGAGCCCGACCACGTCCAGCAGTTCCTGCACCCGCTGCCGCCGGCTGCGCTTCGGTGCCGCCTCCGGGTGGATCTCGAACGGCTCGCCGATGATGTCGCCGACCGTCATGCGCGGGTTCAGCGAGGTGTACGGGTCCTGCATCACCATCTGCATGTTCCGCCGCAGCCGCCGCAGGTCGGCACCGGTGGCCCGGAGCAGGTCGCGCCCCTCCAGCGTGACCCGCCCGGCGGTGGGCGTCTCCAGGCGCATGAGCAGCCGCGCCAGCGTGGACTTGCCGCAGCCGGACTCGCCGACCACACCGAGCGTCTCACCGCGCCGCAGTTCGAACGAGACGCCGTCGACGGCCTTGACCTGGCCGATGGTCTTCTTGAACAGCACGCCCTGGCTGATCGGGAAGTGCTTGACCAGCTGGTCGACGGCGAGGATCGTCTCGCCGCGCACCTTGGCGGGTTCAGCCGTCGCGGTCATCGTGCACCTCCTGGGCGAAGTGGCACGCGCTGGTCCGCCCGTCGGCGAGCACCAGGTCGTGCGGCACCTCGTCCACGCAGACCGGCTGGACGTACGGGCACCGGGGGTGGAACGGGCAGCCGGACGGGATCGCCATCAGGTTCGGCGGCAGGCCGCGGATGCTGGACAACGCCTGGCCGCGCACGTCCAGGCGCGGGATCGACTCCAGCAACCCCTTCGTGTACGGGTGGGCCGGCGCCCGGTACAGCGCGTGCACGTCGGCGTGCTCGACGATCCGGCCCGCGTACATGACCGCGATCCGGTCCGCCACACCGGCGACCACGCCCAGGTCGTGGGTGATGAGGACGAGCGCCATGCCGAGATCCCGGCGCAGGTCGGCCAGGAGGTCCATGATCTGCGCCTGCACGGTCACGTCCAGCGCCGTGGTGGGTTCGTCGGCGATCAGCACCTTCGGGTCGAGCGCCAGCGCCATCGCGATCATGACGCGTTGCCGCATGCCGCCGGAGAACTGGTGCGGGTAGTCGCCGAGCCGCTTCGCCGCGGCCGGGATCCGCACCAGGTCCATCAGCTCGACGGTGCGCCTGCGCGCGTCGGCCCGCGACATCCCGGCCCGCTCGCGCAGCGACTCGCCGATCTGCCAGCCGACCGGGAAGACCGGGTTCAACGCCGACAACGCGTCCTGGAAGATCATCGCGATCTCGGCGCCACGGATCTGCCGGCGTTCCTCCTCCGGGCGGGTGAGCAGGTCCCGCCCCTGGTAGAGGATCTGCCCGGCGCGCACGTACGCGGGCGGGGTGTCCAGGATGCCCATGATCGCCTGGGCGGTGACGGACTTGCCGGAGCCGGACTCGCCCAGCACCGCGAGCGTCTCACCGGCGTCCAGGTGGTACGTCACCCCGTTGATCACGCGCGCCACGCCCTCGCGGGTACGGAACTCGACGTGCAGGTCCCGTACCTCCAGCAGGTGCCCGCCGGGCGGCGTGGGTGAGGCCGGCGTGGGCCGGACCGACGACTGGGTCATGGGTTGTCACCGGAGCTTCGGGTCGAAGGCGTCGCGGATCGCGTCGCCGAGCATGATGAAGGCGAGCACGGTCAGGGCGAGGAACGTCGACGGCACGATCAGCGGCGTCGCCGACTCCCGCATGTGCACCCGGCCGGCGTCGATGTCGATGCCCCAGGAGATGGTCGGCGCCTTCAGGCCGATGCCGAGGAAGCTCAGCGTCGCCTCGGCCGCGATGAACGACCCGAGCGCGATGGTGAGCACCACGATGGCCGGGGCGAGCGCGTTCGGCAGGATGTGCCGCCACATGATCCGGCCGTTTCCGGCCCCGAGCATCCGGGCCGCGGCCACGTAGTCCTGCTCCCGGGCGGTGATCACCGAGGAACGGACCACCCGGGCCGCGGTGGTCCACCCGAGCAGCGCCAGGACGAGGATCACCGCGAACAGGCGTACCGTCTCGCCGCTCGTGCTCACCCGCTTGAGCAGCACGATCGCGGCGAGCAGCAGCGGGATGCCGAGCACGATGTCGATCACCCGGGACAGCACCGCGTCGACCCACCCGCCGAAGTAGCCGGCGAGCATGCCGACGACGAGGGCGATCACGCCGGTGATCAGCGCGGAGAACGCGCCCACGAGCAGCGAGGCGCGGGCGCCGTAGACCGCCCGGGCGAACGTGTCGCAGCCCTGGAAGTCGTACCCGAAGATCGCTCCGCCGGACGGCCCGGCGTGCTGCCGCGACAGCACGCAGTCGCGCGGGTCGTTGGCGGCGAACAGCCCCGGCGCCACTGCCATCGCGGCGACCAGCACCACCAGGAGCAGGCTGATCCAGAAGACCGGGTTGCGGCGCAGGTCCCGCCATGCGTCACCGGCCAGGCTGCGGGCCCGGTCCGGCCGTCCGGCCCGGCCGGGCGTGCCCGGTTCGCCGGAGACGCCGCGCCGCGCGGCCTGGTTCTCCGTCGCCGCCACCGTCTCGAAGTCACTCATAGCGGATCCTCGGGTCGAGTACGGCGTAGAGCACGTCCACCACCAGGTTGGACAGCAGGTAGACCACGACGAGCACGCTCACGATGCCGACCACCAGGGGGCCGTCCTCGGTGCGGATGCCGCGGAACAGGTTGAAGCCGACGCCCGGGACGTTGAACACGCCCTCGGTGATGATCGCGCCGCCCATCAGGTTGCCCAGCTCGACGCCGAGGAAGGTGACCACCGGGATGAGCGAGTTGCGCAGCACGTGCACGCCGACGATGCGGCGCCGCCGCAGGCCCTTGGAGCGGGCGGTGCGGACGTAGTCGGCGCGCAGGTTCTCGGTCACCGAGGTACGGGTCAGCCGCAGCGCGGTGGCCAGCGACAACGAGCCGAGCACGAGGCCGGGGAGCAGCAGCGCGTAGAAGGAGGGTTGCGCTCCGGCGGTGGGCGGGAAGACCGGCCAGCGTACGCCGAGGAAGTACTGCGCCAGCGGGGCCAGCACGATGGTGGGGATGCCGAGCACCAGCAGCGTGAGCACGAGCGTGGCGTGGTCGAACACGCCGGAGCGGCGGATCGCCGCGATCACGCCGGCGGTGACCCCGAAGATCACCGTCACGGCCATCGCGATCACGGCGAGCTTCACGGTGACCGGCCAGGCGGCGGCGAGGATGTCGCTGATCTGCCGTCCGGTCAGCGACTGCCCGAGGTCACCCTGGACCAGGCCGCCCAGGTAGTCGAAGTAGCGGTAGAAGAAGCCGCCGACACCCGTCGCGTCCAGGTGGTACTTCTCGGTCAGGTAGGCCCGCTGCGCGGCGGTCACCGGCCGCTCCCCGGCGAGGGCCTGGATCGGGTCGCCCTGCCCGGCGAACATCAGCGCGTAGACGATCAGCGTGGTCCCGAAGAAGGCGAGGACCATCTGGAGCAGTCGCCGCAGGATGAAGCGGAGCATGCTGGCAAGTTTGCCGAAACTGGGCGAAATGCGTGCCAATGCGAGGGCCGGGCCACCCGGTGGGGGTGGCCCGGCCCGTCAGCGGGGTGTCAGGCGCGTTCGATCTTCAGCAGGTCCACCCGGTCGAAGAGGTCCACGTGGACGTTCTTGACCTTGGTCGAGTGGCCGAAGTTGTTCTGCCCGTACCGCAGCGGGATCACCGGCATGTCCTGCGCGAGCAGGTCCTCCGCCGCCTGGTACTTCTTGATCGCCTCGTCCTCGGTCGCCGCGCGGGCGCCCTCGGCGAGCAGCTTGTCGAACTCCGGGTTGCTGTAGCCGTAGTAGTTCGACGAGCCGGTGGTGCTGTACAGCGGGCCGAGGTAGTTCTCCATGGACGGGTAGTCCATGACCCAGCCCATCCGGAACAGGCCGACCGGCTGCTTCTGCTTGAGCTTGGTCAGCAGGTCCGCGAACTTCGGCTCGGCGGTGCCGACGCACTCCACGCCCAGGTTGGCCTTGAGCTGGTTGCAGGTGGCGTCGATCCAGTCCTTGTGGCCGCCGTCGCCGTTGTAGGACAGCTCGATCTTCTTCGGGCCTCCCGCGGCCTCGTACATGGCCTTGGCCTTGACCGGGTCGAACGCGCCCGCCGTGCCGATGGTGTTCTCCCGGTAACCGGCGACCACCGGCGAGACGAACGAGCGGGCCGGCTGCTGCGAGTCCTTGAAGATCGACTTGGTGATCTCGTCCCGGTCGATCGCCATCGAGATCGCCTTGCGCACCTCGGGCTTGCTGAACTCCTCCTGGAACGTCGGGAAGGCCAGCACCTGCAGCGACGACGCCGGGCTCTGCTGGAAGCGGTCGCCCAGGTCGGTCGCGGCGGTCGACAGGTTCTCGGTCGGGATCGTCTTGATCACGTCGAGGTTGTCCGACAGCACGTCCGCGTACGCCGCGGTCGGCTGCTGGTAGATGCGGAACTCGACGCCGCCGACCTTGGGCTGCTGACCCGGGAACGCGTCGTAGCGCTCCACCTCGACCTTGGCGTCGTGCTGCCAGCTGCCCTTCATCTTGAACGGGCCCTGGCCGATCGGTGCCTGCTCGTAGCCCTCGGCGAGCACGCCCGGCGCGGAGAAGGCCGCCTTGGGCAGCGGGTAGAAGGCGGTGTAGCCGAGCATGGACTTGAAGTCCACGTACGGCTGGCTGAGCGTCACGGTGAAGGTCAGGTCGTCGACCTTCTTCAGCCCGCTCATCGTCGTCGCCTTCGGGCTCTCGCCCTGGAGGTCGTCGTAGCCGGCCACCTTCTCGAAGAAGTAGCTGGAGTTCTGGCCGTTCGGCGCGTACGCGCCGTAGTTCCAGGCGTCGATGTAGTTGTCGGCGGTGACCTTCTCGCCGTTGTGGAACGTGTAGCCGGGCTTCAGCTTGATCGTCCAGACCTTGTTGTCGGACGTCGTCACCTTCTCGGCTGCCACCTCGTGCGGCTTGTTCGCCTCGTCGTAGTCGACGAGCGGGCTGAACAGGGCCGACAGGACCTGGGAGCCGCTCGTCTCGTTGGTGTTTGTCGGCACGAGGTGCTGCGGCTCGGCGATCTCGATCCGCACGGCCGCGTCGGAGTCGCCGGCACCGCCGCCGCCACCGCCCGAGCCGCAGGCCGTCAGGCCCAGCGTCACCGCGAGCGGGAGCGCGGCCCAGGCCGCGAGCCTACGAACACGCATTGGGGGTCTCCTCATCTCCTCACGCTGCGCGGTCGTCCCGACGCTGGGTGACTCTGCGCAACGAGTGGTAACGGTAGGTCGCGATCCGGCCCGCCGACAACTAGTGCGTGGTCAACTGATGACGGATCGTGTTCGGCGAGCCTTGTCGCTGCTGTCCGTGCGTGCTAAACCCCGCTTCTAGCTGGCCTTTTATTCACCCTTGATGGTCCGTTCGAGGCCCGGTCGAGCGCGTCTGCGACGTCCGGTCCGCCTGTCCGGTCCCTGCCCGTCCGGGTGTGTCCGGGCCGCTGTGTCGCAGTGATTGGTCACTCTCCGTGAGTTAGGGCACGTTGCGGAGCGTGATCGTCCGCCGTCGTCGTCCGGGCTCGCCCGCGGGCGTGAGACGATCACGGCGTGACGGCGACGATCCTGGACGGCAAGGCCACCGCGGCGGAGATCAAGGACGAGCTACGAGCCCGGGTCAAGGCGCTCGCGGAACGCGGCATCACCCCCGGCCTCGGCACCGTGCTGGTCGGGGAGGACCCCGGCTCCCAGGCGTACGTCAACGGCAAGCACCGCGACTGCGCCGAGGTGGGCATCGCCTCGCTGCGTGTCGCGCTGCCGGCCGACGCCACCCAGGAGCAGCTCGACGCGGCGCTCGCCGAGCTGAACGCCGACCCGGCCTGCCACGGCTACATCGTCCAGCTCCCGCTCCCCGGTCACCTCGACACGCAGCGCGCGCTGGAGTCGATCGACCCGGACAAGGACGCCGACGGGCTGCACCCGGTCAACCTGGGCCGGCTCGTCCTCGGGTACGACGCGCCGCTGCCCTGCACCCCGCGCGGCATCGTGGAACTGCTGCGCCGGCACGACGTGCCGCTGCGCGGCGCGAACGTGGCAGTGGTCGGCCGGGGCAACACGGTCGGCCGCCCGCTGGGCCTGCTGCTGACCCGGCGCAGCGAGAACGCCACCGTGACGCTCTGCCACACCGGCACGCTCGACCTGGCCGCGCACACCCGCGCCGCCGACGTCGTCATCGTCGCCGCCGGCGTGCCCGGGCTGCTCACCGCCGACATGATCAACCCGGGCGCGACGGTGGTGGACGTCGGGATCACGCGGGTCATCGGCGAGGACGGCAAGGGCCGCTACACCGGCGACGTGGACCCGGAGGTGGCCGAGGTCGCCGGCAAGCTGGTGCCGATGCCCGGGGGCGTCGGTCCGATGACCCGGGCGATGCTGCTGACGAACGTGGTCGAACGGGCCGAGCGGACCGCCTGACACCCACCCAGGTCATAACCGTCCGCCCCTGACCTGATCGGTGCCAGGATGGCTGATACGGTCCGGAAAACCGACTGGTATCAGGGAGTGGGACGACCATGGGTAAGAAGGTCACTGTCGTCGGCGCCGGCTTCTACGGCTCGACCACCGCACAGCGCCTGGCCGAGTACGACGTCTTCGACACCGTTGTGATCACCGACATCGTGGAGGGCAAGCCGGCGGGTCTCGCGCTCGACCTCAACCAGTCCCGCGCGGTCGAGGGCTTCGAGACCAAGGTCGTCGGCGTCACCACCGGCCCGAACGGCGAGGGCTACGAGGCCATCGAGGGCTCGGACGTCGTCGTCATCACCGCCGGCCTGCCGCGCAAGCCGGGCATGAGCCGGATGGACCTGCTGGAGACCAACGCCAAGATCGTCCGGCAGGTCGCCGAGAACGTCGCCAAGTACGCCCCGAACGCCGTCGTCATCGTGGTGTCCAACCCGCTCGACGAGATGACCGCGCTGGCCCAGCTCGCCACCCAGTTCCCGAAGAACCGGGTGCTCGGCCAGGCCGGCATGCTGGACACCGCCCGCTTCACCAACTTCGTCGCCGAGGCGCTGAGCGTACCGGTGAAGTCGGTACGGACCCTGACGCTCGGCTCGCACGGCGACACCATGGTCCCGGTGCCGTCGAAGAGCACCGTGAACGGCAAGCCGCTGCGTGACGTCATGCCGGCCGAGCAGATCGAGGAGCTGGTCGTCAAGACCCGCAACGGTGGCGCCGAGGTCGTCGCGCTGCTCAAGACCGGTTCGGCGTACTACGCCCCGTCCGCCGCCGCGGCCCGGATGGCGAAGGCCGTGGCCGAGGACTCCGGCGCCGTCATGCCGGTCTGCGCCTGGGTCGACGGCGAGTACGGCATCTCCGGCGTCTACCTGGGCGTCGAGGCCGAGATCGGCGCCGAGGGCGTGAAGCGGGTCGTCGAGACCGACCTGGACGCCGACGAGCTGGCCGCGCTGAAGGAGGCCGCCGAGGCCGTCCGCGCCAAGCAGGGCGACGTCGCCAGCATGTGACGCCCGACCACTGCATCGAAGGCCCGCCGGCACGCGCCGGCGGGCCTTCTGCCGTCCCGTCCGCGGTCCTCCCCGTTCTCCCCGTCGATCATGAAGTTGACGGCGGAAATGGAGATCGACCAGGCGGTCAACCTCATGATCGACGGGGTGAGGGGTGAGGGGTGAAGGGGGCGGTCAGGTGGGGGGTGGCCAGGGTGGCGGGGGAGAGGGTCGTCAGGAGGCTCGTGCGGGAGCGTCGGGCCGTTTCCGGGTCCTCCTCGTGGGCGTACGCCAGCTCCGGTTCGACCAACTGGATCGTGTGCACCAGCAGGTCGCCGGTGATCAGGAGGCGCTCGTCGTCCGCCTCGACCAGCACCGACTGGTGACCCGGCGTGTGGCCGGGCGTGTGCAGCAGCCGTACCCCCGGGGTGAGGGGCGTCTCGCCGTCGACCACCCGCAGCCGGCCGGCGGCGCGCAACGGCGTCAGCAGCCGGGCCGGCAGTTCCGGGTGGAACAGCTCCAGCGCCTCCACCTCGGCGCGCTGGATCAGGTGGTCCGCGTTCGGGAACAGCGCGCCGGCCCAGCCCACGTGGTCGGTGTGCAGGTGGGTGAGGACCACGGTGCGGACGTCGGCCGGATCGACCCCGGCGGCGGCCAGCTCGGCCGGCAGCCGGCCCGGCACCGGCGCCCAGCTCGCGGCGAGCGAGTCGGCCGGGCCGATGCCGGCGTCGACAAGCGTGACCGGTCCGTCGCCGGACCGCACCGCGAAAGCGCGGAACCGTAGCCACCACCTGCCGTCGTCGGTGACGGCGCCCGGATCGAGCCGGTCGGCCGCCGCCCAGTGCGCCTGGGTGGCACCGGGAAACGCCTCGCCGCGGGGCTGGAAGAAGGGCCCCTCGCCGTCGGAGAGCGCGGTGACCGTGATAGACCCGATGGTGCGGCTGCGCGGCATCGGACGATGATGCCAGCGGGCCGAGGCGCGGCGCAGCCCGCTTTCCGGCGGTCCACCCGGGCCGCCTGGGGACTGCCGGTCAGTTTCCAGTACGCTCGTACTGCTTGAGCACGTGTCCCCCGAGAGGAGCGCCGGCCGATGGCGAAGATCAAGGTAAACAACCCGGTCGTGGAGATCGACGGCGACGAGATGACCCGGATCATCTGGAAGCAGATCCGGGAGCAGCTGATCCTGCCCTACCTCGACGTCGACCTGCACTACTACGACCTGTCGATCCAGCACCGTGACGCCACCGACGACCAGGTCACCGTCGACGCCGCCAACGCCATCAAGGAGCACGGCGTCGGCGTCAAGTGCGCCACCATCACCCCGGACGAGGCCCGGGTGGAGGAGTTCGGCCTGAAGAAGATGTGGCGGTCGCCGAACGGCACCATCCGCAACATCCTCGGCGGCGTGGTCTTCCGCGAGCCGATCATCATGTCGAACGTGCCGCGGCTCGTCCCGGGCTGGACCAAGCCGATCATCATCGGCCGGCACGCGCACGGCGACCAGTACAAGGCCACCGACTTCGTCGTCCCCGGCCCGGGCACGGTGACCATCACCTACACCCCGGCCGACGGCGGCACCCCGATGGAGATGGAGGTCGCCAACTTCCCCGGCGGCGGCATCGCCATGGGCATGTACAACTACGACGAGTCGATCCGGGACTTCGCCCGCGCCTCGTTCCGGTACGGCCTGGACCGCAACTACCCGGTCTACATGTCCACCAAGAACACCATCCTCAAGGCGTACGACGGCCGGTTCAAGGACATCTTCGCCGAGGTGTTCGAGAACGAGTTCAAGGCCGAGTTCGACGCCGCCGGCCTCACCTACGAGCACCGGCTGATCGACGACATGGTCGCCGCCGCGCTCAAGTGGGAGGGCGGATACGTCTGGGCCTGCAAGAACTACGACGGTGACGTGCAGTCCGACACCGTCGCGCAGGGCTTCGGCTCGCTCGGCCTGATGACCTCGGTGCTGCTCTCCCCGGACGGCCGCACCGTCGAGGCCGAGGCGGCGCACGGCACCGTCACCCGGCACTACCGGCAGTACCAGAAGGGCGAGAAGACCTCGACCAACCCGATCGCCTCGATCTACGCCTGGACCCGGGGCCTGGCCCACCGGGGCAAGCTGGACGGCACCCCGGCGGTCACCGAGTTCGCGAACACGCTGGAGAAGGTCATCGTGGACACCGTCGAGGGCGGCCAGATGACCAAGGACCTCGCGCTGCTCATCTCGCGGGACGCCCAGTGGCTGACCACCGACGAGTTCATGAACGCGCTCGACGAGAACCTGGCGCGCAAGCTCGCCGCCTGATCACTCCCGTCGATCACCACGGAGCCCGTCGGCACGCGCCGGCGGGTTCCGTCGTGTCCGGGCCCGGTGCGTCACCGGCTCCGGGCCGGGCTCGTTGTACCGGGTGGACGCGATGCCAGTCTCGTCCAGCCGTCCCTTCCCTTGCGGGGGGCCCTGTCCCGGGCCCCCCGCGCCCTGTTGTGCGGCGTGCGCTCCCGCTCAGGCGGCCCGCCCCGCTCAGGCCGCGGCGGCCGGCTCAGGCGGCGCGTAGCAGCTCGGCGGCTCGCTCGGGGGCGATGTCGTTGATGAACACGCCCATGCCGGACTCCGACCCGGCCAGGTACTTCAGCTTGTCCTTGGCCCGCCGGATGCTGAACAGCTGAAGGTGCAGGTGGCCCAGTTCCCTGTCGATCCGTACCGGCGCCTGGTGCCAGGCCGCGATGTACGGCATCGGCAGGCCGAACAGCCCGTCGAAGCGGCGCAGCAGGTCCAGGTAGAGCGGCCCGAAGGCGTCCCGCTCGGCGTCGTTCAGTGCCGGGATGTCCGGCACCGGCCGGTGCGGCGCCACGTGCACCTCGAACGGCCAGCGCGCGGCCGCCGGGACGTACGCGGTCCAGTGCTCGTTGCTCGTCACCACCCGCTCCCCGGAGGCGCGTTCGGTGGCCAGCACGTCGGCGTAGAGGTTGCCCCCGGTACGGTCGGCGTACCGCCGGGCGGCGGCAAGCATGGTGCGGGTGCGCGGCGTGACGAACGGGTACGCGTAGATCTGCCCGTGCGGGTGGTGCAGCGTCACCCCGATCTCCACGCCCCGGTTCTCGAACGGGAAGACCTGCTCCACGCCGGGTAGCGCGCTCAGCGCCGTGGTGCGGTCGGCGAGCGCGTCGAGCACCGTCCGGACCCTGCGTGGGGAGAGCCGGGCGAACGAGGCGTTGTGGTCGTCGGTGAAGCAGACCACCTCGCACCTGCCGCGCCCGGGGCGTACCGGGGTGAACGGCGTGATCTCGGCCGGCTCGTCGGCCACCCGCTGGCTCAGCGACGGGAACCGGTTCTCGAACACCACCACGTCGTAGTCGGACGCGGGGATCTCGCTGTGCCGCTCACCCCGCGACGGGCACAGCGGGCACTGGTCGGCCGGGGGCAGGAACGTGCGGGTCTGCCGGTGCACCGCCACCGCCACCCACTCGTCGGTCAGCGGGTCGTACCGCAGCTGCGAGGCGGGCGGGGGAGGGGGCAGATCCCGCCGGTCCGGCTGGTCGCGGACCGCGTCGTCCCGCTCGTCGAAGTAGATCAGCTCGCGGCCGTCGGCCAGCGCGATCTGCGTACGCTTCACTCCGCCCCCCTCGTCGTGGGCACCGTCACCAGCTCACCCACCCTGTCGTCGAGTACCCGTCGGGCCTCGGGTGCCAACCGGTCGTCGGTGACCAGCACGTCCGCCGCCTCCAGCGGCACGATCGACGAGATGCCGACGGTGCCCCACTTGGTGTGGTCGGCGAGCACCACGAGCCGGTCCGCCGCGGCCACGAGCGCCCGGTTCGTGTCCGCCTCCATCAGATTGGGTGTGGTGAAACCGGCCCGTTCGCTGATCCCGTGCACGCCCAGGAAGAGCAGGTCCAGGTGCAGCGCGGCGATCGCGGCCACGGCGAGCGGACCGACGAGCGCGTCCGACGGTGTGCGGACGCCGCCGGTGAGCACCACGGTCTGGTCCGGCCGGCCGCCGACGTGCAGGGCCTCCGCCACCGGCAGCGAGTTGGTGACCACAGTGAGGCCGGGCACGTCGACCAGCCGCCGGGCCAGCTCGGCGGTGGTGGTGCCGGCGGAGAGCGCGATGGCGGCGCCGGGCCGGACCAGTCCCGCGGCGTGCTCGGCGATCGCGGCCTTCTCGGCGGACTGGCGGACGGATTTGGCGTGGAAGCCGGGCTCGTCGGTCGAGCCGGGACCGGCCGGTGTCGCGCCGCCGTGCACCTTGGCGAGCAGGCCCGCCTCGTGCAGCGTGTCCAGGTCGCGCCGGATGGTCATGTCGGAGACGCCGAACTCGGCCGCCAGCTCGGTGACCCGGACGCCACCGGCGCGGCGCAGTCGTTCCAGGATGGCCGTCTGCCGCTGCCGCGCCAGCATCCCCGGCTCACCTCCGCGCCTCACCGACCGCGCGGACACTCCACGCGGTCGAACGTGTTCCAACAAAGACGAACACTACCGCGCAGCGACGGCGATGCGAAACCGCCGCCGTCCGGAAGGCCGGACGACGGCGGTCGAGGTGCGCGCAGGGCCGGACACGTCCGGCGGCCGGAGGTCAGGCGGGCTGGAGGCGGGGCTCCACCCAGCCGGTCTCGGTAAGGTGCTCCATCACCTTCCCGATGGCCTCCTCGACGCTGAGATCCGAGGTGTCCACCACCAGGTCGGCGTCGGTGGGCTCCTCGTACGGGTCGTCGATGCCGGTCATCCCGGTGATCAGGCCGGCCCGGGCGCGGGCGTACAGGCCCTTGCGGTCGCGCTGCTCGCAGACCGCCAGCGGCGTCGCCACGTGGACCAGCAGGAACCCCGCCCCGGCCGTCTCGGCCATCTCCCGGGCGGTGGCGCGAGCCGCCGCGTACGGCGCGATCGGGCAGCAGATGCCGACGCCCCGGTGCCGGGCGATCTCCGCCGCCACCCAGCCGATCCGGCGTACGTTGAGATCCCGGTCGGCCTTGCTGAACCCCAGCCCGGCGGAGAGTTCCCGCCGCACCACGTCGCCGTCGAGCAGCGTGATGGTGCGGTCGCCCTGCTCGCGGAGCACGTCGGCCAGCCCGCGGGCGATGGTCGACTTGCCCGAGCCGGACAGGCCGGTCAGGAAGATCACCAGGCCCCGGTGCCGCCGCGGCGGGCGTGCCCGGGACAGTTCCTTCGCCACCGCCGGCGGCGTGTGCCACTCGGGCAGCGGGAACCCCCGGTCCAGCAGGTCGTCGATCTCCCGCGTGCTCAGCGCCAGCCGCCGGTTGCGCGGCGGGATGTCCTCACGCCAGCGCCACTGCCCGTCCCGGTTGTCGTAGGCCAGCTCGCGGGGCACCAGCACGCGCAGGCCGGCGCCGGAGAGCATGCCCTCGGTGGACAGCAGGTGGGTCACCCCGTAGGCGGCGGCGACCCGGGCCCGCAGCAGCGCGTCGCTGATCTCGTCGCGCCGCCGGGCCAGCGGCACCGCCACCAGCGTCGCCGGGGGCATCCGGTCGCGCGCGGCGAACACGCTGCGCACCAGCGCCTCGGCCGGCAGTCCGGCGATCGACTCCTCGCCAATCGGGATCATCACCAGCAGGTGCGCGCCGAGCGTACGGGCCGCATGCGCGATCTGCGCCAGCTGCGGCCGGTGCAGCGGACGGTCGGCGAACACGCCGAGCACCCGGCCCGGCGGCAGCAGTCCGCGTACCTCGTCGGGGCCGCGCCGGAGCCGCTGGAACGGCCCGTGGCCGCCGTCGCCCAGGCGGCGCACCGCGCCACCGACACCCACCATGCCCTCGCGGCCCGGCCAGACGTCGGTCACGTCCATCGCCGCCACCGGTGCGCCCTCACCGTCGGTGAGCACCACCGCCCGGCGGGCCGGGTCGGCCGGGTCCAGCCCGTCGGCCAGCGCCGCCGGCACCTGGAGCGTCACCGGCACCGGCCACGGCGTGCCGTCGGCCAGTCGGCCGCGCCGGTTCAGCGAGGCCAGGTCGGCCCGGCTCATGAAACCGGTGAGCGGTGCGTACGCCCCACTCAGCAACAACTGGAGATCGGCCAGCTCAGCGGGTCTGGGCGCGTACGACGGCGCATCCCGCAGAACGTCCTCGGGCAGCAGCCACCCGTTGCTCATCGAACCCCCAACTCGCCGGCCGGCACACAGTTTCGCAGCCCACCGGCGATCGGTCGAGAGCGCCACCCGCCTCCCGGTGATCGCGTGTCCGGCGACCGAGCCGAGGACGAACCGGGGTCACCGAATCCTTACCGGTGTGCCGCCGCCGGTCGATCGTGCGAACGGCTGCCGGAGCGCGCCGACCGGCCGAGCGCGCGGTCCCGGATCCGACGGACCGCGCGACGGATCCGGGACGGGAGCCGGCGCGAGTCCTCCACCCGGGGCGGGCCGCCGTCGGCTGCGCAGCGCACCACGAGCGGCAGGCGGACGTCCGGCGCCCAGCCGGCCTGGATCACCCGGGCCCGAACCTCCCAGGTGCCCCGGGTCCGGCCACCGTTGAGTTCCGCGAAGTCGACGGTGGCGGTGCTGCGGTGGCGCACCTCGCCGGTGTCGACATGTTCGGTGGTGGCGGCCACCGGCAGGAAGAACTCCTCCCGGGTCTCCCGGCGGCGGACGACGACGTCGGTCCGCGCCCCGCCGGCCCGCATCACGACCCCGGCCGGTGCCGCGTCGGCCACCGGGAGCACCGGTAGCCCCTGTTCGTCGAAGCGCAGCGGCTCGTCACCGGCGCGCAGGTGGGCGTCGACGGTGATGGTCAGCGTCCGCCCCTGGACCCGCCATCCGCCGACCGAGGCGTGGGCCCGGACGCTCACCTCCCACTCCGCCAGCCGGCGCAGGTCCGCCACCCGGCCCCGCGCGGCGAGGTGCGCGATCACCTGGAACATCGGCGGCAACCCGGCGACCGCCTCCGGCGTGAAGCGCTCCTCGACGAGCCGGCCCACCTCGCCGGCCACCTGGTCGGCCCACTGCTCCGGCGCGCTCAGCAGGGTCTGCCCGCGCAGCCGGCTCAGCATCTCCTTGCGCAGCCAGCGCCGCTGCAGGCGGAGGCGGGTCGCGGCGGGCGACCGGTTCGCGTCCACGATGTCCAGCGCCTCCCGCAGCGCCGCGTAGTACTCGGCCGGGTCCATCCGGGTGGCGGTGACGTTGCCCGCGTCCGCCCGGCGGATGTGGTGGTAGCAGGGGTGATCGGCCAGCACGCAGACGCGCCCGGCCAGCAGGTAGGCCGCCGCCATCAGCCGGTGGTCCTCCAGGCGGCGCGGGTGGCCCTCCGGGAACCGCAGCCCGTGGCGGTCCAGGAAGGACCGCCGGAACAGCTTGTGGCAGGTCATGCTGTCGGCCAGCGGCGCGTTCGCCAGCGTGACGCCGAACCGGTTCTCCCGGAACAGCTCCCGCGGTACGCCCCGCCGGTGCCCGATCATCCGCCCGATGACGATGTCCGCGTCGTGTTCCCGGGCGCAGGCGTGCAGGCGGGCCAGCGCCTCGTCGCCGAACCAGTCGTCGTCGTCGGCGAAGAAGACGTACTCGCCGCGCGCCTGCTCCAGCCCTCGGTTGCGTGGGTGCGACGGCCAGCCCGAGTGCTCCAGGTGCAGGACCCGTACGTGCGGGTCGGCGGCGGCCAGCTCGTCCAGGCGCTGCGGGGTGCCGTCGGTCGACCCGTCGTCGGCGAAGATCACCTCGTACGAACCGGGCGGCAGCCCCTGCTTCGGCAGCGACGCGACGAGCGGATCGAGGTTCGCGCCGCAGTTGTACGTGGGCACCACCACGCTCACCATCGTGCGGTCCGTACCGTCGGTCATGCCGCCCCCCGTCGAGTCGCCTCACCCGGTGGCAGCATCCCGGAGCGGTCGCCACCCCGCTACCCCGTTCCCGCCACCTAGGGGCTGCGAGGGCCGAGGATCAGGGGATCGCAGGGGTCAGGAGCGGCTCCGGCGAGGCGCCGGAGTTCTACGCTGAACGGCGTGACACTGCTCGCGACCGAGTCGCTGACCAAGACGTACGGAGGCCGGGTCACCGCGTTGGCCGACCTCACCGTGTCGGTCGAGCCGGGGATCATCGGGCTGGTGGGCGCGAACGGCGCCGGCAAGTCCACTCTGATCAAGATCCTGCTGGGTCTGCTCCCGCCGACCAGCGGCCGGGTGCAGGTGCTCGGCCTCGACCCCACCACCGACCCCGCCGCGGTCCGTGCCCGGGTCGGCTACATGCCCGAGCACGACGCCCTCCCGCCCGACCTGTCCGCCGCCGAGCTGGTCACCCACCTGGGCCGGATCAGCGGGCTGCCGCGCACCGTCGCCCGGGAACGGGCCTCCGAGGCGCTGCGCCACGTCGGTCTGCACGAGGAGCGGCACCGGGCCGTCGGTGGCTACTCCACCGGCATGAAGCAGCGGGTCAAGCTCGCCCAGGCGCTCGTACACGATCCCGATCTGCTGTTGCTCGACGAGCCGACGAACGGCCTCGACCCGGCCGGCCGGGACGCCATGCTCGCGCTGATCCACCGGATCGGCACCGAGTTCGGCATCTCGGTGGTGGTCTGCTCGCACCTGCTCGGCGAGGTGGAGCGGATCTGCGACACGCTCGTCGCCATCGACGGCGGGCGGCTGCTGCGCGCCGACCGGGTGTCCGCCATGACCACCGCCACCGACGTGCTCGCCGTCGAGGTGAGCGAGGGCACCGAGGAACTGGCTGCCCGGCTCACCGCGCTCGACCTGCCGGTGACCCGCGACGGGCGGCTGCTGCTCGTCCCGCTCGCCGACGACGCCACCTACGACCAGATCCTCGGCGCGGTCGCCGAGCTGGACCTGCCGCTGCACCGGCTGGACCAGCGACGGCACCGGGTGGCCGAACTCTTCGCCGCGAGGGAGCCCAGCCATGTCTGACGCGACCGGGGTCATCCACGACATCGGCTACCAGCGCTACACCGGCCCGCGGCTCGGCCGCCGGCAGGTCTTCGGCGCGCTCTACCTGCACGGCGTGCGTACCGTCTTCGGGCTGGGCCGCAGCGCCAAGGCCAAGATCTTCCCGTGGCTCGTCGTCTCCGTGGTGACCGTGGTGGCCGCCGGGGTGACCGCGGTGCGCAGCCAGATCGGCGAGGTGGTGATGACGTACGCCCAGTTCGCCGACGCGATGAGCTGGCTGGTCATCTTCTTCGCCGCGGTGGCCGCGCCCGAGCTGGTCTCCCGCGACCTGCGCAGCGGCGTGCTGCCGCTGTACTTCTCCCGCCCGCTGCCGCGCGGCGACTACGCCCTGTCCAAGCTGCTGGCGCTCGTGACCGCGCTGTGGCTGCTGCTCGGCGGCCCGCAGCTGGTGATGTTCCTCGGCGCCGCGTTCACCACGAAGCGGGGTATCGGCGGGGTGTGGGACGAACTGCTCGACCTGCTGCCCGGGCTGCTCTATGCCGGGCTCTGGGCGGTGGTGTTCGCCTCGATCGCCCTGCTGGTCGCCTCGCTCACCGGCAAGCGCGCGTTCGCCGCCGGCGGCATCGTGGCGGTCTTCCTGATGACCACGCCGGTCGTGGGCGTGCTGTCCATCCTGCCGTCGTCCACTGTCAACGAGCTGGCCTTCCTCGCCTCCCCGCCGACGCTCGTCGGCGGCGTGGGCAACTGGGCCCTCGGCGACCGGCTGACCCAGGGACGGGGCGGCATGCCGATCGGCGACTTCGGGCCGGTCTACGCCGTGGTCGCCGTGCTGCTGGTCGCCGCCTGCGTCAGCCTGCTGCTCCTGCGATACCGGAAGGTGGCCGCCCGATGACGGCGATCAGCACCCAGTCGACGGCCGGTACGCCCGCCGCCGCGACGAGCACGCTCGACCTGGCCGGTGTCTCCCGCTGGTACGGCAACGTGGTGGCGGTCAACGACGTCACCATGCGGCTCGGCCCCGGCGTGACCGGCCTGCTCGGCCCCAACGGCGCCGGCAAGACCACGCTGCTGCACATGATGGCGGGCTTCCTGTCCCCGTCGCGCGGGACCGTGACGCTGGACGGGGAGCCGACCTGGCGCAACCCCGCCGTCTACCGGCGGCTCGGCCTGGTCAGCGAGCGCGAGGCGGTGCACACGTTCCTCAGCGCGTACGAGTTCGTGCTCGCCAGCGCGAAGCTGCACCGGCTGCCCGACCCGGAGGCCGCCACGAAGCGGGCGATCGAGCTGGTCGAGATGGAGGACGCGCAGACCCGCCGGATCGGCACCTACTCCAAGGGCATGCGGCAGCGCACCCGGGTCGCCGCCGCGCTCGTGCACGACCCGCAGGTGCTGCTGCTCGACGAGCCGTTCAACGGGATGGACCCGCGCCAGCGGCTGCACATGATGGCGCTGCTGCACCGGCTCGGCGACGCGGGACGGACCATCCTGTTCAGCTCGCACATCCTGGAGGAGGTCGAGCAGGTCTCCGGCACGGTCCAGGTGATGGTGGCCGGCCGGCTCGCCGCCTCCGGCGACTACCGGACCATCCGCCGCCTGATGACCAACCGGCCGCACGTGTTCGCGGTCCGCTCCACCGACGACCGTGCGCTGGCGGTGGCGCTGATGGGCGAGGCGTCGGTCTCCGGCGTCGAGCTGGACCGTACCGGCCTGACCGTCAAGGCCGGCGACTACGGCGCGTTCACCCGGGCACTGCCCCGGATCGCGCTCCGGCACGGCATCCGGGTCCGGCAGCTCCTGCCGGAGGACGAGTCGCTGGAGAGCGTCTTCTCGTATCTGGTGGAGGCATGATGTCGACAGTCACCTGGATCACCGCGCGCGGGCTGTTCGGCCGGAGCCGGTTCCTCATGCTGCTGCCGTTGCCGCTGGTCCTGATCGGCCTGGCGGTGCTCTGCCGGTCGCTCGGCGTCGACCCGGGCCAGTGGGGTCCGCCGGTGCTCGTCGGCCTCGGCCTCGCGGTGGTGCTGCCGGTGGTGGCGCTGATCGTGGGCACCGGCGTGCTCGGCGCGGAGATCGACGACGGCACCGTCGTGCACATCCTCACCAAGCCGCTGCCGCGCTGGCAGATCGTGCTGCCGAAACTGGCGGTCGCGGCCGGCGTCACAGCGGTCACCGTCGGCGTCCCGATCTACGTCGCGGGCGTGCTCGCCGATTCGGTACGCCTCGGACTCGCGCTGGTGGCCGCCTCGGCGGCGGGCGCGCTGGCGTACTCGGCGCTGTTCCTGGCGCTGAGCCTGGTGACCCGGCGGCCGGTGCTGCTCGGCCTGGTCTACGTGCTGATCTGGGAAGGGCTGCTGGGCCGGTTCGTCGGCGGCACCCGGGTGCTGTCGATCCAGCAGTGGGTGATCGCCCTGGCCGACCGGATGGCGCCGACGCCGCTGCTCGGCACCACCGTCTCGGTGCCGGTCGCGGCGGTGCTCACCGGGCTGGTGGCGGTCGGGTTCACCGTGCTGGCGATCGACCGCCTGCGCTCGTTCAGCGTGGCCGGCGAGACGAGCTGAACCCTCGGGGCGGAACCCGTTTTCCGGCACGAGCGGCGGAAAACGGGTTCTGCCCTGCCGTGTCCGGTCTGTTAGTTTGCGGCGGCTACGCACACCGACACGGGGAGAACACCTTGCGTTCAGCTCGCCTCGCCCTGCTGGCTCCGGCCGCGGTCGCGATGATCGTCATGTCCGGCTGCGGCGACGACGACAAGCCCTCGGCCGGACCGGCGGCGCCCTCCGCCCCCGCCGCCACCTCCGTGCCGCCGGTGACCCCGGCGCCGGCGGGCCTCGACGAGGCCACCCGGAAGACCTGCGCGACGGCGGAGAAGGACATCACGGCCGCCCTGAAGGAGGTGGCCGAGGCGGAGAAGATCGGCCCGCCGGCCGGCCACTCGGCGGTCAGCGCCCAGTACTCGGCGGGCGCGGCCACGCTCTACACGCACGCCTTCACCAGCAGCGATGAGGTGAACGCCGCGGTGAAGGGGGTCGCCACCGCCATGACCGACCTCGCCGACACGTGGGCCAAGGCGCCGGGCAAGTCGCCGAGCAAGGCGGATCTGACCACCGCCCGGGACAAGCTCAAGGCGGCCTGCGCGGCCGACTGAGGCATGCACCGCCGAGGGGCGGCCGGCGTCACGCCGGCCGCCCCTCGGCGTACCTGACGGATCAGAAAGCGCAGGCGACGACCAGTTCGGTGGTGCGGTCGGGCAGCAGGTCCAGCTTCGCGATCCGGCCCGCCGCGCGCAGGTCGTCGGCGACCATGCCGAGCTGGTCCAGCACGGCTGCCGGTCCGAGCGCCTCGGCCAGCGGCACGTCCGCCTTCATCGACAGCTTCCGTTCCGACTTGGCGCGTCGCACCTGACCCAGCGCGTCAGCGGCCAGCCGCAGCAGCTCCGGGTCACCCGGCGCCTCCATCGCGCGGCCCACCTCGTACGTGGTCGGCCACGGCGCGCGGTGCACCGACCCGTACCGCCACCACGACCAGACCTCCTCGGTGACGAACGGCAGCACCGGCGCGAACAGGCGCAACTGCACCGACAACGCGGTCGCCAGCGCCGCCCGGGCCGAGTCGGCCGCCGGCCCGGTGCCGTAGGCGCGCTCCTTCACCAACTCGATGTAGTCGTCGCAGAACCGCCAGAAGAACGCCTCCGTCGCCATCAGGGCGGCCGTGTGGTCGTACCCGTCGAAGGCGGTGGTCGCGGTCGCGACCACGCCGGACAGTTCGGCGAGCATCGCGGTGTCCAGCGGTTGGGTCGCCGCGGCCCGCAGCGCGTCGGCGGCGCCCAGCCCGAGCGCGAACCGCGACGCGTTGAGCAGCTTGGTGGCCAGCCGGCGCCCCACCTTGACCTGGGCCGGGTCGAAGGCGAGGTCCATGCCCGGCTTGCCGTTCGCGGCCCAGTAGCGGACCGCGTCGGACCCGTTCTGCTCCAGCAGCGCCATCGGCGTGACCACGTTGCCCTTGGACTTCGACATCTTCTTGCGGTCCGGGTCGAGGATCCAGCCGGAGAGCACGGCGGTGTGCCACGGCAGCGCGCCGTGCTCCAGGTGGGAGCGGGCCACCGTGGCGAACAGCCAGGTCCGGATGATGTCGTGCCCCTGCGGGCGCAGGTCCATCGGGAAGACCCGGGCGAACAGGTCCGGGTCGGTCTCCCAGCCGCCGACGATCTGCGGGGTCAGCGACGAGGTGGCCCAGGTGTCCAGCACGTCCGGGTCACCGGTGAATCCGCCCGGCACGCCGCGCTGCGACTCCTCGAATCCGGGCGGCGGCTCGCTGCTCGGGTCGATCGGGAGCGCCGCCTCGTCCGGCGTGAGAGGGTGGGACCAGTCCGGCTCGCCAGTGTCGTCGAGCCGGTACCACACCGGCACCGGCACGCCGAAGAACCGCTGCCGGCTGACCAGCCAGTCACCGGTGAGACCACCCACCCAGTGCTCGTACCGGTGCCGCATGTGCTCCGGCACCCAGCGCAGCTCCCGCCCCCGGGCCAGCAGTTCCTCCCGCAGGTCGGTGTCCCGGCCGCCGTTGCGCAGGTACCACTGCCGGGTCGAGACGATCTCCAGCGGCCGGTCGCCGCGCTCGTAGAACTTCACCGGGTGGGTGATCGGCCGCGGCTCGCCGACCAGGTCGCCCGCGTCCGCGAGCAACTCGACCAGCGTCCGCCGGGCGCCGTTCACCGTCTGCCCGGCCAGCGCCGCGTAGGGCTCCGCCGGCACGCCGGCCGGCGGCTCCGGCAGCAGGCGTCCGTCCCGGCCGATCACCACGCGGGTGTCCAGCCGCAGCTCACGCCACCAGGTCACGTCGGTCAGGTCACCGAACGTGCAGACCATCGCGATGCCCGTGCCCTTGGCCGGGTCCGCCAGCGGGTGCGCGCGCACCGGCACCTCGACCCCGAACACCGGGGTACGCGCAGCGGCGCCGACCAGGTCCGCGTACCGCTCGTCGTCGGGGTGGCAGACGAGCGCCACGCAGGCCGGCAGCAGTTCCGGCCGGGTGGTGTCGATCAGCACCTCGCGGCCGTCCGGGCCGGTGAACCGCAGCCGGTGGTACGCGCCGGGCCGCTCCCGGTCCTCCAGCTCCGCCTGGGCGACGGCGGTGCCGAACCCGACGTCCCACAGCGTCGGCGCCTCGGCCTGGTACGCCTCGCCCCGGGCCAGGTTGCGCAGGAACGCGCGCTGGCTGGCCGCGCGGGCCGCCGACCCGATAGTGGTGTACGTCAGCGACCAGTCCACCGACAGCCCGAGCCGCCGCCACAGCGCCTCGAACGCCTTCTCGTCCTCGACAGTGAGCAGTTCGCACAGCTCGATGAAGTTGCGCCGGGAGATCGCCGTCGGGTTCTTCCGGGCCGCGTCGTCCACGGGTGCGGCCGGCGGGCGCCAGTCCTCGTCGTACGGCAACGCCGGGTCGGGACGCACGCCGTACACGTTCTGCACCCGGCGTTCGGTGGGCAGCCCGTTGTCGTCCCAGCCCATCGGGTAGAAGACGGTGCGCCCGCGCATCCGCTGGAACCGGGCCACCGTGTCGGTGTGGGTGTACGAGAAGACGTGTCCCATGTGCAGCTCGCCCGACACGGTCGGCGGGGGAGTGTCGATCGCGTATACGTCCGACCGCTCCTTCGTGCGGTCGAACGCGTACGTGCCGTCGGACTGCCAGCGGCGGGCCCAGGTCTCCTCGAGGCCGTCCAGGCTCGGACGCTCGGGGACGCCGCCGCGGGCGCTCCTCGTGGTGTCGGTCATCAGCCGATGGTAGGCAGCCCGGCTGCCGCACTCCACGACTTTCCCCACCCCGCGCGTCCTCGCCTGTCCCCGCCCCTGTCCCCGTCGATCTTGCGCTTGCTGCCCCGGCGTAAGCCGCTTATCGGGTATCCCGTGGGCGCCAAGTGCAAGATCGGCGGGGGTGAACGGGCTAGAGGAGGGAGTCGCGCCACTGGCGGTGCAGGGCGGCGTAGCGGCCGTCGGCGGCGATCAGCTCGGCCGGTGGGCCGTCCTCCACGATCCGTCCGTCGTCGAGCACCAGCACCCGGTCCGCGGTCTCCACCGTGGAGAGCCGGTGCGCGATCACCAGCGCTGTGCGGTCCCGCAGCACGTTGTGCAGGGCCCGCTGCACCAGGCGTTCGGTCGGCACGTCGAGCGACGAGGTCGCCTCGTCGAGGATCAGCACCCGGGGATCGGCGAGGAACGCCCGGGCGAACGCCACGAGCTGCCGCTGCCCGGCGGAGAGCCGGCCGCCGCGCCGGTGAACGTCCGTGGCGTACCCGTCGGGCAGCGCCGCGATGAAGTCGTGCGCGCCGATCGCCCGCGCGGCCGCGACCACCGCCTCGTCGTCGGCGTCGGGACGGCCGAACCTGATGTTGTCGGCGACGGAACCGCTGAACAGGTGGGTCTCCTGGGTCACCAGCACCACGGCCCGGCGCAGCTCGGCGTCGGCCAGGTCGCGCAGGTCCACCCCGTCCAGCCGGACCGCGCCCGCGTCCGGGTCGTGGAAGCGGGCCACCAGCTTCGCGACTGTCGACTTCCCGGCGCCGGTCGGCCCGATCAGCGCCACCGTCTGCCCCGGCGGCACGGTCAGGTCGAGGCCGGACAGAATCGGCGTCCGGCGGCGGTAGCCGAAGTCGACGGCACGGAAGGTCACCGCCCCGCGCGGCGGCCCGGCCGGCAGCGGCACCGGCTGCGCCGGTTCGGCCACCGCCGGGCGCTCGTCGAGTACCCCGGCCAGCTTCTCCAGCGCGGCGGTCGCCGACTGCAGCGAGTTGTAGAACTGGCTCAGCTCCTCCATCGGCTCGAAGAACCGGCGCAGGTAGAGCAGGAACGCGGCGAGCACGCCCACCTCCACGCCGCCGCCCAGCACCCGCCAGCCGCCGTACCCGAGCACCACCGCCGCGGTGAGGTTGCCGATCAGCCGGATGCCCGGCGAGTAGATCGCGATCAGCCGGAACGCGCTCAGGCTGGAGCGCCGGTAGTCGTCGTTCACCGCGCCGAAGATGTGGTCGTTGCGGTCCTCCCGTCGGTACGCCTGCACGGCCCGGATGCCGCGCAGCGACTCGACGAAGTGCACGATGACGAGCGCCACCGCCTCCCGGGTGCGCCGGTACGCCCCGGCCGACGCGCGGGCGAACCAGCGCGACAGCACGAACAGGAACGGGAAGGCGAGCAGCGTCACCGCCGCCAGCGGCAGGTCCAGCCAGAGCAGGATGCCCGCCACCGACAGCACTGACAGCCCGGCCATGACCAGCTTGTCGATGCCGCCGTCGACCAGCTCGGCGATCGACTCCAGGTCGCTGGTCAGCCGGGACACCATCCGGCCGGACGTGTAGCGCTCGTGGAACCCGACGTCGAGGCGAAGGAAGTGCCCGTACACCCGGCGGCGCAGGTCCAGCAGGACGGCCTGCCCGATCCGGGCGGCGAGGGTGAGGAACGCGCGCCGGGCCGCGTACTCGACAGCGGTGGCGACCACGAACGCGGCGGCGACGGCGATCAGCGGGCCGGGATCACCGGCCCGCAGCGGCCCGATGCCCCTGTCGATGCCGAGCATGACCAGGTACGGCCCGGACATCGCGGCGGCGTTCTGCGCCAGCAGCAGTGCCACCGCCAGCCCGAGCGCCCGCCGGTGCGGGCGCAGCAGCCGGCGCAGCAGCAGCCGGCTGCGGGCACGCAGCCGGGTCACCGCCTCCGGGGACGAGTCCTCGGCCCGGCTGCGGTCGGCGTCCGGGTCGGTGGCCTGCCCGCGCCAGCGCGACAGGTCGTCACCGTCGCCGTGCCGCGCGCCGGTCGACCCGTCACCGCTCCGCGCGTCGCGGGGCCTGGGTACCCGCGGCGCGCGGCCGGTCACGAGCGCACCAGGCCGACGCCGTCGCTCCGGCGCTCGGGCTCGGCGGACAACACCGCCCGGTAGGCGGGCACCCGGGCCAGCAGCTCCGAGTGGGTGCCGACGGCGACGATCCGGCCGTCGTCGAGCAACGCCACCCGGTCCGCCAGCGCCACCGTCGACGGACGGTGCGCCACCAGCAGGGTCGTGGTCGCGGTGTCCCGCAGCACTCGGCGCAGAGCCGCCTCGACGAGCGCCTCGGTGTGCACGTCGAGCGCGGAGAGCGGGTCGTCGAGCACCAGCACCGCAGGCCGGCCGAGCACCGCACGCGCCAGCGCGAGGCGCTGCCGCTGGCCGCCGGACAGCGACAGCCCCTGCTCACCGACCCGGGTGGCGAGCCCCCACGGCAGCTCGTACGCGAAGTCCGCCTGGGCGAGCGTCAGCGCGGCGCGGACCTCGTCCTCGCTCGCGTCCGGCCGGCCCAGCGTGAGGTTCTCCCAGATCGACATGGAGAACAGCGTCGGCTCCTCGAACGCCACGGCGACGAGCCGGCGCAACGAGTCCAGCCGCAGGTCACGCACGTCGTGCCCGTCGAGCGTGATCCGGCCGCCGGTCACCTCGTGCAGCCGGGGGACCAGCGACAGCAGCGTGCTCTTGCCGCAGCCGGTGGCGCCGACCAGCGCCATCGTCTCGCCCGGCTCGACTGTCAGGTCGAGGTCGCGCAGCACCGGGCCGGACGTGCCGGGGTAGCGGAAGCCGACCGCCTCGAAGCGGAGCCGGCCGCGCACCTCGCCCCGGTCGAGCGACCGGGCGTGCGGAGCGTCCACGATGGTCGGCGGTGTGTCCAGCACCTCCTGGATCCGGTCGGCGGCGGTCGCGGCCTCCTGGCCGTTGGCGATGATCCAGCCCAGCGACTGCACCGGCCAGATCAGCATGAGCTGGAGACTGACGAACGCGACCAGCTCCCCGATGGACAGCGCGCCGTCGGCGACCGCTGCGGCGCCGGCCACCAGCACCGCGCCGAGCGTCAGGTTGGGCACCAGGTCGAACAGCGCGGAGGTCCGGGCGAGCAGCCGCGCCTTGCCGATCCCGGTGTCGTGCAGCCGGCGCGCGCCGACGGCGAACCGGGCCGCCAGTTCCGGCCCGCGCCCGTACGCCCGCATGGTGCGCAACCCCAGCGCGGTCTCCTCGACCAGTGTGGCGACGTCGCCCTGCTGGTCCTGCATGCGACGCGACGCCGCGTGGTAGTGCCGGGCGAAGCAGCGGCTGATCAGGAACAGCGGTACGGCGCTGGCTGCCACCAGCAGCCCCAGCCACTGGTGCAGCCGGATCAGCAGCGCCACCACCGCCGCGTAGGTGACCAGGTTGAGCACCAGGAACAGCAGCCCGAAGGAGAGGAACCGCCGGATCACCGAGAGATCGCTGGTGATCCGGGACAGCAACTGGCCGGACTGCCAGCGGTCGTGGAAGCCGGCCGGAAGCCGTTGCAGGTGGGCGTAGATGTCGGCGCGGATGGCGGCCTCCATGCCGACCGAGGACGACGACTGCGTCCAGCGGCGGATGAAGATGAGGACCGCCTCGGCCACGCCGAGCAGCAGCGCCAGCGCGCCGAGCCGGAGCAGCCCGGCCTCGTCGTGCCGGGCCACCGGTCCGTCGACCACCCGCTGCACCACGAGCGGAACGGCCAGGCTCGCCGCGGTGGCCGCAAGCGCCGCGATCAGCAGCCAGGCGAACTCCATCGCGTACGGGCGCAGGTAGGGTCGCAGCCGCCAGAGGTTGCGCAGCGGCTGGGACCGGGCGCCGGTATGCGCCGCGGGGTTGCCGTCGCTGGACGCGGGCACTACCCGACGGTAGCCGCCGGGGGTGACAGTCCGGCTGTCAGCTAGCCGTCACCCGTCCCTCATGCCCGAGAAGCCACTTCTTCACGTCCAGCCCCCAGCGGTATCCACCCAGCGTGCCGTCGGTGCGCAGCACCCGGTGGCAGGGCACGAACAGCGCGGCGGCGTTGCGCGCGCAGGCCGCCGCGGCGGCCCGGATCGCCGCCGGTCGTCCGGCCAGCGCGGCGAACCCCGTGTAGGTGACCGGATCACCGGGCTTGACGTCGCGCAGCACCTGCCAGGCGTGCGTCAGGAATGCGCCGCCGGTGTGCTGCTCCACAGCTACCGCATCGATGGCGGCCAGGTCACCGTCCAGATAGGCCCGAACAGCGGCGGTCACCGGACCGAGGTCGGCCCGTTCCCGCAGCTCGCCGCGCAGGCTCGGGTGGATCAGCGGCAGCAGGACCGCCGGGTCGGCGGTGAAGCCCGCCGCGCGTACCGCCCCGCCGGGGCCGGCGAGCACGCTCAACGGGCCGGCGGGAGTGTCGATGACGGTGCTGTCCACAGTGCTCATGCTGCTCTCCAGAGTCGGATGGTCGCGTACGACCGCCAGGGGCGCCAGCGGTCGGCGTACGCGGACAGGGTCTTCGGGTCGTCGGACAGGCCGAGCGCTGCTGCGCCACGGCGTACGCCCAGGTCGGTGGTGAGTGCGACATCGGGGTCGCCGAGTGCGCGCATGGCCAGGTAGCCGGTGGTCCACGGGCCGATGCCGGGCACCGCGGCCAGGAGCCGGACCGTCTCCTCCCGGTCGCCTCCGGGTTCCAGGTCGAGTTCGCCGTCGGCGACCGCGCGGGCCAGCGCGCGGAGCGTCTCGCGGCGTGCCGCCGGCATCCGGAACGCCGTGTCCGGCGCCGCGAGCACCTCCGCCGGACCGGGGAACGCCACCAGGCCGTCCGCCGGGTCGTCGGCGGCCGCCCCGCTCGCCGCCCGGGTGGCGGAGAGCAGGCGGGTGAGCGTGGTTCGCGCCGAGGCCAGCGAGACCTGCTGGGTGGCGACGGCGCGGACGGCCAGCTCGAAACCGTCGACCGCGTGCGGCAGCCGGACGCCGGGCTCGGCCGCGACGGCCGGTGCCAGCGCCGGGTCGGCGGCCAGGGTGGCGTCCACCGCTACCGGGTCGGCGTCCAGGTCGAGCAGGCGGCGGCAGCGGGCCACCGCGGGGGCCAGGTCGCGCATGTCGGCCAGCCGCAGCGTCGCGTCGATGTGGCCGGCGGCGGGGGTCAGCGCCACCGTGGCGGGACCGTGCGGCAGGCGCAGCCCCCGGTGGTAGGTGCCGTCGCGGACCACTTCGATGCGGGGCAGCGCGCGCAGCGCGAGGAAGTCCAGCAGCGCGCCCGCGTGCAGCGGGGGCCGGTATGCCAGCCGCAGCGAGAGCGTGCCCGCACCGGTGGCCGCCGTCGGGCCACGACGGCCGGCCCGCAGCTCGGAGGGGGTGCCGCCGTAGACCTCGCGGACCGTGTCGTTGAACTGCCGGACACTGCCGAACCCGGCGGCGAAGGCCACCTCGGCCAGGCCGAGGCCGGTGGTCTCGATCAGGATCCGGGCGGTCTGCGCGCGCTGGGCCCGGGCCAGCGCCAGCGGGCCGGCACCCAGCTCGGCCCGGAGCATCCGGTGCAGGTGCCGCTCGGTGTAGCCCAGCCGGGTGGCCAGCCCGGGCACGCCGTCCCGGTCCACCACGCCGTCGGCGATCAGCCGCATGGCGCGGCCGACCAGGTCGGCCCGGACGTCCCACTGGGGCGAGCCCGGTGCCGTGTCCGGCCGGCACCGGCGGCACGCCCGCAGACCGGCCCCCTGCGCGGCGGCGGCGGACGGGAAGAACCGGACGTTGCGCCGCTTGGGCGTCATCGCCGGACAGGACGGCCGGCAGTAGATCCCGGTCGACGTCACACCGGTGTAGAACCAGCCGTCGAACCGCGGGTCGCGGCTGTCGACGGCTCGGTAGCACCGCTCGAAGTCCAGTTCCATGCCACGATCCTGCCTCGCAGCTCCCGGGCTCGGCTGGCGGGATTCAGACATGACGTGCGGCGGTCGCGCCAGGTCGGGGAAGTGGCGGTATCCCCGGCCCCGGGACACCGCCACTCCGCCGAGGTGGCGTGGATCATGACCGGCGGACCCGAGAAAGTGTCGTAAGTGGTCGGTAGCGTCCCGCCACCAACTCAAGAAGAGGTGCGGGGCATGGCGAGCGTGGCCGGGCGGGGTGTCCGCTGATGCGATCGGGGCGAGCACCGTTGGACGCCGCGGTGGTGGAGGGCTTCTACGAGCGGATGCGGGTGGTGGCGCCGGCCGCGTACGGCGCGATCGAGCGTGATCGGGCCGGTGACCCCGGTCGCCCCTTCGCGGACACCGCCTGCGGGCGGCTGGCCGGCTCCCTCGACCCGGACGGGCTGCGCGCGCTCGGCATGTGGGCGCACCACTGGTGCATGCGCTTCTACGACGACGACACCCGGGTCGGCCTGCGGCTGGTCCGCGAGATCGCCGCGCGGTCCGGCCTCGGCTGGACCGCCGACGAGGTGCGGTGGCTGCTCGACCGGTCGTACGCGGCCGGTCCCGCCGCCGCGCACCGGTTCACGCTGCCGCTCGCGGCAGCGGCGCAGCTACCGGCCGGTGTGCTGCCCGAGGGCGTCGCCGCCGAGGCGTGGCCGGACGACTGGCGGCGGCTGCGGGCCGGCTGAGCGCCGGGTGGGATCGCCGCCCGGTCCGGCATCTGGGCCAGCACCATCGCCCCCACTGCCACCGCGAAACCGGTGAGCTGGACCGGGTCCAGCGCCTCACCGAGCACCACCCAGCCGAGCGCCGCGGCGGTGAGCGGGCTCAACGCGCCCAGCACCGACACGCGGGACACCGGCAGTCGCGCCGCGCCGCGGAACCACAGCACGTACGCCAGCGCGGTGCCGGCCAGCCCGAGCCACGCGTACCCGAGAAGGGCCGGCCCGTCGGGCACTGGTGGCGCGCCCTCGACGGCGGCGGCTACCGGCACGATCATCAGGCCACCGGCGACGAGCTGCCAGCTCGTGGCGGCGAGGACGCCCACTCCGGGCGGCCGGCCCCAGCGGCGGGTGAGCACCAGCCCGGCGCCCATCGACACGGCGCCGGCCAGCCCGGCGGCGACGCCGAGCGGGTCGAGGCCGGCGCCCGGGCGCAGCACCACGAGGGCGACGCCGAGCGGGGCGGCGACGGCGGCGACCAGCGCCGGCCGGGTCGGGCGGTCGCGGAGCAGCGCGACTGTCAGCACCGCCACCAGCAGGGGCTGCGCGGCGCCGAGGACGGCGGCGGTGCCGCCGGGAAGCCGGTACGCGGCGAGGAACAGCAGCGGGAAGAACACCCCGATGTTCAGCGCGCCGAGCACTGCGGCCCGCCCCCACCAGAGTCCGTGTGGTCGTCGGCGGGTCAGCGCGAGCAGCAGCAGACCGGCCGGGAGAGCGCGGATCGCCCCGGCCCAGAGCGGCCGGTCCGGGGGAAGGAGTTCGGCGGTGACCAGGTAGGTGGTGCCCCAGGTGACGGGTGCGGCGGCGGTGAGCGCGACGTCGGTCCAGCGGCGGTTCATAACGGCCTCTCCTCAGCCCTAAGTATCTTAGGGCTGAGCTAATCAGCCCCGAGCGAAAAGGGGAAGTGGGACGTGCGGCACAATCGGCAGCCGTGACAGGCGACGAGGTGGACGCGATCGTCGAGCAGTGGCGGCGGGAACGACCAGGTATGCGGCCCGAGCCGATGGCCGTGTTCGGCCGCATCTACCGGCTGGCCCGGCTGGTCGGCGACGGCCAGGAGAAGGTGTACGCGAGCTGGGGCATCGGCCGGGGCGAGTTCGACGTGCTGGCGGCGCTGCGGCGCTCCGGCTCGCCGTACACGCTGGCGCCGAAGGCGCTCGCCGCCTCGCTGATGCTCACCTCCGGCGGCATGACCGGGCGGCTCGACCGTCTGGAACGGGCCGGCCTGGTGCGGCGCTCGCCGGATCCGGCCGACCGGCGGGCGCTGCGGGTGACGCTCACCGACACCGGCCGACGGGTGGTGGAGGAGTCGGCCGAGGCCGGGCTCGCCGTGCAGCGGCGGATTCTCGACGCGCTGCCCCCGGCCGACCAGGACCGGCTGGCCGATCTGCTGCGCGCGTTGCTCGCGGCAGCCGAGACCGGGCCCGCGGATCCGGCACAATGATCAGCACCGCCGCCGCCCGGAAGGACGCCCGTGCCCGCCACCGAACCGACGATCGTCGCCACCAGCATGGGCTTCACCAGCCGTCGCCGTGGCCCCTGGGACGCGCGGCCCAGCTCCCTGTTCGACCTGATGGCCGACCTGGCCGGGGCCGGTGACGCGCCGCGCGTCTGCTATCTCGGCCAGGCCACCGGCGACCAACCGACCGGGTTCACCGTCTTCTACGGGGCCTTCGCCGGCACCCGGTTCCGCACCTCCCACCTGGCGCTCTACCCGATGCCCAACGTCGAGGACATCCGCGCGCACCTGCTCGCGCAGGACATCGTCTGGGTCGGCGGCGGCAGCGTGGCGAACCTCTGCGCGGTCTGGCGGGTGCACGGCCTGCCGGAGATCCTGCACGAGTGCTGGCAGGCCGGAGTGGTGCTCGGCGGGGTGTCCGCCGGCTCGATCTGCTGGCACACCGGCGGCGCCACCGACAGCTACGGCCCGGCGCTGCGGCCGTTCACCGAAGGGCTGGGCTGGCTCCCGTACGGCAACGGCGTGCACTACGACAGCGAGGAGCAGCGCCGCCCGCTGATGCACCGGCTGGTCGCCGACGGCACGCTGCCCGCGAGCCACTGCACCGACGACGGGGTGGGGCTGATCTACCGGGGCACCCGCCTGGCCGAGGCGGTGGCGGACCGGCCCGGCGTGGCCGCGTACGAGCTGGTCCGCGCCGAGGACGGCACCGTCCGGGAGACCCGGATCGAGCCACGCCTGCTGTCCGCCGCGCCGTAGTGACCGGCTTCGCGCACCTGCCTGCCCGGCGGTGTCGGCGAGGCGCGTAAGCTGGTTCGTCGTGAGTCTCACCATCGGCATCGTCGGCCTGCCCAACGTGGGCAAGAGCACCCTGTTCAACGCGCTGACCAAGAACGACGTGCTCGCCGCGAACTACCCGTTCGCCACCATCGAGCCGAACGTCGGCGTGGTCGGGCTGCCCGACGAGCGGCTGACCAAGCTGGCCGAGATCTTCTCCTCGCAGAAGGTGCTGCCGGCGCCGGTCTCGTTCGTCGACATCGCCGGCCTGGTTCGGGGCGCCTCCAAGGGGCAGGGGCGGGGCAACGCGTTCCTCGCCAACATCCGCGACGCCTCGGCGATCTGCCAGGTGGTGCGCGCCTTCTCCGACCCGAACGTGGTGCACGTCGACGGCAAGGTCTCCCCGGCCGACGACATCGAGACGATCAACACCGAGCTGATCCTGGCCGACATCCAGACGCTGGAGAAGGCGCTGCCCCGGCTGGAGAAGGAGGCCAAGCTCCGCAAGGACCGGGCCGCCGCCGTCGAGGCCGCCAAGAAGGCGGTCGAGGTCCTCGACAACGGCGTGACCCTGTACGCGGGCGCCGCCGCCGCGAAGGTCGAGCTGGAGCACCTGCGTGAGCTGCACCTGCTCACCACCAAGCCGTTTCTCTACGTCTTCAACGTCGACGAGGCCGAGCTGGGCAACGAGGAGTTCCTCGACGAGCTGCGCGGCCTGGTCGCGCCCGCCGAGGCGATCTTCATGGATGCCAAGATCGAGTCCGAGCTGGTGGACCTGCCCGAGGACGAGGCCCGCGAACTGCTGGAGTCGATCGGGCAGTCCGAGCCGGGCCTGAACCAGCTCGTCCGGGTGGGCTTCCGGACGCTCGGGCTCCAGACGTACCTGACGGCCGGTCCCAAGGAGGCGCGGGCCTGGACCGTCCCGGTCGGCGCGACCGCGCCGGAGGCCGCCGGGGTGATCCACAGCGACTTCCAGCGCGGCTTCATCAAGGCCGAGGTGGTCTCCTACGACGACCTGGTCGAGGCCGGATCTATGGCGGCGGCGAAGGCCGCCGGCAAGGTCCGGATCGAGGGCAAGGAGTACGTCATGCAGGACGGCGACGTGGTGGAGTTCCGCTTCAACGTCTGAATCGTGATTCGACAGTTGATGTGCGACAGGTGCCCCAGAACCAGGCGGCCCTCCGCACGATTGGCGGATCATCCACGGCTGTCCGCTACCGTGCGGTCATGCTCATCCCCGGCTACCAGGATCGATTCCCCGAGGACGTCGACGTCACCGCGCTGACCACGGACGGCTGGCATCTCGCAGTGCGGCCCGGGTTCTGGGCCCAGTACTGGCGGGAACTCCTGCTTCCCGACGAGGACGACCTGCTCTCCGAGGTTTGGGGAGCCGCCGGCGACGACCTGGGCGGGCTTCTCGACGCGGAGTCCTGGCAGGTGCTGCGAGTGGGCCTGGGCGGCGGAGCCGAGCTCGCCGTGGTGTTTCGTAACCTCGACGAGGACCGCGGGGTCGACTTCCTGGTCCTGCCTGGTGGCGGCCGGGACGCCATTGAGATCGCCGCACTGGACGGGCACCAGACCGGCCCCGGACTTTCCTGGACGGATCTGGTGGCCGTCGCCGGACGCCAGCCCGACCCGGTCCGGCGTGCGCAGACCCTGATGCTTCTCGCCCCTGCGTTCGGCGACAAGGCCGCAGACACCCCGGACGCAGTGGTCTTGCTCGCCGCGGCGATGCGCACGCTCGGCGCAACCGGAGACACTGAGCGAGTGGCGGCGGCCGCGGTCTCGGACGAGGTGCACTTCTGGGGACACGTGCTGTGGGCGGCGGGCGTGCCTGGCTCGGAGTATGCGCCACGCAACCCGGAAAGCGTGTTCGCCCTGCCGGAAGCCTCCCGGTGGCTGGTCACGCAGCTGCTGGCGCCGTGATCCCGGTAGCCTGCCCTGACCTGCTGGCCGCGGGCCGGAGTGCTTCGGCCGGACGGTGCCGGAGCAGCCGTGTCAGCGGGTCTGCTCCCTACTCCTCTTGGACGTCGACGGGGTCCTGACCCGTTCGGGGCCGACCGATGGGCACGAGACGACCACCGGCGTGATGGTCAGGCAGCCCGATCCCGATGAACTGGAGGCTCCCGCAGGTTGCCGATGGGAACTAGTTTCACGGTGTGGCTCGCCCCGCCAGGATACGGCTGTCTGTCGGTCTGCCGCTCACGACGAGGGTGCTTCTCGGTTGTGTGGGCCTGATTCCGTTGCTCGTTGCGGCGTTCCTGGTGCTCATGGGCGCCCTCGTATGGCGGCAGTTGGATGGGCCGTGGTGGCAGCAGGTCCTCGCCGGCGTCTTCATCTACGGGCCGCTCGTCGTCGCGATCCATATTCTTTGCGTCGGCGCGTTCTACGCGTTTGCTCACGTCACATACTCCGGTTGGCTGCGGGGATCGATGATGACCCTTCTCGTCGCTTATCGGAGAGAGCAGGTCGACCTCAGCCTCGCCACGGTCCGCTACGACGACCGATCGTCGGTCCTGACTGCCACTGACCCGAGGTCCGGTAGAGAGCTGACGCTGTACATCGACGAGTTCGGGGATGCCATGCTTCCGGCCGCCCCGTTGACCGCATTAGCAGATGCGATCTCCGGCGGCCGGGTCCGTAGAGGACACCCAGCAGGATGCCCTCGCTGTGGCACGGAAGCTACGCACTCTCGCGAAGGTGGCGGGTGGGGCGGGCCGCGCCCTGGCAGATCCTCGGCCCGAAGACACCCGGTCGTAGCTACAGGTGGGCGACAAGCTGGGCGGGGCCGGGGCAGCGATGCCGTGCTCTACTGGTCCGATGCGTAGGCGACGCCTCATGTACCTGCTCTTGGCTATGGTCGGTGCGCTGATGGCGGTCACCGGGCTCGCCATGACCTGGCCGTACGTGGCCGAAGCTGGTTGGCCTTTGTCTGCTCCGACCTTGTGCGCAGTTGGCGGGGGATTGACGGGCGCGGGCATCCGAGGCGCCAGGAAGTACCAACGTCCCGAAAACCAATTGCCGGGTCCTGGGGCACACACGGGGCACAAGACAGCGTGAGACGTCGGCAACCAGCGATCAATGGCGTGAGCCCGAGATGGGCCCGCTCAGCTCATCCGACCCGCATTCGGACGCGGGACACCCGTGGGCCGGCGCTCGGCGTGGCCTGACCGATGGTTTCCCGGCGCCGTGCTGGTCTGTACGTCGAGTATCGACCCACGGGAGGCTGGCACGATGCGCAAACTGACCTTCGGCATGAACGTGAGCCTGGACGGCTACGTCGCCGCGCCCGGCGACGATCTCAGCTGGGGTGTGCCGAGCGACGAGTGGTTCCAGTGGTGGTCCGACCGGGTGGCGGAGACCGGCACGGCGCTCTACGGGCGGCGACTGTGGGAGGCGATGAGCTCCCACTGGCCGACCGCCGATCAGCAGCCGGACGTCACACCTGCGCACGCCGAGTTCGCCCGCCGCTGGCGGGACATGCCGAAGGTGGTGTTCTCCTCGACGACCAGACCGGTCGACTGGAACACCCGACTGGTCACCGGCGACGCGGTCACCGAGATCAGCCGGCTGAAGGCCGAGGACGGTGGTCCGATGGACATCAGTGGCGCCACCCTCGCCGCGGCGGCCATGCGGGGCGGGCTGATCGACGAGTACGTGCTCGTCACCCATCCGGTCCTGGTGGGTGGCGGTAAGCCGTTCTTCGCGACCCTCGACAACTGGGTGAACCTGGCTCTGGTGGAGACCCGGACGTTCCCTGGCGGCGTGCTCCTGACGAGGTACGAGACCAGGCGCTGAGAGGTCTACCACCATCGCACGAACGACCGCCGGCCTGCGTCTCGCGGGCCGGCGGTCGCCGTGTGCGTACCGTCAGGCGTTCGCCCGCCGGATGGCCGCCATGCCGCCGAGCGCGGCCACCGCGGCGATCAGGGCGGGCCATCCCACCAGCAGGCTGGCCTGGTGCTGGCTGCTCAGCCACTCCCAGATGCCGCCGAACCAGTCCTGCCAGATGACCAGCGCGACGAGCAGGCCGGTCACCAGGATCAGGGCCGCGCCGGCCCCGAGCAGGCCGTTCATGCCGAACCGGACGTACCAGACGGCGACGAAGATGGAGACGAAGTTCAGGAACAGGAACGGCACCGCGTAGACGGCGATCTGCAACAGCCCGTTGTCGACGTCGATGTACGGGATCCGGAAGAACCGTAGTTCGATCCCGAAGCCGCCGGTGGCGCCCTCGATCAGGTTGAGCAGGTAGAGCAGGACGCCGTAGACGACCGCCTGCACCACGTTTACCAGCATGGTGGCGAGGTAGAAGGTGCGTCTGGTGACGCCCATGCCGAGGGCGAACGGGAACACCTGGCTGATCGAGGCGGCAGCGACGATCGCGCAGACGATGTAGAGGCTGGCCAGGCCACCCGTGGTGTTCTTGCCCGGCGCCGCCTCGTCGATCGAGGCGAAGATCAGCAGGTTGACGCCGAGTGAGATGGCCATGATGCCCCACGGCCAGGCCAGCTGGCCGATCCAGGCGATGGTGTGCATCCGGGCGACGTCGAGGATGCGAGTCATCGGGTCTTCGTCCTTTCCGTCGTCAGGCGCACCACTGCCTGCTGGAGCGACACCGGCGCCAGGTCGATGCCGAGCTTCTTGGCGCGCATCCGTTCGGCGTTGTCGAACGACCCGCGCAGCGACGCGCGGACCGCGCCGCCGAGCTGTTCGCGGTGCAGCACCCGGTACGCGGCGGCGAACTCGTCCACCACCGCGGCCGGGCCGGACGCCTCCATCACCTCGCCGCGCAACTCGTCGCTGGGCGCGTCGAGCAGCAGCTTGCCGTGATCGAGCAGCACCACGTGCTCGATCAGGTCGGCCACCTCGTCGATGAGGTGTGTGGAGAGCACGACGGTGCGCGGGTTCTCGGCGTAGTCGGCCAGCAGCCGGTCGTAGAAGAGCTGCCGGGCGACTGCGTCGAGTCCCAGGTACGGCTCGTCGAAGAAGGTCAGCGGCGCGCGTGCGGCCAGGCCGATCGTCACGCCCAGCGCGGACGTCATGCCGCGGGACAGCTTGCGGACGTTGCGCTTGCGGGGCAGCTCGAAGCCGTCCACGAGGGACTGCGCGAAGTCCTCGTCCCAGTTCGGGAACAGCCGCCGGGCCAGGCTCAGGACGTGCTGGACCTGGTAGACGGCCGGGTACGTCTGGCTCTCCTTGATGAAGGCCACCTGCGACAGCGCCCGTTCGTTCTCGTACGGCCGCTCGCCGAAGAGTGTCAGGTCGCCACTGGAGACGCTCTGCTGGCCGGTGATCAGCTGCATCAGCGTCGTCTTTCCGGCGCCGTTGCGGCCGAGGAGGCCGTAGATCTTGTTCCCCGTCAGGGTGAAGGTGACGTCGTCGAGAGCGGCCACGTCGCCGTACCGCTTCGTGAGGCCGGCAGCCGCCACGACGCTCATCGTTGTTCCTCCCATGTCTCGATGAGCTTCTTCAGCTCCTCGGTGCCGATGCCCAACTTGCGTGCCTCCTCGATGAGGGGTCGCACGTACTGGTCGGAGAACTCGTGCCGACGGCGCTCTCGGAGTGTTTCGCTGGCCCCCGTTGCCACGAACATTCCGATCCCCCTGCGCTTGTAGAGCAGCCCGTCATCGACCAGGCGGTTGATCCCCTTGGCGGCGGTCGCCGGGTTGATCCGGTGGAACGCCGCCAGCTCGTTCGTCGACGGCACCTGGGTCTCCTCCGCGTACGTCCCGTCGATGATCGAGTTCTCGATCAGCTCCGCGATCTGGACGAAGATCGGCCGGCCGTCATCCATCCCGGTTCTTTGGTTCATTACTCATGTAACTAACCATCGCACCTGGGCGGCAGAACCGTCAAGTCCTCGCTAGGGTTCGCGCCGTGACACTGAGGATCGGGCCCACATCCGCACCGACGGCGCGACGGCGGCCGTCTACTTCGCGAGCTGCTACCACCACGACGGCGTGCACGAGGTCTGGATCGACGCGATCCTGGGCAGCTGGGGCCGCGACGACTTCGACGACCACGTCACGTTCGGCTGCCGGCTCGGGCCGGTGGCCGGCTCGCCGGGGCCGGCCGCGACGCTCGTCAACGGTGGTGAGGTCGCGGATGACAGCCCGGTCTTCGGCCGCAAGCTCAGCCGCGAGGAGGGCCTGACCCATCCCCGGATCGCCGAGTTCTGGCAGATGATCGACCTGGTCCTGGAGCGGGACGCCCTGGTGCGCCGTCACCTGGTCGGCGCCTGACCGACCCGGTGACCAAGGGGTCAGATTCGGGGACTGCGGCGCTCGATCAGGGTCACGTCGCGCCAGGTGCCGTGGTGGCGGCCCACCCGCTCGCGGGTGCCGACGACGCGGAAGCCGCACGCCGCGTGCAGCGCGAGACTCGCGGTGTTCTCCGGGAACACGCCGGACTGGATGGTCCAGATCCCGGCCGCCTCGGTGGAGGCGATCAGCGCCTCCAGCAGGGCCCGGCCGACCCCGCGTCCGCGCCCCCGCGGGTGCACGTAGACGGAGTGCTCGACCACCCCGGCGTAGACGCTGCGCTCGGAGACCGCCGAACAGGCCGCCCAGCCGAGCACGTCGCCGGCCTCGTCGAGCGCCACCCAGCGGTGGCCGGGCATCCGGGTGGCGGTGAACCGCGCCCAGTCCGGCGGCGCGGTCTCGAACGTGGCGTTGCCCTCGTCGATGCCGAGGCGGTAGATCTCCAGCACGGCGTCGGCGTGCGAGTCGTTCATGGCGACGACGGTGACTGTCATCGGTTCCCCCTGTCCGGACCGGCGGTGGTCAGCGTAGTCGCGCGGCCGAAGGGCCGGGACGGGATGCCCGGCCCCTCGGTGTGAGCGCTACCGCCGCCGGTAGACGGAGATGTGCGAGCGGCTGTCCGCGTCGAACGGCGACCGGTCCCAGTCGGCGTACCGCTCGGTGAGCCGCAGCCCGGCCCGCTCCGCCAGTTCGTCGATCTGCTCCGGCCAGGCGTACCGCATGGCGAACGGCTTGAGGTGAACGCCGGCGGCGTCGAACGTGACGGTCTGGCGCACGAACGTCTGCGCCGCCCGGTCGTACCGATGCATGCGGATGATGGCCGAGTCCTCGGTCACCTCCCGCACCTGGACCTGCTCGTCCCGGTCGAAGTCCGCCGGGTCGGGCACGAAGGTCTCGATGACGAACGCCCCGCCGGGCGCGAGCACCCGGGCGACGTTGCGGAAGCACGCCGCCTGGCGCTCCTCGGAGACCAGGTTGAACAGCGTGTTGAACACCAGGAACACCAGACGGTACGGCCCGGGGACCGGGACGTCCGCCATGTCGCCGACGGTGACGGGCATGTCCGCGCCGCCCGGCTTGGCGCGCAGGTGCGCGACCATCTCCGGGGACGCCTCGACGCCCTCCACGGTCAGGCCGCGCTCGGCCAGCGGCAGGGCCACCCGGCCGGTGCCGATCGCCAGTTCGAGCACCGGGCCGCCCTCGGCCAGCGGGGCGAGGAAGTCGACGGCCGGGGCCGGGTCGGGATTGCCGGGGCCGTCGTAGGTGGCGGCCCAGAGCCGGCCGAACAGGCCGGGATCGTCGAAGACGGACATCACGCGCCCTCCCGCCGGGCGGACGGGACGCGACGCGGCGCGAGGTCAGTGACCTCCGCCGGAATGGGGTACGACAACACGAAGCCTCGTTTCGGATGAGGTGACGACGGGTCGGGTGGGCTTCGCAGCGTGTGGCATGGTGATGCTCCCTCCGGTCGGCTTCGAGAGGCTCAGCAGATCAGCAGCCGAGCCGGCGGGACAACCGGATTACGCCCGCAGCGCGTCGTCCACTCCGGTCTCCCGGCGGCCGAGGTGCACCGGGTCACGCCCGGTGAGCACGTCCAGGGCAGCCTTCACACACGCCCCGTACTCCCGGACGGAGCTGATCCGCCACTGGCCCGCGTACCGGCGGGCGGTGTCGTCGCCGACGCCGACGGTGTCGATGCCGGCGTCCCGGCAGAGCGCCACCGCGCGCGACAGGTGGAACGACTGGGTGACCACAGTGGCCCGCCGCACCCCGAAGACGCGGTGCGCGCGCACACACGAGTCGTACGTGTCGAACCCCGCGTGGTCCAGCACCGTCTTCTCGGCCGGGACGCCCCGGTCGACGAGCCAGCGCCGCATCGCGTCCGGCTCGTCGTAGTCCCAGTTCATGTGGTCACCGGAGAGCAGCAGCACCCGGACCTTGCCGGCGGCGTACAACTGCCGGGCGATCTCCAGCCGCGCGGCCAGGAACGGCGCCGGCGTGCCGTCCGGCTCCACCTTGGTGCCCAGCACGAGCGCCACCGGCGTCTCGGGCGCGTCCGCGGCGTCGAACACGCGGCCCTCGGCGGCGTCGCGGACCCAGACCACGCTGGCGACCGTCGCGGCGCCGAGCAGCATCACGGCGGCGGTGGCGAGCACCAGGAGGCGGCGGAGCAGGCGTACGGCCCGCCGACGGTCGCCCCGCCAGGCCCGCCATCGCGCCGTCAGCCCTCGCATGGCGGCGATTGTGCCAGGCGGGTCAGGAGATGTATTGCAGGATCACGTTGTGCACGTGGTGGCTCTTCTGCGCGCCCCGGAACTCGACCTCGTAGGTGTGGGTGCCGACGTGCACCGCGATGGACCCGGTGGAGAAGAACGAACCACCCCAGGACTTGTTGCTCACCACGCTCACGCTGGTGATCTTCGAGTACGGGATGCTGGTGATCGCGTACCGCTTGCCGACGAAGGAGCGGTCCTGGACGATCACGCGCCGGTCGGTCAGGCCGATGAAGCCGGTGCCGGTGCCGATCGCGTCGTAGACGGCGATGATCTGCTCGCCGGGCAGCAACCCGCTCTGAATCTGCTGGAACTGTTCCTTGCGGTCGTACGTGGGGCCAGACATGCACCCGAGGGTAGGCGGGGCGTGCCAGCGGCTCAGGACTCGGTGACCGCGCGGACCGCGTCCTCGATGCGCGCGGCCAGCAGCACCTCGCCCTCGGTGAGCGGCTCACCGTCGTCGTGCCCGAGCCGGATCTGGGTACGGTCGGCCCGGCGGCTGATCTCGGGGCGCAACCGCAGCGCGTCGGCCACCACCGCCACCCGCTCGGTGAGCGCGGCGTGCTGGGTGTCGTCGAGGACGATGGTGCGGCGGATCTGTTCGCCCTCGCGCGTCCATCCGGACAGCAGGGCGAGCGCGTCGCTGAGGTAGTCGTGCTTCACCCGGCCGCTGAACAGCACGCGCATCACCGCACCTCCCAGGCGTCGTTGCCGGCTTGTGGCCAAATCGTCGCCATCCCGTGTCCCAGTCGACGCCCTCTAGTCTCTCGCCACTCAGATGGTGTGTCCACGCCCACACTTCCGTGTTCTGCTGACCTGACGGTCGACGCAGCTACCCAAACCGCCGATTGATCTGGCACGCTGGTGGCCCGTGCGGACCGAACGGGTAAGCGGAAGCGGGCAGGCCGACCGGCGGGAGCCGAAGGTGGTCGTCGGGGCGGCGATCATCGAGGGCGGCCGGGTGCTGGCGTGTGAGCGCTCCGCGCCCCCCGAGGTGGCGGGGCGCTGGGAGTTCCCGGGCGGGAAGGTCGAGCCCGGCGAGGCCGAGACCGACGCGCTGGCCCGGGAGTGTGCCGAGGAACTGGGCGTACGGGTGGCTGTCGGCGCGCGTGTCGGCCGGGACGTACGGATGGCGCACGGCCGGTCCGTGCTGCGCGTCTACGCCGCCCGCCTGCTGCACGGCGACGAGCCCAAGGCGCTGGAGCACGCCGAGCTGCGCTGGCTGACCGCCGCCGAGCTGGACAGCGTCGACTGGCTGCCGGCCGACGTGCCGATCGTGGCCGCGCTGCGCCCGCTGCTCGACACCGCCTGAACGATCGCGGCGCGAGCCGGGCCGTCCGGTGAACCGGACAGCCGGGCAGAAACGGGACGAGGGCCCGCGGCGTGTGCCGCTGGCCCCCGTCGTCGTCGCGCTGCTGTTCAGTGCTTCGGCTCGTCCTGCTGCGGGTGAGCGAAGTTGAGGTGCTCGGGCGGCAGCGGGAACGTCACGTCGTCGCCGAACGGCGACGGCGCGGCGGCCTTGTTGAACGTCAGTTCGGTCAGCGGCAGCTTGCCGTTGGCGTCCACCGCCGGGGCGGTCGGGTGCGGCACCTCGCGGTGCCAGTTGACGCCCTGCTGCGCCTGACGCTCGGCGGCACTGTCGTGCGAGCCGCCCGCGTGCGAGTGCACCCCGCCGGCGTGCGAACCGCCGCCGTGCGCGTGCGCCCCGCCGTGCGCCCCTCCGGACGTGACGGCACCGCTGGAATGCCCGCTGGTCGCGCTGGTCTGAGGCACCTGACCCCTCCGGAAGATCTTGTTACCGAGCCACACAAGGGGATCGTACCTGCGGTCGACGACCCGTTCCTTCATGGGGATGATCCCGTTGTCGGTGATCTTGATGTGCTCGGGGCAGACCTCGGTGCAGCACTTGGTGATGTTGCAGAATCCGAGGCCCATGTCCGACTGCGCGTACTCCCGGCGGTCGGTACGCGCGTCGAGCGGGTGCATGTCCAGCTCGGCCGCGCGGATGAAGAACCGGGGACCGGAGAACGCCGGCTTGTTCTCCTCGTGGTCACGGATCACGTGGCAGACGTTCTGGCACAGGAAGCACTCGATGCACTTGCGGAACTCCTGCGAGCGCTCGACGTCGACCTGCTGCATCCGGTAGTCACCGGGGGCCACGTCGGCCGGCGGCGCGAACGCCGGGGTCTCCCGGGCCTTCTCGTAGTTGAACGAGACGTCGGTGACCAGGTCCCGGATCACCGGGAAGGTGCGCAGCGGGGTGACGGTGACGGTCTCGGACTCCTCGAACGTCGACATCCGGGTCATGCAGCCCAGCCGCGGCTTGCCGTTGATCTCCATGGAGCAGGAGCCGCACTTGCCGGCCTTGCAGTTCCACCGGCACGCCAGGTCGGGCGCCTCGGTGGCCTGGAGCCGGTGGATAACGTCGAGGACCACCTCGCCCTCGTTCACCTCGACCGTGTAGTCCTTCAGGTCCCCGCCGGTCTCGTCGCCCCGCCAGATGCGGAACTGGCGCTTACTTCCCATCAGTTGTTCGCCTCCTCGTTGAGGGCGTCGAACTCGGCGAGTTCCTCGTCGGTCAGGTACTTGGCCAGCTCGGCCCGGTCGAACAGCCCGATCAGCTCCGGCCGCATCTTCGGCAGCGGCTTCTCGGTGAGCCGGACCGCGTCCCCGTCCAGCGAGCAGACCAGGTTGACCCGGCGCCACTTCGGGTCCATCGCCGGGTAGTCCTCCCGGGTGTGCCCGCCGCGCGACTCCTGCCGCTCCAGCGCCGCCATCGCGGTGCACTCCGAGACCACGAGCATGTTGCGCAGGTCCAGCGCCAGGTGCCAGCCCGGGTTGTAGCGCCGGCCGCCGGCCGCGCTGACCTTCGCCACCCGCTCCCGCAGCTCGGCCAGCCTGCGCATGGCGTCGGCGAGCTCGCTCTCCCGGCGGATGATGCCGACCAGGTCGCCCATCACCGCCTGCAGGTCCTGCTGGAGCTGGTAGGGGCTCTCGCCGGTGTCCCGCTGCAGGGGCGCCAGCGCCGTCTCCACGGCGGCCTCGACCGCCGCCACCGACACCGCCGGGCGGGTGGCGAGCTGATCGGTGTACGTGGCCGCGTGCCCGCCCGCGCGCTTGCCGAAGACCAGCAGGTCGGACAGGGAGTTGCCGCCGAGCCGGTTGGAGCCGTGCATGCCGCCGGACACCTCACCGGCGGCGTAGAGCCCGCGCACGGTGCCGTACGCCGCGCCGGAGTTCGGGTCCACCTCGACGCCGCCCATCACGTAGTGACAGGTCGGGCCGACCTCCATCGGCTCCTTGGTGATGTCGACGTCGGCCAGTTCCTTGAACTGGTGGTACATCGACGGGAGGCGGCGGCGGATCTCCTCGGCCGACTTACGGGAGGCGATGTCCAGGTAGACGCCACCGGCCGGCGTACCCCGGCCCTCCTTGACCTCGCTGTTGATCGCGCGGGCGACCTCGTCGCGGGGCAGCAGCTCCGGCGGACGCCTGTTGTTGTCCGGGTCGGTGTACCAGCGGTCCGCCTCCTCCTCGGTCTCCGCGTACTGCTTGCGGAACACGTCGGGGACGTAGTCGAACATGAACCGCTTGCCCTCGGAGTTCTTCAGCACGCCGCCGTCGCCGCGGACCGACTCGGTGACCAGGATGCCCTTCACCGAGGGCGGCCAGACCATGCCGGTCGGGTGGAACTGGAGGAACTCCATGTTGATCAGGGTGGCCCCGGCGCGCAGCGCCAGCGCGTGGCCGTCGCCGGTGTACTCCCACGAGTTCGAGGTGACCTTGTAGGACCGTCCGACGCCGCCGGTCGCGAGCACCACCGCGGGCGCCTCGAACAGGACGAACTCGCCGGACTCGCGGTAGTAGCCGAACGCGCCGGCGATCCGGTCGCCGTCGAGCAGCAGCTCGGTGATCGTGGTCTCGGAGAAGACCCGGATCCGCGCGTCGTAGCTGCCGAACTCCTGCTTGTCCTCCTGCTGGAGCGAGACGATCTTCTGCTGGAGGGTACGGATCAGCTCCAGGCCGGTCCGGTCGCCGACGTGCGCCAGGCGCGGGTACTCGTGGCCGCCGAAGTTGCGCTGCGAGATCTTCCCGTCCTTGGTGCGGTCGAACAGCGCGCCGTACGTCTCCAGCTCCCAGATCCGCTGCGGCGCCTCCTTGGCGTGCAGCTCGGCCATCCGGAAGTTGTTGAGGAACTTGCCGCCGCGCATGGTGTCCCGGAAGTGCACCTGCCAGTTGTCGCGCGAGTTCACGTTGCCCATCGCGGCGGCGGCGCCGCCCTCGGCCATCACCGTGTGCGCCTTGCCGAACAGCGACTTCGAGATGATCGCGGTCTTCTTGCCGGCCAGCCGGGCCTCGATCGCCGCGCGCAGGCCGGCGCCACCGGCCCCGATCACGACGACGTCGTAGTGGTGTCGTTCGATTCGCGTCTCAGTCATGTCCAGGCTCTCAGTTGATGAACCGCAGGTCGTTGATCCAGCCGGCGGCGACCGCCATCACGTAGAAGTCGGTGAGTGCCAGGGTGCCGAGGGTGATCCAGGCGAGCTGCATGTGCCGGACGTTCAACCAGGACACCCCGGTCCACGCCTTGTAGCGCATCGGGTGCTTGGAGAAGTGCTTGAGCCGCCCGCCGATGATGTGCCGGCAGGAGTGGCAGGAGATCGTGTACGCCCACAGCATCACCACGTTGCCGATCAGGATGATGTTGCCCAGGCCGAAGCCGAAGCCCTCGGGGGAGTGGAAGGCCAGGACCGCGTCCCAGGTGTTGATCAGCGAGATGATCGCGGCGGCGTAGAAGAAGTAGCGGTGCAGGTTCTGGCCGAGCAGCGGGAACCGCGTCTCGCCGCTGTACGACTGGTGCCCGTCCGGCACCGCGCAGGCCGGCGGCGACAGCCAGAACGACCGGTAGTACGCCTTGCGGTAGTAGTAGCAGGTCAGCCGGAACAGCAGCAGGAACGGCAGGGTGAGCGCCGCATCCGGGATGATCCACCAGCCGGGCAGGAACTGGCCGAAGTGCGAGGAGCCCTCGACGCAGCGGTCGGTGACGCAGGGGGAGTAGAACGGCGTCAGGTAGTGGTACTGCTCCACCCAGTACCACTTGTGCATGAAGACCCGGACCGTCGCGTAGATGACCCACGCGCTGAGCCCCACCACTGTGATCAGCGGGGCGATCCACCATCTGTCGGTCCGCAACGTCTTCGCCGCGATGGCGGCGCGTGCCCGCCCTCCCCGCGGCTGCGGTCTCGGCGTCCTGGCCGACGTAGTTGTCATTCGAGTCATCTCCCTGACGTCACTGTCACGTCCTGCGCACGCGCGAGGCCACACCGGCGAACCGGTGCGGCTAAGTGACACACGTTACGCCGATCTTCACGGCCCGGCCGCGCAACGCAGTGTCCCGTGTGTCCCGCAGCTTGGAAAGAGTCAGTTCATGATCAATGTGGCGGGTCGGCCGAACGGTGCGCCGACCGGTGCCGTGACGCGCCAGGCGGCGCGCCGGATCACCCGGACGCGCCGCCGGTGAAGTGCCAGGAGGCCAGCCGCAGCGCCGGGGTCTCGTACCAGGAGCCGTCGACGCGAGCGGGCTGGCGGACCGCCGTCCGGCCCAGGCCGAGCACCCGGCCCGGCCCCATCGCCAGGGGGTACGACTCGGTGAACCGGAAGTCGCGTACCGCCCGGGTCGGCACGCCGTCCTCGACCAGCCACACCCCGTTGCGGGTCAGCCCGGTGACCACCAGCTGCTTCGGGTCCAGCACCCGGGTGTACCAGAAGTCGCTCACCAGCAGCCCGCGCCGCATCCCGGACACCAGCGCGGCGGTGTCCGGGTCGCCCACCGCCCCGGTCACGCCCGCGCTCACCGCCGCGGCGGCCGACTCCGCGCCCGGGTCCGCGCCGGCCGCCAGCAGGCGGATGTTGTGCGGGATCGGCCCGAACGTCGCGCTCCCCGGCATACCGTGGCCGGTGGACCCGGTGCCCGCCTCGGCGCCGCCGCGCCTGTCGTATGCCACCGCCCCTGTGGTGCCCCGCTCCACCAGCGGCAACGCCCGCCGGGGCGTGCCCTCCAGGTCGAACGGCAGCGTGCCGGCGTGCAGCGGGTCGTCCACCAGCGTCACCGCCGGGTCGAACTGGGCGGTGCCCGGTTCGGCGAAGGACTGCCGTTCGGCGTACCGCTTGCCGTTGAAGCCGTACCAGGCCAGGTTCTGCAACAGGTCGGCGACGGCCGCCGGTTCGAGCACCACCTCGTAGTGCCCGGGCGGCAGCTCGACCGGGTCGGCAGCGGCGCGCGCCTTCGCCGCCGCACGGGCGCCGAGCGCCGCGCCGTCGAGATCGGCCAGCCGGTCCGCGCAGAGCCGCGCCACCCCGTCGGCGCCGCCGGCACGCGCGATGCCGTCCATCGCCGCCTCGGCCGCCCGGCCCACAGCCGTGTGCCCGGCGGAGTTGGCGAACGCCCCCGACCGGTACGCGGTGCGGCAGTAGCCGGCCGCCTCCAGCCCCTCCACCGCCTCGACGAACGCGCGTACCCGCTCGGCCCGCTCGTCCGGCGAGGCGAACGCGGTGGCCTCGTCCACGGCCGGGCCGGACGGCACGGGCACCGGCGCGGTGAGTCCCGGCCAGGCCGGGTCGGGCGGCGCGAGCCGGGCCGCGGCCCGGGTCCGCTCGACGAGCGCGGCCAGGCCGTCGGCGTCCACCCGGCTGCCGCTGCCGGTCACGGTCCGCCCGTCCACGTGCAACCGCAGGTGTACGGCGACGCCGGTCTCGGACACGTTCTGGTGGACGAACGAGTTGGCGAACCGGGTCAGCGCCAGGTCGGAGCGGGTCACCAGCACCTCGGCCTCGGCGGCCGGACCGGCCGTGTGCCGGACCAGGTCCACCACCCCGGCGGCGATCTCCAGTTCGGCACTCGTGCCGGCACTCCGCTTCATGCCCGCACCCCTACCCGGACGCCGCGGAACCGGGCCGGCGCGGCCGGGTGACCGGTGTGCCCGACCTGCCCGGGCTGCCCCTTCCCGCAGTTGGGCGTGCCCCAAGCGACTGTCTCCGAGGAGAGCATGTCCATCGAGCGCCAGAAGACCGGGCCGATGCCGGTGTAGGTCGGGTTGCGCAGCATCCGCCCCCGGCGGCCCTTCTTCACCTCCCAGCCGACCTCGCAGCCGAACTGGAAGTTGAGCCGCTTGTCGTCGATCGACCAGGACCGGTTGATGTCCATCAGCACCCCGTCGTCGGTGGCCGCGATGATCTCGTCGAGCGTGTGCGGGCCGGGTTCCAGGCCCACGTTCGTCATCCGCACCATCGGCAGCCGGGCCCAGCCGTCCGCCCGTACGCTGCCGCCGTGGTCCAGGCCGGCGACGGCGGCCGAGTCACGGCCGGCGAGCACCCCGACCCACCGCCCTTCGCGGACCGCGTCCCGGGCGACCGCCGGCGAACCCTCGTCGTCGTAGCCGAAGCTGCCCAGCGCACCCGGGATGGTCGGGTCGATCGTCACGTTCATCAGCTCGGAGCCGTAGCGCAGCGAGCCGAGCCGGGCCAGGTCGAGCCAGGACGTGCCGGCGAACGCCGCCTCCCAGCCGAGGATGCGGTCCAGCTCGATGGCGTGCCCGACCGACTCGTGGATCTGCAACGCGAGCTGCTCGCCGCCGAGGATCAGGTCGGTCTCGCCGGCCGGGCAGAGCGGGGCGGTGAGCAACTCCCGGGACTCCTCGGCGATGCGGGCGGCGTGCGCGGCCAGGTCGAGCGAGGTGACCAGCTCCCAGCCGGTGGTGCCGTACTGCCCGCGGTAGCTCGGGTAGGACCGCCGCTGCGTCTCGCCGTCACCGATGGAGGTGGCCGAGATGCCGCCACCGCACTCCCGGATGCGCTGGTCGATCCGGTGGCCCTCGCTGGAGACGAACCACTTCGAGGTGTCCCAGATCTGGTAGAGCCCCTCGGCCAGGTCGGCGCCGTGCTCACGCATCGTCGCCGTGGCGCGGGCCAGCAGGTCGCCCTTGTCCGACAGCGGCACGCCGAGCGGGTCGACCGCGCAGTCCGAGGCCCAGGTCGCCACCGTCGCCTCGACCGGCACCAGGTCGATCGGCGGGCCGGGCACCCGCGCGCTCGCGGTGGCGATCGCCGCGGCGCGCCGGCCGGCGTCGCGGGCCGCGGCGTCGGACAGATCGGGTACGGCGTGGAAGCCCCATCCCGATCCGACGAGCGCGCGTACGCCCAGCCCGATGCTCTCGTCCTGGCTCAGCTCCTCGACGTCGCCGTTGCGGGCCGACATCGACTCGTAGCGGCGGTGCATGACCCGGGCGTCCGCGTACCGGGCGCCCGAGTCGAGAGCGGCCTGGACGGCGGCGGTCGCCGCGTCGAATTCGCTCATGTCGGCACTCCGCTGCGCTGCGTGCCGGCATGAGGCACCTTCGCGCCGCCCCGATGATTCGCTCGCTGACGCTCGCTCATGCGCCCGACCCTAGGCGAGCGCGCCGACATCCGTCAGGGGACGAGATCCTCCGGCCGGATCGTGGCCCGGACGGGCTCGGCCAGCTCCAGCACGGAACCGGGCTTGGTCACCGACACCTCCCGGTAGTGCCGGCCCTGCCGCCGGTGGAGGTGCAGCGTGCCGGTCTCCTGCTCCACCAGCAGGTACCACTCGATGCCCGCGGCGGCGTAGTAGTGCATCTTGAGCACCTTGTCGGTCGCCGCGTTGCCGGGTGAGATGACCTCGCACACGAGCCGCACGTCCCGCGCCTCGATCATCGGCTCGTCGAAGTCGATCGACTCGGTGACGACCAGGTCGGGAATCGGTATGCGGCCTGGCCGGAGCCGGACGTTGACCGTCTCCAGCAGTTCCAGGCCGGCGTGCTGGGCCGCGGCCTCCAGCAGATTGCCGAGGTTCCGCTGGATTCGCTGGTGCCGCGGAGTCGGTGCCGGTGTCACGTGCAGGCTCCCGTCGAAGAGTTCGACGCGCTGCCGCGTCTCGCCGAGGGCGAGGTACTCCTCTTCGGTCCACGGGCCGTCGTGGCCGAACACCGCCGCGGTCATGGTCGCCTCCACCTCGTGCCGACAGGAATCGTCCCTTCGTCACCGGGACCATGGTCGCACCCCGGGTGCGACGACGAGGCCGAGATGCCCAATCGTGGCCGTGAATGTCCCAGGTGAGGGGCGTGCGGACGGGAGACCGAGTCGTTACGCTCTCACCGCTGACAGACCGCTCGATGTAGCTTATTTTCGCCTCCAAGGGTTTGCTGTAGGTTCTCTTCATCATCGAAGGGGAGGCGGTCAATGGGCAGGTCGGAGGCGGTGCCGTCCGGGGAGCCGGACCGCCCGGAGGTGCCGGAGCAGCGATCCGGCGACGGGCCCTATCTCCAGGTCAGGGATCTGCGGGTGCGGTTCGACACCGAGGACGGTGTGGTGCGGGCCGTGGACGGGGTGTCGTTCGCGGTGGAGCGGGGTCGCACGTTGGGGATCGTGGGGGAGTCCGGGTCGGGTAAGAGCGTGACGTCGCTGGCGATCCTGGGTCTGCACAACGCGAAGCGCACGGCCATCTCGGGGGAGATCTGGGTGGGTGGGCGTCAGCTGGTGGGGTTGGGTGAGGAGGAGGTGCGGCGGCTGCGGGGCCGGGACATGGCGATGGTCTTTCAGGATCCGTTGTCGGCGTTGCATCCGTATTACTCGGTGGGTCGGCAGATCGCGGAGGCGTATCGGGTGCATCACCCGAGGGCGGGTCGGCGGGAGGCGCGCACGCGGGCGGTGGAGATGTTGGGCCGGGTGGGGATTCCGCAGCCGGGGAAGCGGTTCGATCAGTATCCGCATGAGTTCTCGGGTGGGATGCGGCAGCGGGCGATGATCGCGATGGCGTTGGTGAACGATCCGGATCTGCTGATCGCCGATGAGCCGACGACGGCGTTGGACGTGACGGTGCAGGCGCAGATTCTGGATCTGCTCAGTGATCTTCAGGAGGAGTTCCGGTCGGCGATCGTGTTGATCACTCACGACTTGGGTGTGGTCAGTCAGGTGGCTGATGACGTGTTGGTGATGTATGCGGGTCGGGCGGTGGAGCACGGGAGTGTGGAGCGGGTGTTGCGGGCGCCGCAGCATCCGTACACGTGGGGGTTGTTGTCGAGTGTGCCGTCGTTGCACGGCGACGCGGACGCGGACCTGGTGCCGATCCCGGGTAACCCGCCGTCGTTGATCAACCTTCCGCCGGGGTGCGCGTTCCACCCGCGCTGCCGGTACGCCGACGTCAACGGCGACCGGTCCCGCACCGAGGTTCCGGAGCTGGGGCCGGCCGGGGCGCCCGGTCACCTGGTGGCCTGCCACCTGTCGGCGGCCGACCGGGAGCGGATCTACCGCGACGACATCGCCCAGGTGGGAGTGGCCCGATGAGCACCGAGACCGAGCCGTTGCTGTCGGTGCGGGGGCTGACGAAGCATTTCCCGGTGCGGCAGGGTCTGCGTGCCCGGGGTGCGGTGCGGGCGGTCGACGGCCTGGACTTCGACGTGCGTGCGGGGGAGACCCTCGGGCTGGTGGGGGAGTCGGGGTGTGGGAAGACCACGACCGGGCGGATGCTGGTGCGTCTGCTGGAACCCACCGCCGGCAGCATCACCTTCGCGGGTCGGGACATCACCCACGGTGGGCGTCGTGAGTTGCGGGCGTTGCGGCAGGACCTGCAGATCATCTTCCAGGACCCGTACGCGTCGTTGAACCCGCGCCACACGGTCGGGCGGATCGTGGCGATGCCGTTGCAGGTCAACCGGATCACCCCGCCCGGCGGGGTGAAGAAACGGGTGCAGGAACTGCTCGAACTCGTCGGGTTGAACCCGGAGCACTACAACAGGTATCCGCACGAGTTCTCCGGCGGGCAACGCCAGCGCATCGGCATCGCCCGCGCCCTCGCCCTCAAACCGAAACTCATCGTGGCCGACGAGCCCGTCTCGGCGCTGGACGTATCCATCCAGGCGCAGGTCATCAACCTGCTACGCGACCTGCAACGCGACCTCGACCTGGCATTCGTGTTCATCGCCCACGACCTCGCCGTCGTCCGGCACTTCTGCCACCGCGTCGCCGTCATGTATCTCGGCAAGATCGTCGAGATCGGTGACCGCGACACCATCTACACCCGCCCCCAGCACCCCTACACCCGGGCCCTGCTGTCCGCCATCCCCGACGTCACCGCCCTCGGACCCGCCGGACGCATCCGCCTCACCGGCGACGTGCCCACCCCACTCAACCCACCGTCGGGCTGCCGCTTCCGCACCCGCTGCTGGAAAGCCACCGACCACTGCGCCACCGAGGAACCGGCGCTGGTCACGCGGGACGGCGGCGGGCAGCTCACCGCCTGCCACTACCCGGAGAGCGGACCGGTCGGCGTGCCGACCGGCGAACCCGTGGAGGTGTCGAAATGAGCCTGTCGCCGGTCGAGGGTGTCGCGCTCGCCGAGATCGAGTCCCCCGGGCAGGAGCCGGACGAGAAGAAGCGGCTCGTCGGCCGCTCACCCGGCCAGCTCGTCTGGGCCCGGCTGCGGCGCGACCGCACCGCCATGGTCAGCGGCATCGTGCTGGCCCTGTTCATCCTGGTGGCGGTGGCCGCGCCGCTGATCCAGCGGCTCTACGGCGTGTCGCCGAACCAGCAGTTCGGTGAGCTGCTGGACGCCACCGGCATGCCGCTGGGCTACGTGGGCGGCGTCAGCGGCGACCACTGGTTCGGGCTGGAACCGGGCCTGGGCCGGGACATCTTCATCCGGATGATCTACGGCATCCGGACGTCGCTGCTGATCGCGCTCGGCGCCGCGCTCGTCACCACGACGATCGGCGTGGTGCTCGGGATCGTCGCCGGCTTCCTGGGCGGGGTGGTCGACTCGGTGATCAGCTGGATCACCGACGTCGCGCTGGCGTTGCCGTTCCTCATCTTCGCGCTCGCCGTGGTGCCGACGTTCTCGCTGCGCTTCTACGGCCCCCGGGACGCGGTGCCGACGTGGTTCGCGGTGACCACGCTGATCGTGGTCTTCGCCGCGTTCGGCTGGACCGGCACGGCCCGGCTCGTCCGCGGGCAGGTGGTCTCGCTGCGCGAGCGGGAGTTCGTGGAGGCGGCGCGGGCCAGCGGCGCCGGGCTCGGGCACATGCTGTTCCGGCAGTTGCTGCCGAACATCTGGGCCCCGATCCTGGTGGCGTTCTCGCTCGCCGTGCCGTCGTACGTCACGGGGGAGGCGGCGCTGTCCTTCCTCGGCGTCGGCCTGCCCGAGTCGGTGCCGAGCTTCGGCCGGATGATCTACCGGAGCATCGACTACCTGCAGACCGACCCGGCGTACGTCTTCTTCCCCGGCATCACCATCTTCGCGCTCGTGCTGGCGTTCAACCTCTTCGGCGACGCGCTGCGCGACGCGCTCGACCCGAAGTCGTCACGGTAAGGGGTTCGACGACATGGTGCGGTTCCTGCTGAAGCGGCTGCTGCTCGCCGTCTCGGTGCTGCTGGCGGTGAGCATCGTCAGCTTCCTCATGTTCTTCGCGCTGCCCCGCGACCCGGTGACCGGCATGTGCCCGAAGAACTGCAACGCCGAGCGGCTGGAGCGGGTGCGTACGGAGCTGGGGCTCAACGACCCGAAGCCGACGCAGTACGTCAACTACATGAAGGGCATCTTCGTCGGCCGCGACCTGGGCAGCGCGCAGGGCGGCAAGTGCGAGGCGCCCTGTCTCGGCTACTCCTACGTGAACAGCGAGTCGGTGACCGACACGTTCGCCCGGGTGCTGCCGGTGACGCTGAACATCGTGCTTCCGGCGGCGGTGCTCTGGCTGGCGCTCGGGGTGGGACTCGGGATGATCTCCGCACTACGGCGGGGGTCGCTGCTCGACCGCATCTCGATCGGGTTGACGCTCACGTTCGCCTCGCTGCAGCTCTACTTCGTCGGCGCCGTGCTGCTGCTGATCTTCGTGTACACGCTGAAGATCCTGCCGACACCCCGGTACGTGCCGTTCCTGGAGAACCCGGTGGAGTGGGCGCGCGGCCTGGTACTGGCGTGGGTGACGCTCGCGTTGCTCTTCTCCGCGATCTACGCCCGGCTGTCCCGGGCGCAGATGCTGGAGACGCTCTCCGAGGACTTCGTCCGGACCGCGCGGGCCAAGGGCGTGGCGAAACGCAAGGTGTACGGACGGCACGCGCTGCGCGCGGCGATCACGCCGATCGTGACGATCGCCGGTATCGACGTCGGCGCGGCGCTGGGCGGCACTGTCATCACCGAGACGACGTTCGGCATCCAGGGGCTGGGGCGTACGGCGGTGGAGGCGGTGCGCCAGGGCGACCTGCCGACCATCATGGCCACGGTCCTGGTGTCGGCGTTGTTCGTGGTGGTGGCGAACATCATCGTCGATCTGCTCTACGCGTTCATCGATCCCCGGGTGCGTCTCGGCTGACCTCGGCGTCGCCGGTGGTCGATCGTTGTGCCCCCGTTATCTGCTCGAAATTTACCGCGAGTGAAAGCTAGGCGAAGCTTTCCTTCATCGGACCCGAGGAGTTGAGTATGCGAGCAAGACTCGCCACCGCCATGGGCGGCGCGATGGCACTGGTGGTCGCCCTCAGTGCGTGCAGCAAGAACACCGGCGACAGCGGCGACAGCGTGGACACGAACAAGCCCCGCAGCGGCGCCATCGCGACCGACCCGAAGGACTCGCTCGGCCCCGCGGCCGAGGTGCCGGGCGCGGCCAAGGGCGGGACCTTCTACATCCTGCGGGAGAGCAAGATCTCCCACCTGGACCCGCAGCGGGTCTACTCGTTCGCCGGCCTGATGGGCAGCCAGCTCTACGCCCGCTTCCTCACCACCTTCAAGGACGACGGCAAGGGCAACGTCACCCTGGTCGGCGACCTGGCCGAGACGCCCGGCAAGAACGTGAACAACGACTGCAAGGTCTGGGAGTTCACGATCAAGGAGGGCGTCAAGTTCGAGGACGGCCGCCCGATCACCTCCAAGGAGATCGCGTACGGCATCGCCCGCTCGTTCGACCCGGACCTGACCGGCGGCCCCACCTACCTGCAGGAGTGGCTGGCCGACACCCCGCAGTACGACACCAAGTGGGACTTCAAGAAGAACAAGACCTCGCTGCCTCCGGGCCTGACCACGCCGGACCCGCGCACGCTGCGCTTCGAGTTCAACAAGCCCCGCTGCGACCTGCCGTTCGCGGTGTCGCTCCCGGCCACCGCGCCGCTGCCGCCGGACAAGGACACCGGCGTCAACCTGGACAACATGCCGTTCTCGTCCGGGCCGTACCGGTTCACCAAGATCCAGCCCGGTGTGGAGATGGTGCTGGAGCGCAACCCGAACTGGGATCCGGCCACCGACGCCGTGCGGCACGCGTACCCGGACAAGTTCGTCTGGACCCTCGGCGCGGACCAGAACACCCAGACCAACCGGGTCCTCGCCGGCACCGGCAACGACGCGGCGGCGGTGGCCAGCGGCGGCGTGCCGTCCGAACTGCTCGCGAAGATCACCGGTGACCCGGCGCTGAAGGCGCGGATGATCGTCGCCGCGACGCCGAACGTGTTCCGGCTGAGCATCAACACCACCCGCGTCACCGACCTGTCCGTGCGGCAGGCGATCAACTACGCGATCGACCGCAGCAGCATCACCAAGAACCTCGGCGGCCCGTACGGCGCCATGCCGCTGACCACGCTGCTGCCCCCGACCACGCTCGGGTACAAGAAGTTCGACGCGTACCCGGCCGGCGAGAGCGGCGACCCGGCGAAGGCGAAGGAGGCGCTGGGCGGCAAGTCGGTCAACCTGGTGCTCGGCACCGGGGACGAGACCTGGCAGCAGGAGACCGCCACCCAGGTCAAGAACGCGCTGGAGAAGGCCGGCTTCACGGTCACGGTCAAGCCGATCCCCGCCGACGGCTACCTCGACTTCGTGAAGAAGAAGGACAACCCGTGGGACATCTGGGTCGACTCGTGGGCTGCCGACTGGCCCAGCGGCGCCTCCGTCCTGCCGGTGCTCTTCGACGGTCGCGGCCTCAAGGCCGAGGGCAACAGCAACACCTCCCAGCTCAACAGCGAGGCGATCAACGCCGAGTTCGACCGGGTGCTCGCCCTCGACCCGGCCAAGCAGGCCGACGAGTGGAGCAAGCTGGACGAGAAGCTGATGAAGGAGTCGGCGCCCGCGGTGCCGCTCTACAACGAGGTGGTCTCCGTGGCCCACGGTGAGAAGGCCGGCGGCCTCTTCATCGGCAGCATCTTCGGCTGGCCCAGCTTCGTCAACGCGTACGTCAAGCAGTAGCCACACCTGTGGTTGACGGAAGGGCCCCTCGTCGAGGGGCCCTTCCTCACAGGTAGCGGCGCAGGAAGTCCAGCTCCAGCCGGAGCAGGCGCTCCGACACCCCACCGGCGGCCAGGTGACTCGCGCCGGTCAGCGGCAGCACCGCGTGCGGGCGGCCCGTCGCCAGCAGCGCCGCCGACAGCCGCAGCGTGTGCGCGGCGAGCACGTTGTCGTCGGCCAGGCCGTGCACCAGCAGCATCGGCCGGGCCTGCGCCGGGTCGCCGAGCGGCTCGGCCGCCAGCTCGACCAGCGAGTGGTGGGCGTAGACGTCCATCCCGTCGTCCGGCATGCCGAGGTAGCGCTCGCTGTACGCGGTGTCGTACAGCGCCCAGTCGGTGACCGGCGCGCCCACGATCGCGCACTTGAACAGCTCCGGGTGGCGCAGCACCGCCAGCCCGGCCAGCCAGCCGCCGAACGACCAGCCGCGCACCGCCACCCGCTCCAGATCCAGATCCGGGTGCTTGTCGGCGAGCGCCGTGAGCGCGTCCACCTGGTCGGTCAGGATCACGTCCGCGACCCGGCGGTGGATCGCCTTCTCGAACGACGGCGCGATGCCCGGGGTGCCCCGGTTGTCGATGGTGACCACCGCGAAGCCCTGCTCGGCCCACCACTGCCGTTCCAGCCAGACGCTGCGGGCCGCCACCACCTCCTGGTGGCCGGGCCCGCCGTAGATGTCCAGCAGCACCGGCAGCCGGGTGCCCTTGACGTGCTCGGCCGGGTAGAGCACCGCGCTGGGCAGCCGCCGGTCGGTCACCCGGACCATCGTCGGCCGCGGCGCGTACGAGCAGGTGGCGGCGAACGAGCGCAGCTCACCCACCTCGCGGTCGCCGTGCCACACCCGCCAGCGGACCCCGGCGTGCTCCAGCGACGCGATGCCGACCGCCAGTGTGGACCCGCCGATCGAGGCCGTGTGCCAGCCCGGGTCGCTGCCCATCCGGCGGGCGTCCATGCCGCCACCGATGGTGGTCCGGACCCGGTAGAGGTGCCGCTGGCTCGGCTCGCCCTCGCTCGCCTCCACCAGCAGGTCCGCCGCCGCGTTCGGGCCGTTCGGCAGCCGCCCGACCACCCGCCGCACGTACAGCGAGGGTGGGGTGAGCAGCGTGCCGTCGGCGAACAGGCAGCGCGCGTCGTACCCGTCGTGGGCCAGCTCGCCACCGACCAGCACCCGCCCGTCGGGCAGGTGCGCCGGGGTGCCGGGGATCGGCTCCACCCAGCGCGGATCGGCCAGCTCGGCGTGCACCTGCGTCTCCCCGGTGCGTGGGTCCACCGCGAGTACCAGGCCGTGCTGCTGCGAGCGGCGCAGCACTGTGATCAGCGGCCCGCCCTCGGTCCAGTCCACGGAACTCAGGTACGGATAGGTCTCGCGGTCCCAGTGCACGTCGACCCAGCCGCCGTCGAGGTCGAGCAGGTGCAGGCTCACCTCCGCGTTCGGCCCACCCGCCACGGGGTACGCGAGCGACGTCGGCGGGCTCGCCGGGTCGGCCGGGTCGTGCAGGTACCAGCGTTCCAGGCGTGATTCGTCGACCCGGGCGGCCAGCACGCTGCGCCCGTCCGGCGCCCACCAGTAGCCCCGGTAGCGGTGGAACTCCTCGGCCGCGATGTGCTCGGCCAGACCCCAGGTGACGCCGCTGTCCTCACCGGCGAGCAGGTTGTCCGTGCCGTCCGGCTCCACCACCCGCAACTGACCCCGGCGCACCCCCTCGGCGGCGTCGGTGACGTACGCCAGCCGCTCACCGGCCGGGTCGGGCCGCGGGTCGATCACCGGCCCGACCGCTGCCACCTCGATCACGTCGCCGTGCACCAGGTCGGCCCGGAACAGCCGCCCGGCCAGCGCGAACGCGGCGACCCGGCCGGCCGAGTCCAGCGCGTACGAGCCGATGCCGCCGGAGCTGAGCCGCAACCGCTCGCGCAGCGCCCGTTCCCCGGGGGCGAGGCGGGCCGGCTCGGCGTCCGTGCCCAGCAGCACCGCCGGGTCCGCGACCAGTCGTTCCTCGCCGCTGTCGACGTCGAGCAGCCAGAGCGCGTCGGCCGGGTCCTCCGGTCCCGCGGAACGCAGGAAGATCACCCGGGCGCCGTCGCCCGCGACGGCGACGGCACGCGGCGCCCCGTGGCTGAACCGACGGGTACGGGCGGCCAGCTCGGGAAAGTCCACGCCTGCAGAGTAGGCGGGCGCCGGGGGTGATGTGGCCGACCTGGGCGGACGCATCACCGTCGAGCGGGCAGGACCGCCGGTTAGAGTGACGGGCGTGACGACCCTGCCCGACCGACGCCTCCTGCTGGTCCACGCGCATCCCGACGACGAGTCGATCGGCACCGGCGCGACGATGGCGCACTACGCCGCCACCGGCGCCCACGTCACGCTCGTGACCTGCACGCTGGGCGAGGAGGGCGAGATCCACGTCCCGGCCCTGGCCCAGCTCTGCGCGGCCGAGGCGGACCAGCTCGGCGGCTACCGGATCGGCGAGCTGGCCGCGGCGTGCGCCGCGCTCGGCGTCACCGACCACCGGTTCCTCGGCGGCGCGGGCCGCTACCGGGACTCCGGGATGATGGGCCTGACCACCAACGAGCACCCGCGGGCGTTCTGGCAGGCCGACCTGGACGTCGCCGCCGGCTACCTGGTGGAGGTCATCCGCGAGGTCCGTCCCCAGGTGCTCGTCACGTACGACCCGGACGGCTTCTACGGCCACCCCGACCACATCCAGGCGCACCGGGTGGCGATGCGGGCGGTGGAGCTGGCCGCGGCCGAGGGGATCGCCCCGGCCAAGGTCTACTGGACGGCGATGCCGCGCAGCGTGCTCGACGCGGGCCTGGAGACGTTCACCGAGTCCTCGGACAACCCCTTCGCCGGCATCGAGAGCGCCGACGAGCTGCCGTTCGGCACGCCGGACGCGGAGATCGCCGCCCGGATCGACGGCACCGACCAGCACGCCGCCAAGGAGGCGGCGATGCGCGCCCACGCCACCCAGATCCCGGCCAACTCCTGGCTCTACTCGATCGCCGGCAACTTCGGTGGCGAGTTCATGGGCGTGGAGTACTTCACGCTCGCGGTCGGCGAGAAGGGCCCGGGCGCCGGCCCGTACGGCTGGGAGGACGACCTCTTCGCCGGGATCGCCCTGGACGGCACGCAGCGGTCCCCGGTCGCGGCGGCCGGTCTCCGGTGACGCTGCCGGCCGTACCCGTGTCGACCCTTCCCGAGCAGCCGCCGACGCCCGCGACGCCGAGCCCGGCGGAGCGGGTGCTCGACCGCGCGCTGCGGGTGGCCGGCGGCGTCGTCACGGTCTGGGCCGGCGTCCTGCTGGCGCTGCTCGACCTGATCTTCGCGACCTGGGCCTGGGAGACGGTGCAGGGCCGCTCCGGCGGGCTGCGGGCCCTTCTCGGTATCGGCCTGGTGGCCGCCGGCGTCGTCGCCGTGGTGGCCACGACGGTGCTGCTGGGCCGGTTCGCCCACCGGTCGACGGGTACGCGCTGGGCGGTGGCGCTCGGCGCGCTGCCGTGGTTCCTGGTGATCGTGGTGGGTGGTTTCCGGACCGTCGAGGGCGACCTGGCGCTCGCCGGTGACAACGTGCTCGGCCTCGCGTTGATCGTGGCCGGCGCGGTCACGTTCGCGGTACTGGGCTTCCGGCACCTGGTGACACCACCGGACGCACGGTGAGGTGCTGACGCCGCACAGCTCGCGGTGGTAGACATTCCTGCCAAGAGGCCCGCCGAGGGAGCGGGCGGTACGGCGGGAGGCGTGCGATGACTCAGCGGTGGCGTGCGGTAGGCGTGCTGGCGGCCGCGTTGTTCGGCGTGAACGTGGTGGCCCGGCTGGTCATCAGATTCGCGTTCCCGGACGACGACACCGCCTCCGGCCGCGTCTCGCTCGCCATGTTCCTGGTCATCGGGCTGATCCTGGCCGGCACCGCGTTCCGGTGGGGCGCCGACCGGCCGCTGGGCCGCTGGGCCGGCGACCTGGCCGCCGCCGTCGCGGTCGCGCTGGCGCTCACCGTGTTCGTCGGCCCGCTGCTGGTCGGGGAGAACCCGTTCGGCGGCGGTGCGGGCCTCTTCTTCGCCCAGATCTGGCTCTATCTCGCGGCCACCGCGGCGGGCGTGCTGGTCGGCTACCTGATCCTGACCGCGCTGGGCCGGGACTACCGGTCCCGCCAGCTCAAGCGGTACGCCGAGATGAAGCGCACCCGGCCTCGCAAGATCGTCCGGCGCTGACCGGGAGCGCCGCTCAGGCCGCCGGGGCGACCCGGGTCAGGTAGGTGTGGTGGGTGGTGAAGCCGAGCCGCCGGTAGAGCGCCACCGCCCCGGTGTTGCTCTGCTCGACCTGGAGGAACGCGTGGGTGGCGCCCTCGGCGGCGCCCCAGGCGGCCAGGGCGCGGACGACAGCGGCGGCGAGCCCTCGGCGGCGCGCCTGCGGCACCGTCTCCAGCAGGCTGACGCCGAGCCAGCGGCCCCCGCCGGTCACCGTGCCCCGCCCGACCGCGAGCAGCCGGCCGTCCTCGCGCAGGTCGGCGAAGCGGGCCCGGGGCGTCCCGGTGAGCACCTGCCGGGCGGCGTCCGGCAGCCCGCCTTTGCGGCCGGCGGCGATCGCCAGCCAGTCGTCGGCCGGCGCGTCCGCCAGCGTCACCGGCGGCACGTCGGCGGCGGCGTCGGCCGGCAGCGGGGCGTCGGCGGGTAGCGGTCCGGCGCCCGGCAGTGGGATGGCGGCCGGCAGGGGGACGGCGGGCGGCGGCACGGTCAGGGTGCGCAGCGGGACGGTCTGCACCAGCACCGGCGGCCGGGACGTCCAGCCGCGCGCGTCCAGCTCCGCGCCGACCGGGGCGGCGAGCGGCAGCGGGGTGTTCACCAGGGCGGGCCCGCCGCGCTCGGCGTACCAGCGCTGCACCGCGTCCAGCGCGGCGGGCAGCGGCCGGTCCGGGTCGCCCACCGGCAGCGCGCTGTTCGCCCGGCCGGTCCAGCCGTCGGCCCAGCGCAGCCGCCAGTCGCCGAGCCGTCCGCGTACCGGTGCGGGCCACGCCTCGTCGGCGGCCAGCTCCAGCGCCACCACGGCGGCGGCGGTGGGCCGCCGGGCCGGCGGCACCCGCTTGGCCCGGTGCACCTCGGCCACCGGTACGCGCAGCGGCCCGGCGTCGGTGGACAGAGTGATGTGGGTCTCGCTCAGCTCCACGAGCTCACCGAGCGCGTCGGAGAACAGCGTGCGGCCCTCGCGAATCCCCACAATCCGGCGGACCACGATCCGGTGTCCCACGTCCTGCTGTCGGAGCACGATCGACCCCCTCCCCGGCGAGATACTAGGCTCTTACCGTTGCGGTTGATCGCGACGAGTCTTGCGGAGGAGAAGACCGGTGACCTACATCATCGCCGAGCCGTGCGTGGATGTGCTCGACAAGGCATGCATCGAGGAGTGCCCGGTCGACTGCATCTACGAGGGCAACCGGATGCTCTACATCCACCCCGACGAGTGCGTCGACTGTGGTGCCTGTGAGCCGGTCTGCCCGGTGGAAGCGATCTTCTACGAGGACGACGTCCCGGAGCAGTGGAAGGACTACACCGGGGCCAACTACGAGTTCTTCGAGGACCTGGGCTCGCCCGGTGGCGCCTCGAAGATCGGCAAGGTGGAGAAGGACGCCACCTTCGTCGCCGCGCAGCCGCCGCGCGGCGAGGGCCACTGAACCGGCGCTCGCCGGTCTCGGCACGGCTGCCCGACTTCACCTGGGACACCCTGGACGCCGCGGCCGCCACGGCCGCGGCGCACCCGGGCGGTCTCATCAACCTGTCGATGGGCACGCCGGTCGACCCGGTGCCAGAGCTGATCCGCCAGGCCCTGGCCGACGCGTCGAACGCGCCGGGATACCCGCTGACCGCCGGTACGCCCGCTCTGCGGGACGCGATCGCGGCGTGGGTCGCGCGGGCCTGCGGCGCGGGCGTCGACGGCCTGGGTGTGCTGCCGACGATCGGCTCCAAGGAGCTGGTGGCCTGGCTGCCCACGCTGCTCGGGCTCGGCCCCGGTGACGTGGTGGTGGTGCCGTCGGTGGCCTACCCGACCTACGAGGACGGGGCCCGCCTGGCCGGCGCGACGACGGTACGCACCGACTCGCTGACCGCGCTGGGCCCGGATCCCCGGGTCCGCCTGGTCTGGGTCAACTCGCCCGGTAACCCGACCGGCCGGGTGCTGCCCGCCGCCCACCTGCGCAAGGTGGTCGAGTGGGCGCGCGAGCGCGGCGCGGTGGTCGCCAGCGACGAGTGCTACCTGCCGCTGGGCTGGGACGCCGAGCCCGTCTCGGTGCTCTCGCCCGAGGTGTGCGGCGGCTCGTACGACGGCGTGCTGGCGGTGCACTCGCTGTCCAAGCGCTCCAACCTGGCCGGCTACCGGGCCGGGTTCGTCGCCGGTGACCCGGCGCTGGTGGCCGAGCTGCTCAAGATCCGCAAGCACGCGGGTCTGATCGTGCCCGCGCCCGTGCAGGCCGCGATGGTGGCCGCGCTCGGCGACCAGGAGCACGCCGACGCCCAGCGGGAGCGCTACCGCGTCCGGCGGGAGAAGCTGCGCGCGGCGTTCACCGCCGCCGGCTTCACCGTCGAGCACTCCGAGGCCGGGCTCTACCTCTGGCTCACCCGGGACGAGGACTGCTGGGAGACCGTGGACTGGCTGGCCCGCCGGGGCATCCTGGTGGCCGCCGGTGTCTTCTACGGCCCGGCCGGCGCCCGGCACGTCCGGGTGGCCCTCACCGAGTCCGACGAGCACGTGGACGCGGTGGCCGGGCGGCTCGCCGAGGCCTGACGTGGCGGGCGGGCTGGCGCGGGCGGCGGTGGTCGGCACCGGGCTGATCGGCGGTTCCGTGCTGCTGCGGCTGCACTCCGCCGGGCTCGACGTCGCCGGTTGGGATCCCGATCCGGCGGCCCGCCGGCTGGTACGCGACCGGGGCGTCGACGCGCCCGACACACTCGAGGAGGCGGTAACCGGCCGGGACGTGGTGTTCCTCTGCGGCCCGCTGCCCACGCTGCCGGCGACACTGGCCCGGGTCGCCGCGGTGACCGACGACGACTGCGTGCTCACCGACGTGGGCAGCGTCAAGGCCGAGGTGAGCACCGCCGCCATAGTGCAAGGGCTCGGGCACCGGTTCGTGCCGGGGCACCCGATGGCCGGCGCGGACCGGGCCGGAGCGGGCGCGGCCGGCCCGGACCTGCTCGACGGCGCCGCCTGGGTGCTCTGCCCGGGGCCGGCCGGCCTGGGCGCGTTCCGGCGGCTGGCGGTGCTGCTGGTGGACGCCTTCCACGCCCGGGTGGTGCCGATGTCCGCCCCGGAACACGACGGCGCCGCCGCGCTCGCCTCGCACGTACCGCACGTGCTGGCGGGAGCGCTGGCCGGCACCGTGCAGCGGTCGGCGTTGCGGGACGCGGTGCTGACGCTCGCCGCCGGCAGCTTCTCCGACGGCACCCGGGTCGCCGGCGGACCGCCGGAACGGACCGCGAACATGCTGCTCGGCAACCGGGACCGCGTCCTCGCCGAACTGGACGCGCTCGGCGCGTTCCTGAGCGAGCTGACCGAGGCGCTGCGCGGTGGCGACGCCGGTGCGCTGACGGACCGGTTCGCCGAGGGGCGGGACGTCCGCGCGACGCTGCGGGCGCGTACGTTCACCACGCACCGGCGGGAGTTCCCGGCCGCCGCCGACCACGCTGGCGAGCTGGCGTACCTGCGGGAGCTGGGCGCGGCGGGCGGTCACCTGAGCGGGGTACGGGAGACGGCCGGCGCGGTCACCTACATGGGGCACCTGCCGGCCACCCCGCCGTTAGGCTGAGCGGCATGGCTGACGCACCGGTCGTGGCGGTACGCGGTGAGGCGTACCGGGAGGTGGCTCCCGAGTTGGCCCGGTTCACGGTGACGGCGACGGCGCGCGACCGGGACCGGGAGACCACGCTGACCCGGCTGGCCGAACGGGCCGCCGCGGTGCGCGCGCTGCTCGACGGGGCCGGGGCCGTGGTGGAGCGCCGGGAGACCGGCCAGGTCCACGTCCGGCCGGTGACGAAGCGCGCCGGCGAGCGGGTGGTGGCCTATCAGGGCAGCGTGAGCACCACCGTGACGACCACCGACTTCACCGCGCTCGGCGAGCTGATGCTCCGCCTGGCCGACCAGGAGCAGGTCGAGGTGGCCGGGCCGGTGTGGTCGCTGCGGCCGGACAGCCCGGCCTACCGGGAGGCGCGGCAGGCCGCCATCGCCGACGCGCTGGTCCGGGCCCGGGAGTACGCCGAGGCGCTCGGCGCCCGGGTGGTCGCGTTGCGCGAGCTGTCCGACACCGGGATGAGCGCCGCCCCGCCGATGATGGTCAAGGCGGCGTACGCGCGCTCCGGCGAGCCGGAGCGCGAACTGGAGCTGGACCCGGCGCCGCAGCCGGTGCACGCGGCGGTCGAGGCGCGGTTCACCATCAGCGAGCCGGTGCTGGGCTGATGCCGGCGGCGGAGGTGCTCGGGCTCGACGACCTGGTCGCCCGGGCGCGTGCGCTGGCCGAGGCCGGACCGCGTCAGCTGCTCGGCATCGCCGGCGCACCCGGTGCGGGCAAGTCCACCCTGGCGGAACGGATCGTGGCCGCACTCGGCCCGGTCGCCCGGCTGGTCCCGATGGACGGCTTCCACCTGGCCGGGTCCGCGCTGGCACGGCTCGGCCGGGCCGGGCGCAAGGGCGCGCCGGACACGTTCGACGTCAACGGCTTCGTCTCCGTGCTGCGCCGGTTGCGCCGGCTGGAACCGACGTCGGTGTGGGCGCCGGAGTTCCGCCGCGACCTGGAGGAGCCGGTCGCCGGGGCGATCGAGGTGCCGCCCGAGGTGCGCCTGGTGGTCACCGAGGGCAACTACCTGCTGCTGCGGGACGACCCGTGGGAGGAGGTGCGCACGCTCGTACACCAGATCTGGTTCCTGGATCTGGACGCGGAGCTGCGGCTGCACCGGCTCACCGCGCGCCACGAGGCGTACGGGAAGTCGCCGGAGCAGGCCCGCGCCTGGGCGCTCGGCAGCGACGAGGAGAACGCCCGGCGGGTGGCCGGCACGGCCGAGCACGCCGACCTGGTGGTACGCCTGGCCGATCCGCCGCAGGCGTGAGGCCGGGCGAGGTCAGCCGCCGGTCCGCTGCCGGGGTGACGGCACGGTGCGGCGCAGCAGCCGGGACACCACCGCGCGCTCGCGGGTGAACTCCACCGACTCGGGATAACCGCTGTGGCTGCGGATGGGCGGGTCGGCCACCTCGCCGCCGGACGGGTGCAGCGCTTCCGGGTCGGCCACCGGCACGTCGCGCTGACCGGCGCTGACCTGCCAGCCCAGCGGGTCGGTGTCCCGCCAGAAGTTCGTCCAGGCCACGTGCCCGCCGGGCCAGGTGAGCGCGCCGGCCAGCGCCCGCAGCGTTCCGGCCCGAAGTAGGACGGGAAGACCCGCCCGTAGAGCCGGGTGAGCTGGCAGCCGTAGGAGAAGAACCAGGTCCGTAGCCGCCACCGGCGGGGCAGTTGCAGCAGTACCGCGGCGCAGATGACGGTGCCCTGGCTGTGCCCGGAGAGGATGACGCCGTCCATCCGGTCGCCGTGGTGCGGCGGCAGCGCCAGCAGTCCGGCCACCCGGGTCTGGAGTTCCGGTACGGCGCGTTCGGCGTAGCTGGGCGGCGCGAGCGGATGCGCGGCCCGGGGCCAGAACGTGCACACGTCCCAGATCACGCCGACCGAGCGGCGTACCGAGTCGGTGCGGTAGACGAGCAGCCCGAGCGCCGCCATCACCACCGGCAGCCAGCCGAGCAGCGTGTCGCCGCGCTCGGCGGTCCAGTGGATGGCGTTCTGCCAGCCGGACGGGGACAGCGGGCTGGGCCGCTCGCCGGACAGCGCGGCGGCGCAGCAGAGGGTGACCAGGACGGCGCAGAACGCGGCATAGCAGCCCAGCAGCCGTACCGCGTGCTCGCCGATCAGCCGGTGCAGCGCCCGGTAGGTGCTGACGTCGCGGCAGCGCCGCAGGTCGTGCGCGGACAGGCCGGGTGTGGCGGCCAGCCGGGCGTACTCCACCCGGCGCAGCCGGTGCAGCAGGACGACGGCCCGGATCAGCATCCCGATCAGCGCGGCCAGGCCGATCGCGCAGGCCAGCCCGGCCCAGAAGACGGCCAGCGGCGGCACGACCCGGCTCGGGCCGCTCGGCTCGGCCGACGCGTCGAGCCGGTCGCTGACCCAGTAGAGCAGCCCGGCGCAGTACGCCACCGCCATCATCCAGCCGAACCCGGCGATGACCGCCGGGGCGCAGCCGCGCCAGGCGAGATCGGTGTACGCGCCGAGCGGCTGGGTCGGCACCGCCGGCCGCAGGCGGGGCAGGAACAGTCCGGCGGCGGCCAGCGCGACGGCCGGACCGACGAGCATCCAGGTGCGCAGCTCGCCCGGCGCGGCGGGCAGCACGGGCAGCCCGCGTTCGATCCACGTCGCGCCGAGCGGCAGCAGCACCATGCCGGCGACGGGGCCGATCAGCGCCCGGCGGCCGGAGCGGTTCGCCGCGGCGATGGCGAGCAGCAACAGCATCTGGTACGCGAGCAGCCACGCGACAGCCGTGTCGTACCCGGGCAGCGACCTGTCGGTGCGGCAGCCGGCGGTGGCCGGCTGCGCCGTGCACCCGTCCGGCGGCCGGTACGCCGACAGCGGCTGCCCGGCCACCCCCTCGGGGAGCAGCAGCAGGGTGAACGCCCCGGCCAGTCCGAGCGCGGTGAGCGCCACGACCGCCGCGCTCCACCGTCCGAGCGGGGTGGCGCCCTGCCGCCGGCTCAGCCACGGCCGGGCGACAGCGATCACGGCGATCACCACCACGGCGGCGAGCAGCGCCACTGTGGGCCAGGCGACGGCGGCCCGCACACCACGCGGCGGGTCCATGATCATCACGGCGGTGACCGGTACGGCGGCGGCGCTGACCGCCCCGGCGCACAGGTGCAGTACGGCGGCCCGGCGCAGTTGCCCCTCCCCGTTCCAGAACGTCGGGTCCTGGAGCGGGTTCCGCAGCGGCTCACCCGGGTCCGGCCGTCCGTCCGGCTCGCCGTCCTCCCGGGCCGGCGCGTGGTGGTGCGGGTCCGCGGGCATCTGCGCCTCGTACTGGTAGGTGCGGAATGCGACGAGCCCGATCCCGGCCAGCACGTGCAGTGGCAGCAGCAGGCCGAGCGCGAGCGTCCGGGTGCCCTCGCGCCACCAGGGGTCGCCGAGGAACTCCCACGGCCCGGGTATCCGGCCGAGGCAGTCCGCCTCGACGCACTGCCAGGCGATGAGGTCCACGCCCACGCCGGTCACCGTGACGACGAGCGTGCAGGTCAGGCTCAGGCAGAACAGACGGATGAGCCAGGCGGTGATGCCGGACCGGCTGGCCCATCGTTCCTGGTCCGGGTCGGGCGGGATGTCGGCGCGGGCGTGCAGCGCGACGTTCGCCAGCGCGAACGGGAGCATCAGCGTCCACAGCGCCCGTTCCACGTCCCGCCGGGTCCGCGCGCCGGAGGTCAACTGCCCCCAGCTGTACGCCTCGACCGTGATCGGGTCGTCCCGGCCCGCGGTGCTCGACCGGTAGAAGCCGGTCACCTGACCACCGGCGACCAGCGTTGGTTGCGCACCGTCACCGTTGACGCCGGCGGTCAGGCCGAGCAGCTGATCCGGCGGGGTGTTGGAGACCCCGTGCACCCGCAGTTCGAGGACCCGTTCCATCGTGCCTCCCGGTAAACGCCCTACTACCCAGAGTGCGCGAGAGGGCGGGAATCCGCATCCGCTGGAACGGTTGTTTCCGCAGCTCAGGACGGCTGTCCCAGGCTCCTGATCGGGCGAGCGGGGTTACCCACCGCCACCACGTTCGCCGGCAGGTCGCGCGTCACCACCGCGCCGGCGCCGACCACCGTGTTCTCACCGATGGTCACTCCGGCCAGCACGATCACCCCGCCGCCGAGCCAGACGTTGTCACCGATGGTGATCGGTTTCGCGGACTCCCACTTGGCCCGGCGCGCCTCCGGTTCCACCGGGTGGGTGGCGGTGAGCAGTTGCACGTTCGGTCCGATCTGGACGTCAGCGCCGATGGTGATGCGGGCGACGTCGAGGAACACCGCGTTGAAGTTGACGAACGTGCGCGCGCCGATGTGCGTCTGGTGTCCGTAGTCGCAGTACAGCGGCGGCCGGACCCAGGCGTCCTCGCCGAGCGAGCCGAGCAGTTCGCGCAGCGCGGCGAGGCGGCCCGCCGGATCGTCGGCGGAGCTGCGGTTGAAGCGTTCACTGAGCCGGGCCGCGCGCTCCAGGTCGGCGATGATCGCGGGATCGTCGGCGATGTACTGCTCGCCGGCGAGCATCCGGTCCTTCATGGCGGTCATCGTCCGATCGTCCCGGCCCGCTCCGGTGGGTGGTGGCGGTTCCGTCGGATCGGCGACTTCCCGATGCATACGCGGTATGTAATCCTGATACCCGCGTCGATGTGTCTCTCATCGATGAAACGTTCGACGAAGGAGGAAGGTTGCTCCGGAACCGCAGAAAGCTGACGGCGTTCGGCCTCGGCCTGACGCTGGCGCTCGGCCTGCCGGTGCCCGCGCTGGCCGCCGCGCCCACCGCGCCGACCGGCCCGTCCGCCCGAACCGGGCCGTCCGCCCCGGCCGGCGTCCACCCGGTCACCGTCACCCTGATCACCGGCGACCGGGTCACCGTCGCCTCGGGCGGCCGTGCCGCGGTACGCCCCGGCGCCGGCCGCGCCGGCATCCAGTTCCTGGTCGGACGCGAGCGCGACCGGCTCACCGTGATGCCGCAGGACGCGCTCCCGCTGGTCCGCGCCGGCAAGCTCGACCGGCGCCTGTTCGACGTGAGCGGGCTGATCGAGGCCGGGTACGACGACGCGCGGCGCGGCAGCGTACCGCTGCTCGTGACGTACCGGCCGGGGACGGCCCGGCGGACGGCGACCCCGCTCGCCGGCGCGCGGGTGACCCGCGACCTGCCGGCGATCGCCGGCGCGGCGGTCGTCGCCGACAAGGGTGACACCGGCGCGCTCTGGAAGGCGGTCAGCGCCGACCGCTCCGGTGCCCGGCTCGACGCGGCGGGGGGTGTCGACCGGATCTGGCTGGACGGCCGGCGGCGGCTGACACTCGACCACAGCGTGCCGCAGATCGGCGCGCCGACCGCCTGGGCGGCCGGCTGGACCGGTAAGGGCGTGCGGGTCGCGGTGCTCGACACCGGCGTCGACCTCAGCCACCCGGACCTGGCCGGCAAGGTCGCCGAGTCGCGCAACTTCACCGAGGAGGCGGACCCGGACGACATCGTCGGGCACGGCACGCACGTCGCCTCCATCATCGCCGGCAGCGGCGCCGCCTCGGGCGGGAAGTACCGGGGCGTGGCGCCCGACGCCACGCTGCTGTCCGGGAAGGTCTGCGAGGTCTACGGCTGCACCGAGTCGGCCATCCTGGCCGGCATGCAGTGGGCCGCTGCCGAGCAGCACGCCACAGTGGTCAACATGAGCCTCAGCGGCGGCGACACCCCGGATGTGGACCCGCTGGAGGAGGCGGTCGGGACGCTCACCGAGCAGCACGGGACGCTGTTCGTGATCTCCGCCGGCAATGACGGCGTAGACGGTTCGGTCGGCTCGCCGGCCACCGCCGACGCCGCGCTCGCGGTCGGCGCGGTCGACCGGGACGACGCGCTCGCCGACTTCTCCAGCCGCGGTCCCCGGGTCGGCGACGGGGCGATCAAGCCGGACATCACCGCGCCGGGTGTGGAGATCGTGGCCGCGCGGGCCGCGCACGGCCAGATCGGCGACCCGGTGGGGGACCGGTACGCCTCGCTGTCCGGCACGTCGATGGCCGCCCCGCACGTGGCCGGCGCGGTCGCGCTGCTCGCCCAGCAGCACCCCGGCTGGACGCCCGAGCGCTACAAGGCGACGCTGATGGCCTCGGCGAAGCCGCACCCGGAGCAGACCGCGTTCCAGCAGGGCGCGGGCCGGGTCGACGTCGCCCGGGCGATCACCCAGCAGGTGACGAGCGAACCGGCCTCCGTCTCGTTCGGTGTGGCGGCCTGGCCGCACACCGACGACAAGCCGATCAGCCGGACGGTCACCTACCGCAACGGCGGGACCGCCCCGCTCACGCTCGACCTGAGCACGCAGTTCACCGGACCGGGCGGGCGGACCGCGCCGGCCGGCATGCTGACTCTCAGCGCCTCCCGGCTCACCGTTCCGGCGGGCGGCAGCGCCCAGGTGACGGTGGTGATCGACACCCGGCTCGGCGGCGCCGACGGCTACTGGACCGGCCGCCTGCTCGCCCGCGCCGGCGACGCGGTGGCGGTGACGCCGCTCGCTGTCGACCGCGAGGTGGAGAGCTATGACCTGACCGTGACCCACCGCAACCGCTCCGGCGCCCTGACCGACGGCTACTACACCGTTCTGCTGGGGCTCGACGGCGGCAGCTACCGGGACCTCTACGGCGCCGGCGGCGAGACCCGGATCCGGGTGCCGAAGGGCCGGTACGGCGCGCAGAGCCTGATCTTCGTCGACGGTGACCAGGGCTGGTCGGAGGTCTCCTTCCTCGCCCAGCCGGAACTGGTGGTGGCCGGGAACCAGCGGCTCACGCTGGACGCCCGGCGGGCGAAGCCGATCCGCACCACGGTGCCGCAGCGCGGCGCGGCACCACTGCTGATCGACCTCACCGCGGCCTGGGGATTCGGCGACTACTACAACAGCTTCGGGCTGTGGACCGACCGGTTCGAGGGCCTCTACTCGGCCCAGATCGGCCGCACCGTCTCCGACAAGGTCTTCGTCGGCGCGCTCGCCAGCCAGTGGGCCGAGCCGACAGCGCCGGAGCGCAGTCCGTACTTCTACGGCCTGAACGACCTGTTCCCGGGCCGCTTCCCGACCGGCTTCGTCCGGAACTACCGGACCGCCGACCTGGCCACCGTCGCCAACCGGTTCGCCGCCGGCTACAGCGGGATGGACAACGAGCTGGTCGTCTACGCGGAGCCCGACTACAACATGGGCGGCTCGGCGGTCATCCTGCCCGTACAGGTGCCCGGCAAGCGGATCGACCACCTCACCACCACCCGGACCCGCTGGAGCGCCGAGCTGGCCTTCGGTGAGCGGGACGAGGAGGGCTGGTTGCAGCCGCGGGCGGTGCTGGAATCGGTCCCGACCCGTTACCGGTCCGGTCACACCTACCGCGACGAGTGGAACAAGGCCCCGTTCGGCCCGTCGTTCCCGCAGCCGCAGTGGCCGGAACAGGGGATCACACGGACCGGCGACACCGTCATCGTCTCGCTGCCGGTGCACAGCGACGCGGCCGGGCACCCGGGCGGCTCGCTCAACGACACCGAGCACACCCGGCTCTACCGCAACGGCAAGCTTGTCGACGAGTCGCCCTACCCGGGGTACGGCGAGTTCACCGTGCCGCCGGGAACGGCGAACTACCGGGTGGAGACCGTGGCGACGCGCGGCTTCACCGACCTGAGCACCGAGGTGTCGGCGAGCTGGACGTTCCGCTCCAAGCGGGTACCGGGTGACGTGCCGGCCCGGCTGCCGGCCATGGCGGTCCGGTTCACCCCGCCGCTGGCGGTGGACAGCTCCGCCCCGGCGGGCCGGACGTTCACCGTGCCGGTGACGGTGCAGCGTCAGCCCGGCGCGCCGTCCGGCCGGGTCGTGGCGCTCACCGTCGACGTCTCCTACGACGGTGGCAAGACCTGGCAGAAGGCGCCGCTGAAGAAGCAGGGCGGGGCGTGGACGGCCACCGTCCGGCACCCGGCCGGCCCGGGGTACGCGTCGCTGCGGGCCACCGCCCGTGACGACGCCGGCAACACCGTGACCCAGCGGATCATCCAGGCGTACCGCCTGCGGTGAGCCGGCCGTCCGGGTCCGCGCGGCGGTCGCCGTCGCGGACCCGGACGGGGGTACGGCTCAGTCGTTGGCGTGCAGCGCCGCGTTGAGCGTGATGCCCTGGCCGGTACGGGGCTTCGCCTCCAGCGCGCCGGTCACCGAGTTGCGCCAGAACAGCAGCCCGTCGACGCCGGACAACTCGCGGGCCTTGACCGTCCGGCCGTCCGGCAGGGTGATCTTCGAGGCGGCGGTGATGTAGCAGCCGGCCTCCACCACACAGTCGTCGCCCAGCGTTATGCCGACACCGGCGTTCGCGCCGACCAGGCTCCGCTCACCGATGCGCACCTTCTCCGTGCCACCGCCGGAGAGTGTGCCCATGATCGAGGCGCCGCCGCCGATGTCGGAGCCGTCGCCGACCACCACGCCCTGCACGATCCGGCCCTCGACCATCGAGGTGCCCAGCGTGCCGGCGTTGAAGTTGACGAAGCCCTCGTGCATCACAGTGGTGCCGGAGGACAGGTACGCGCCCAGCCGGACCCGGTCCGCGTCCGCGATCCGGACCCCGGACGGCACCACGTAGTCGGTCATCCGCGGGAACTTGTCCACGCCGTAGACGGACAGGTGACGACCGGCGGCCCGCTCGATGACACGCAGCTCGTCCACCCGCTCCGGCGGGCACGGCCCGGCCGACGTCCAGGCCACGTTCGCCAGCTTGCCGAAGATGCCGTCGAGGTTCAGCTCGTTCGGCCGCACCAGGCGGTGGGAGAGCAGGTGCAACCGCAGGTACGCGTCGGCGGCGTCCTTGATCGGGTCGTCCAGCGAGCCGATCAGCGTGGTCACCTCGACAGTGCGCAACCCGGGCAGCGTCCGCTCGCCGATCGCGCCCGGCGGCAGGTCGAGCACGTCGGCCCGGTCCTCGCCGGGCACCAGCGGCAGCTCGCCCAGGCCCAGCTTGCCGGTCGGGTACCAGGTGTCGAGCACCTGGTCCTGCGCGGTGACGGTGGCCAGGCCGATACCCCAGGCGGATGGTGCGGACGTCACGGTGACACCTCTCTGCTCCGGCGGCGGCGTCCGCCGCTGCTCGCGGCCGGGGGCGCAGCACGTGTCCCTCGCGCCCACCGAGGATGACGGTACCGTGCGAGACATGCAGAACCCGTTGACCCCCGAGGTCCTGGCCGATCCGGTGGCGCTGACCCGCGCCCTGGTCGACATCGAGTCGGTATCCCTCAACGAGAAGGCCATCGCCGACTGCGTGGAGGAGGTGCTGCGCGGTGTGCCGCACCTGACCACCTACCGGCACTCGAACACCGTGATGGCCCGTACCGACCTGGGCCGGGCACAGCGCGTGGTGCTCGCCGGCCACCTGGACACCGTTCCGCTCAACGGCAACTTCCCCTCGACCATGCGCGGCGACCTGATGTACGGCTGCGGCACCTCCGACATGAAGTCCGGGGTGGCGTTCGCGCTGCACCTGGCGGTGACGCTGCCCGACCCGCGCTACGACGTCACGTACTTCTTCTACGAGGCCGAGGAGATCGAGTCGAAGTACAACGGCCTCACCCTGGTCGCGCAGAGCCACCCCGAGTGGCTGGAGGCCGACTTCGCGGTGCTGCTGGAGCCGACGTACGGGATCGTCGAGGCGGGCTGCCAGGGCACCATGCGGGCGGTGGTCACCACGCACGGCGAGCGGGCCCACGCGGCGCGCTCCTGGCACGGGGTGAACGCCATCCACGGCGCGAGCGAGGTGCTGCGGCGGCTGACCACGTACGAGGCCCGCCGGGTGACGATCGAGGGCTGCGACTACCGCGAGGGTCTCAACGCGGTGCGGATCACCGGCGGCGTCGCCGGCAACGTCATCCCCGACCGCTGCGAGATCGAGATCAACTACCGGTACGCCCCGGACCGCGACCCGGCGGGCGCCGAGGCGCACCTGCGCGAGGTCTTCGCCGGCTTCGAGCTGGAGGTCACCGACGCGGCGGCCGGCGCCCCGCCCGGGCTGGAGAGCCCGGCGGCACAGGAGTTCCTGGCGGCCGTCGGTGCCGCGCCGATCGGCAAGCTGGGCTGGACGGACGTGGCGCGGTTCGCGGCCATGGGCATCCCGGCGCTGAACTTCGGCCCCGGCGACCCGAACCTGGCGCACCACAAGGACGAGCACGTCGAACTGACCAAGATCCGGGACGGTGCGGCGACGCTGCACCGCTGGCTGGCCCCGGCCTGACGCGCTGCGATCACCGGGCCCGCACCCGCCGCGCGGGCCCGGTGATCGTCAGACGGTCGTCGTCAGGGGTGCTTCCGCCTCGCCGGTCTCGCCGGTCAGGTCGGACCGGTGGGTCTCCATCATCCGGGCGCGGCGGCGCTCGGCCACCACGTCACGGATCCGCCGCTGCATCTGACGGCGGATCCGGATCATCTCGCTGTTACTGATCAACGCTGGCTCCTCCCCCGAAGGCGCGTCGCCCGGGGTATACCGGGTATGTGAATAGTAAGACGTACGTGCGACCGAATTAGTTGCCCGGATCCCAAAGATTTCTCCGGCTCCCGGGCCTGCGCGCCGGGCCGGAGCCGCTCCACTACGGTGACCTCATGGGCGAGAGCAGGGGAATGTCGGCCGGGGACGGCCGACGGGAGGAGCGGAACCGGGGGGAACGGCACCGCGGCGCGGTGACGCTGCGCAACCGGGCGATTCCGACGAGTACGGCCGATCAGCGGCTGCTCGACTCCCGGGGCCGCAGCGACTGGAAGACCAAGGACGCCTGGCGCGCGCTGCGGATCCTCTCCGAATTCGTCGAGGGCTTCGACACCCTCGCCGACCTGCCCCCGGCGGTCAGCGTCTTCGGCTCCGCCCGCAGCAAACCGGACAGCCCGGAGTGCCGGATGGCCGAGGAGCTGGGCGGTGCCCTCGCCCGCGCCGGGTACGCGGTGATCACCGGCGGCGGTCCCGGCGTGATGGAGGCCGCCAACCGGGGCGCCGGTGAGGCCGGCGGCCTCTCCGTCGGGCTCGGCATCGAGCTGCCGTTCGAGCAGGGCCTCAACGACTGGGTCGACCTGGCCATCGACTTCCGCTACTTCTTCGCCCGCAAGACCATGTTCGTCAAGTACGCCCAGGCGTTCGTGGTGCTCCCCGGCGGCTTCGGCACCCTGGACGAGCTGTTCGAGGCGCTCACCCTGGTGCAGACCGGCAAGGTGACCCGCTTCCCGGTCGTGCTGATGGGCACCGACTACTGGCGGGGGCTGCTCGACTGGCTGCGCGCCACCATGGCCGCCGAGGGCAAGATCGGCCCGGCCGACCTCGACCTGATCCGGCTCACCGACGACGTCAACGAGGCGGTCCGGCACATCGTCGAGGCCGAGGCGGTGCTCTCCGCCGAGCAGGAGGCGGTCCGCGAGGAGGCGGTCGCCCGGCTGGCCGACGACCAGCGCGCCGCCGCCGAGGCCGCCCCCGAGGGCCCGGCGGGACGGAGCTGACCCGTGGCGAACGTCTGTGTCTTCTGCGCGTCCTCCCGAACTCTCGACGCCCGCTGGCTGGCGCTCGCCACCGAGACCGGCGAGGAACTGGCCCGGCGCGGCCACACGCTGGTCAGCGGCGGTGGCTGCGTCGGGATGATGGGCGCCGTGGTGCAGGGCGCGCGGGCGGCCGGCGGTCGCACCGTCGGCGTCATCCCGCAGTCCCTGGTCGACCTGGAGGTCGCCGACCTGGACTCCGACGAGCTGCTGGTCACCGACAGCCTGGCCAGCCGCAAGACGCTGATGGACGAGAAGTCCGACGCGTTCGTGGCGCTGCCCGGCGGTCTCGGCACGCTCGACGAGCTGTTCGAGGTCTGGACCACCGCCACCCTGGCCCTGCACGCCAAGCCGATGGTGATCGTCGACGTGAACGGCTTCTACCGGCCGCTGCTCGACTGGATCCGCGGGCTCGGCGAGCAGCAGTTCCTCAAGCCGGCCGCGCTGGACCTGCTGCTGGTCGCCGACAGCGTCCCCGCCGCCCTGGACCTGATCGACACCCGTCTCACCTGACGCGCGCCCGGGTCGGCCCGTCCTTGTTCACCACCGTCTCGGCGGGCTTGATCGACGCCGCTTGGGGGCTTGATCGACACCATTTCGGGGAGGTGGTGGTGTCCGGGCTGGTGTGATGTGGCCATTTCCCCGAGGTGGTGTTGATCTAGGGGTGGGATGCCGCCACTACGCCGAGGTGGCGTGAACGCCTGAGAGACGGGTGTGTGGCAGAGCCGGGCAGTGGTGCACGCCGCGGTCAGGTGAGCCGGTGACGGGCGGGCCGGCGGTCGGTTTCCGGGTGTCGTACCGGCGTGGTGGGATGTCGGTGATGCAGGCGTACCGGTTGGTGCGCCGGCCCGGCGGCGCGGGGGCGGGGGTCACCCATGACGCCGGGGCGGGGCAGGGGGTGGGTCGGTCCGGTGGATCGGCCGATGCGGAGCCGCGATCCGGGGGGTCGGCGGGCGATGCCGCGCACCCGAAGACCGCCGCGCCGCCCGAAGGCGCTTCGCCGCAGAACGAGACCGGCGCGTCGCCACCGTCGGCTGCTTCGGCGGGGATCGGGGCCGGGGAGGGCACGAACGTTTCGCGCCCGGCCGATCCGGTGCAGGCCGAGGCGGTCGCGCACACCGACGGGCCGATGCTCGTCGTGGGCGGTCCCGGCACCGGCAAGACGACGACGCTCGTCGAGGCGGTCGCCGCCCGCGTGGCCGAGGGCGTCGACCCGGAGCGGATCCTCGTGCTCACCTTCGGCCGGCGCGGCGCCACCGAGCTGCGCCACCGGATCGAGGCGCGGATCGCCGGCGACGGACACCGGGTGGTGCGCGAGCCGCTGGTGCGCACGTTCCCGGCGTACGCCTTCGGTCTGCTGCGCCGCGCGGCGGCCGAACGCGGCGAGCCCTCGCCCCGGCTGCTCACCGGCCCGGAGCAGGATCTGATCATCCGTGAGCTGCTCGACGTGGTGGGGGAGGAACCCGGCGACGACCCGGTCGGCTGGCCGGAGGATCTGCGCCCGGCGCTGCGTACCCGGGCTTTCGCCCAGCAGCTCCGCGACCTGCTGATGCGTGCCGCGGAGCGCGGCGTCGGCCCGGTCGAGCTGGCCCGGCTGGGCGAGAAGCTGGGCCGCGCCGACTGGCCGGCCGCCGCGCGCTTCCTGCGGGAGTACGTCGCCGTGCTCGCCCTGCGCGACGTGAGCAACCGGGGCTCGGTGGCGTACGACCCGGCGGAGCTGGTGCGCGCCGCCACCGGCATGCTGCTCGACGACCCCGAGCTGCTCGCCGCCGAGCGCCGCCGCCTGACCCACGTCTACGTCGACGAACTGGCCGACACCGACCCGGCCCAGCTCGACCTGCTCGCCGTGGTGGCCGGCGGCGGGCGGTCCCTCGTCGCGTTCGCCGACCCGGACTCGTCCACGTACGCGTTCCGCGGCGCCGACCCGGCGGGCGTCGCCACGTTCCCGCACCGCTTCCGGACCGCCTCCGGTGCGCCGGCAGCCCAGGTCACGCTGACCACCTCGTACCGGGCCGGGCCGGAACTGCTGGCGGCCACCGCCCGGCTGGCCCGCCGGCTGCGCGGTCCGGCGGCGCACCGGCGGCTGCGCCCGCTTCCCGGCGCACCGGCCGGAACGGTGGAGGTACGGACGTTCCGTTCCGCCACCAGCGAGTCGGCGTGGCTGGCGCACGCGTTGCGCGAGGCGCACCTGCTCGACGGCGTGCCGTGGTCCCGGATGGCGGTGCTGGTCCGCTCCACCGGCCGGCAACTGCCGTCGCTGCGGCGCGCCCTGCACACCGCCGGCGTGCCGACCGTCGTGCACGGCGAGGACCTGCCGCTGCACCTCCAGCCGGCGGTCGCCCCGCTGCTGCTCCTGCTGCGCTGCGCGCTCGAACCCGACCGGCTGGACGAGGAGGCGGCGGTCGCGTTGCTGCACTCGCCGCTGGGCGGCGCCGACCCGCTGGCCGAGCGGCGGCTGCGCCAGGGGCTGCGGGCGCTGGCGCTGGCCGGCGGCGACCGCCGTCCGTCCGGGGAACTGCTGGTCGAGGCGCTGCGCGACCCGGCGGAACTGGCCACCATCGAGCGTCGCTGGGCGGCGCCCGCGCAGGCCGTGGCGCACCTGCTCGCGACCGCCCGGGAGACGGCCGGCCGGCCCGGCGCCACGGTCGAGGACGTGCTCTGGGCGGTGTGGCGGGAGAGCGGGCTGGCCGAACGCTGGGCCGGGGCGATCACCAGGGGGCGGGCGGCCACCGGCGAGCACGAGACCGCCCAGCGCTGGCGGGCCGAGGCCGCCGACCGTGACCTGGACGCCGTACTCGTCCTCTTCGACGCGGCGGCCCGGTTCACCGACCGGCTGCCGGGCGCGCGTACCGAGGTGTTCCTCGACCACGTCCTCGGGCAGGAGCTGCCCGCCGACACGCTCGCCGCCGCCGCCGACCGGGGTGACGCGGTACGCCTGCTCACCGCGCACGCCGCCAAGGGGCTGGAGTGGGATCTGGTCGCGGTGGCCGGGGTGCAGGAGGGCGTCTGGCCGGACCTGCGCCTGCGCGGCAGCCTGCTCGGCTCGGAGCGGCTCGTCGACGTGCTCGCCGGTCGCGCCGACGGCGCCGGGCTGCGGGCCAGCCTGGTCGGGCAGACGTCGGCGCTGCTGGACGAGGAGCGGCGGCTGTTCCACGTGGCGATCAGCCGGGCCCGGCGGCGGCTGCTGGTCACCGCTGTCGCGTCCGCCGCCGTCGGCGGGGACGACCACGAGGAGCAGCCGAGCCGCTTCCTGCACGAAATCGCAGCCGCCGACCCACCCGCCACCGGCGGAACCGGCCCGAACCCGACGGGGCACGGACCGACCGGGAACGGCTCGAACGGCCCGAACCCGGCCGGTCCGGAGCGCGACGCGCCGGACGGCTCGGCTCCGACCGGCCCGGCCCTGACCGGGAACGGCCCAACAGGTACGGCCACGCGCGGGGGCGCCGCGGACGGGCCGGTGCCGCACGGGGACGAGCACCCGCAGGACGGGCCGTCCGCCGCGCTCCCGGTCACCCTGCCGCCGCGTGGGCTCACCCTGTCCGCGCTGGTGGCGGAACTGCGTACCGCCGTCACCGACCCGGCCACGCCGATCACCCGGCGGCACGCGGCGGCGGGTGAGCTGGCGCGGCTGGCCGCCGCCGGGGTGCCCGGCGCGCACCCGGACGACTGGTGGGGGTTGCGCGGCCTGTCCGACGACCGGCCGCTTGTCGACGAGGGCGAGCCGGTGCGGGTCACCCCGTCGGCGATGGAGAGCGCATTGCGGTGCAGCCTGCGCTGGCTGCTGGAACGGCACGGCGGCAGCGGGCCGGCGAGCGCCGCGCAGGGTGTCGGCAACCTGGTGCACGCCGCGGCGATGCTCGCGGAGGACGCGAGCGTCGACCGGGAGGCGTTGCTGGAGTACGTGGCCGCCCGGTTCGACGCGATCGAGCTGGCCGCCCGGTGGATGGCCGGTCCGGAGCGGCAGCGCGCCGAGGCGATGGTGGACAAGCTGCTGCGCTGGCTGGCCGGCAACCCGCGCCGGCTGCTCGCGATCGAGCACGAGTTCGCGGTCCGCCTCGACGACCCGTCCCGCCCGATCGAGCTGACCGGCCGGGTCGACCGGCTGGAGGTCGACGACGAGGGGCGGCTCGTGGTGATCGACCTGAAGACCGGCAAGTCGACGGCGGTCACCGAGCGGGAGGTGGCCGAGCATCCGCAGCTCGGCGCGTACCAGGCGGCCGTGGAGGCGGGCGGGTTCGCCGAGTTCGGCGAGGAGCCGGGCGGGGCCGCGCTGGTGCAGCTCGGCACCGGCGCGCGGGACGCCAAGGAGCAGACCCAGGCCGCCGCCGGGGAGGGTCCGGAGGCCGGGTGGGCCACCGCGCTGGTACGCCGTACCGCGGACACGATGGCCGCCTCGACGTTCGCCGCCGTGGCCAACTCCAAGTGCCGGGTCTGCCCGGTGCGCACCAGCTGCCCGGTCTCCGGCCAGGGCCGCCAGGTGGTCGAACCGCCACCGGAGGGCTCGTGAGCGTTCAACCGGCGCTGTTCGGCGCCTCCGCCACGCCCGCGCCGCGCACCGCCGACGCGGGGCCCCGCTACACGCCCGTCGAGCTGGCCCGGCTGCTGCGGCTGCCGGCGCCCACCCGCGAGCAGGCCGCGATCATCGCCGCGCCGGTGGAGCCGCTGCTGGTGGTGGCGGGCGCCGGGTCGGGCAAGACCGAGACGATGGCCGCGCGGGTGATGTGGCTGGTCGCCAACTCCTACGTACGCCCCGAGCACATCCTCGGCCTCACCTTCACCCGTAAGGCGGCCGGCGAGCTGGCGCACCGGGTCCGGACCCGGCTCGACCAGCTCATCCGGCGGCTCGGCCGGCAGGGGCGGGACCCGCACGACGACCCGCTGGCGGGCGAGCCGACCGTGTCCACGTACCACTCGTACGCCGGGCGGATCGTCACCGAGCACGGGCTGCGCGCCGGGTACGAGCCGACCACCCGGCTGCTCACCGAGGCGTCCCGCTGGCAGCTCGTCGACCTGCTGGTGCGCAACTACGACGGCGACATGTCCGAGGTGGACCGGATGCCGTCGACCATCACCGACGCCGTGCTGGCGCTCGCCGGTGAGCTGGACGAGCACCTGGTCGACCCGGACGAGCTGGCCGCCTGGACCGGCCGGTTCTTCGCCGACGTGCAGTCCCGGCCGGGCCGGGTCTACGCCGACGTGCGCAAGGCGCTCCAGCTCCAGCGGACCCGGCTGAAGCTGCTGCCGCTGGTGCGCGCGTACGCCCGGCGCAAGGACGACTTCGAGGCGATGGACTTCGCCGACCAGCTCGCCCGCGCGGCCCGGGTGGCCCGCGACCATCCCGGCGTCGGCGTGATCGAGCGGGACCGGTTCCGGGTGGTGCTGCTCGACGAGTACCAGGACACCAGCCACGCCCAGGTGGTGCTGCTCAACGCGCTGTTCGGCGGCGGCCACCCGGTCACCGCCGTCGGCGACCCGTGCCAGTCCATCTACGGCTGGCGCGGGGCCAGCGCCGGCACGCTCGACCGGTTCCCGGCCGAGTTCGCCCGTACCGACGGCAGCCCGGCCGACGTGCTCAGCCTTACTACGAGCTGGCGTAACCGGCCGGAGATCCTCGGCGTCGCCAACACGCTGTCGGTGCCGCTGCGGGCGGCCGGCGCGCGGGTGCCGGAACTGCACGCCGCGCTCAGCGTCCGCGACCCGATCCCGCACCGCACGCCGGGCGGGCAGGCCGGCGGCACCGTGCACTGCGCGCTGCTGGAGACGTACGCCGACGAGGCCGACTGGATCGCGGACAGCGTGCTGGCGGCCTGGCGGGGCGCGGCCGGGATGCCCGGCGCGCTGCCCGAGCACATCCCGGCCGACCGCCGCCCGACCACTGCGGTGCTGGTGCGGCTGCGCAGCCAGATCCCGGCGATCGAGGCGGCGTTGCGCGCTCGCGGGCTGCCTGTCGACGTGGTCGGCCTGGGTGGGTTGCTGGACACCCCCGAGGTACGGGACGTGGTGTGCACGCTGCGCGTGCTCGCCGACCCGACCGACGGGGCGGCGCTGCTGCGGCTGCTCACCGGCGCGCGCTGGCGGATCGGCCCGCGTGACCTGGTCGCCCTGCACCGCCGGGCCCGCGCGATCGCCCGCAGCCGCCGGGAGCTGACCGGCGACGAGGGCCCGGAGATCACCGTGGACGCGCTGGACGAGGCCACGCTGGTCGAGGCGCTGGCGGATCTGGGGCCGGCGCAGGCGTACTCCGCCGAGGGCTACGCGCGGCTGCGCTCGTACGGGATGGAGCTGGCGCTGCTGCGCTACCGGCTGGACCAGTCGCTGCCGGAGCTGATCGCGGACATCGAGCGGACCATCGGCCTCGACGTGGAGGTGGCGGTCCGGGCCGGGCGGGACGGCGCGGGCGACGCCGGGCTGGCCCGCGCCCACCTGGACGCGCTCGGCGACGTGGCGGCCCGGTTCAGCGGCGAGACGCCCGGCGCCACGCTCGCCGGTTTCCTCGCCTACCTGGCCGCCGCCGAGGACGAGGAGCGCGGGCTGGCGCCCGGCGAGGTCGAGGTGGTGGCCGGCGCGGTGCAGGTGCTCACCGCGCACGCCGCGAAGGGCCTGGAGTGGGACGTGGTGGCGGTGGCCGGGATGACCCGGGGCGTCTGGCCGGGGCCGGTCCGCAACTCCGACCACTGGCTGGGCGGGCTGGGCGTGCTGCCGTTCCCGTTGCGCGGCGACGCGGACGGGCTGCCCGAACTGGGCCTGCCGGAGGCGGAGGACCAGCGTGGCGTGGCTCGGGCGCTGACCGACTTCACCGACGCGTGGCGGGCGCACGACGAGCGGGAGGAGCGCCGGCTGGCGTACGTGGCGGTGACCCGCCCCCGCCGGCTGCTGCTCTGCTCCGGCTACTGGTGGGGGGAGGGGACCAAGCGGTTCCGCGGCCCGTCGGTGTTCCTGCGGGAGGTGCACGACGCCTGCCTGGCCGGCGCGGACGGGCACGTGGTGGACGCGTGGACGCCCGAGCCGGCCGGTGACGCGGTGAACCCGACCACTGAGACGGTGCTGCGGGCCGAATGGCCGGCCGACCCGCTGGGCGCCCGCCGGCCGGCGCTGACCGAGGCGGCGGCGCTGGTCCGCCGGCACCTGGCCGACCCGGAGACGGCCCGCCGCGAGGCGGCAGTGCTCGCCACCACGGGAGCGGCGGAGGACGCCGAGGTGGCCCGCTGGCGGCGTGAGGCCGATCTGCTGCTCGCCGAGCGGGCGGAGCTGGCCCGGCAGGCCGAGGCGGTCGAGGTCGAACTACCCGGCCAGATGTCGGTGACCCAGCTCGTGGCGCTGCGCCGCGACCCGGAGGCGCTGGCCCGGACGCTGCGCCGACCGATGCCCACCGAGCCGAACCCGTACGCCCGGCGCGGTACCGCGTTCCACGCCTGGCTGGAGCAGCGCTTCGGCGCGGATCGGCTGCTCGACGTGGACGAGCTGCCCGGCGCGGCGGACGAGGACGCGGCCCCGGACGAGGCGCTGGTCGAGTTGCAGGAGCGCTTCCTCGCCAGCGAGTGGGCCGACCGGGTGCCGGTGGAGGTGGAGGTGCCGTTCGCCACCGTCGTCGCCGGCGTCGTGGTCCGGGGCCGGATGGACGCCGTGTTCGCCCGCCCGGGCGGGCGCTACGACGTGGTCGACTGGAAGACCGGGCGGCAGCCGTCCGGCCGGGAGGCCGACGCGGCGGCGGTGCAGCTGGCGGTCTACCGGCTGGCCTGGGCGGAGCTGGCCGGGGTGCCGGTGGAGCGGGTGGGCGCCGCGTTCCACTACGTGCGGGACTCCGCCACCGTCCGCCCGGCCGACCTGCTCGACGCGGAGGGACTGGCCGGTCTGGTGGCCGCCGTGCCGGAAATCCCGGGGGATCTCCCGCAGCGCACGAATCCGTGATACGTTGGCCGGGTTGCAGTTTTGGTTTCCAGAGACTCTGTGTGCGCCTGGCGGATTGTGGCCCCAGGCGCTCTTTGTTGTGTCCGGAGTTCTCCGGGCGGGGCGACCAGCAGCGACAGGCACGCCGCGTATTCCACGCGCGGGGTGCTCCTCTCCGGCCCGCAACACGTGCGGGCCGACCGTTCCGTCAAGGAGACGAAACACATGGCAATTGGCACCGTCAAGTGGTTCAACGCTGACAAGGGCTTCGGCTTCATCACCCCGGACGACGGCGGCGCCGACGTCTTCGCCCACTTCTCGGCGATCCAGACCTCCGGCTACCGGAGCCTGGACGAGAACCAGCGGGTCGAGTTCGAGGTGACCCAGGGCCAGAAGGGCCCGCAGGCGGAGAACATCCGCCCGCTCTGATCTTCGGATCAACCGGCACCACCACCGCGCCCTCTCGGGCGCGGTGCACGGGCCGGCCCGCCTCTGCCGGGCCGGCCCGTCCCTTCGGTTCGTGCTTGTGACCACCGGTTACGCCGGTGACGCGCCGTCTTCCGGCGCCCTTCCTCGACACGTGCCGCGTCGAGGAAGGCTTTCCGCATGACCACGACCCTGCCCACGTTCGCCGCCACCGGCCTGGCTCCGGCGCTCATCTCCGAGCTGGCCGCGCAGGGCATCTCCGCGCCGTTCCCGATCCAGGCGGCCACGATCCCGGACTCGCTGGCCGGTCGCGACGTGCTCGGCCGGGGCCGGACCGGCTCCGGCAAGACGCTCGCGTTCGGGTTGCCGCTGCTGCACCGTACGGCCGGTCGCCGGGCCTGCCCGGGCCGCCCGCTCGCGCTGGTGCTCGTACCGACCCGGGAACTGGCCGCGCAGGTGACCGACGCGCTCGCACCGTACGCCGCCACGCTCGGCCTGCGCTGCGCCACAGTGGTCGGCGGGCTCTCGCTGGGCCGCCAGGCGGCCGCGCTGCGCGCCGGCGCCGAGGTGCTGGTGGCCACGCCGGGCCGGCTGCACGACCTGATCGACAGGGGGGACGCGCGGCTCGACCAGGTGGCCATCACCGTGCTGGACGAGGCCGACCAGATGGCCGACATGGGCTTCCTGCCACAGGTGACGAAGCTGCTGGAGCAGGTCGCGCCGGGCGGGCAGCGGATGCTGTTCTCGGCCACCCTGGACCGCGGCGTGGACCGGCTGGTCCGCCGCTTCCTGACCGACCCGGTGACGCACTCCGTCGACCCGGGCACCGCCACCGTCACCGCGATGACGCACCACGTGCTTCACCTGGAGGCGGAGGACAAGCCGGCCGCGCTGGCGCACATCGCCGCCCGCGAGGGCCGCACGATCGTGTTCATCGCCACCAAGCACCGCGCCGACCGGGTGGCCCGCCAGTTGCTCGCCAAGGGCGTACGCGCGGCGGCGCTGCACGGCGGCAAGTCGCAGCCGCAGCGCACCCGCATCCTGGAGCAGTTCCGCACCGGCCAGGTCACCGCGCTGGTGGCGACCGACGTGGCGGCCCGTGGCATCCACGTCGACGGGCTGGACCTGGTCGTCAACGCCGACCCGCCCACCGAGGCCAAGGACTACCTGCACCGGGGCGGCCGGACCGCGCGGGCCGGCGAGTCGGGCACCGTGGTGACGCTCGTCCTGCCGGACCAGCGCCGCGACGTGGCCCGGCTGATGAGCACCGCGGGCATCAACCCCAAGACCACGCGGGTACGCGCCGGCGACGGCGAGCTGAGCCGGCTCACCGGCGCCCGGGAGCCGTCCGGCGTGCCGGTGACCATCACCGCGCCCGCCGCCGCGCACCCCGCCCCGGGAACCCGTCCTCGCCGGCGCCCGCGCCGCCGCTGACCGCGGCCCGCGCGTGACCGGCTCGTCTCCGGACGGGCGGAGCGTTCGCTCCTGAGTCGGGAATCAGTCGATGTTCGGTCGGCTGCCCGACTGCGCGACCGGACCCCGGCGGTGATGCTGCTGCGCGGGGGACCGGTCGGGGGGTCGGCCGGACGCGGAGGGAGCGGTTCATGGCGGGGGAAGCCGGATCGGGCGGAGCGCGGGAAGTGGTGCTGGTGCTCGCGGTGGCGGGGGCCGGCCTGGCGCTCGCCGCGGTGGCCGCGTTCGGGCCCTGGCAGCCCGCCGACGGCGGCTCGCCGGATCGCGGCGCCGCCCGCAGCTTCACCCCCGGGATGAGCGCCCCGCACACTCAGTAGACGCCCCGAAAAGGGGCGATGCCGGAACGGCCGGCCGCCTACGATGCGGCGGTGGACCCGTCGGTGACCGTTCGCAAGGCCCGGGCCGAGGACGCCGCCCATATGGCACGCGTGCATGTCCGGTGCTGGCAGGAGACGTACCGCGGGCTCATGCCGGACACGGTGCTCGACGACCCGGACCTCCCGGCCTTTCGGGAGCGGTTCTGGACCGCCGCGTTGACCGACGAGCGCTATCGGGAGAACCGGGCGGCGGTGGCCGAGCGGGGAGGCGAACTGGTCGGGATCGCGATGTCGGGCCCGCCGCTCGATGCCGAGGCGGCGTGGGCGCGCCAGCTGTACGTCCTCTACGTGCACGCGGCCGATCACGGCACCGGCGCCGGGCCGGCGTTGTTGCGGGCCGTCCTCGACCCGGCGGAGCCGGCGGCGCTGTGGGTCGCCGATCCCAACCCTCGTGCCCAGGCGTTCTACCGCCGGCACGGCTTCGAAGCCGACGGTACGACGCAGGTCCAGGACGGCGTATGCGAGATCCGCATGGTCCGCGACGGGCAGGTACGGCCGCCGACGTCGTGACCGGACGCGCGTCAGGGTGCCGTGGCCCGGTCGCTCAGCAGGTCGGTGAGTGTGGTCCGGTCCACGACCAGGGCGATCGCGCCGTCCACCGCCAGCCACACGTCCCGCAGGCCGGTGGCCACGCCGTGGTAGCCGGCCCGGTCGGCGGGGATGCCCCGGACGCTGGTGATCGCGCCACCGACAGCGCGCAGCACGTCACCGACGCTGATCTCGTCCGGTGGGCGGGTGAGCGCATACCCGCCCTCGGTGCCGCGGTGGCTGTGCAGCAGCCCGGCCCGCCGCAGGTCGAGCAGGATCCCCTGGAGGAAGCTGAGCGGGATGTCCTGGCTCTCGGCCAGGCTCGCTGCCTTGACCAGCTCGCCGCCGCCGGCCGCCGGGTCGCCGCTGGTGACGGCGGCGTCGGCGACGGCGAGCATGGCCCGGAGCGCGTAGTCGGCGCGCGCGGAGATGTACACGACGTCAGTTGCCGGCCTGGTCCAGCACGCCCCAGCGGCGGCGGATCGCCTTGTCGGCGGCCCCGAACGCGGTGTCCACGAGCAGGCCCACCACCAGGATGACGATCATGATGGCCATCAGGCGTGGCGCCTCGCTCAGCTCGCGTGCGTACGTGAGCTGCGCGCCGATCGAGGTGCGGGTGGCGATGACCACCAGCAGCTCACCGGCCATCAGGCTGCGCCAGGCGAACGCCCAGCCCTGCTTGAGCCCGGCCACGATGGCGGGCAGCGCGGCCGGCGCGATCACGTACCGGTAGAGGTTGAGCCCCCGGGCGCCGAGGTTGCGGCCGGCGCGGACCAGCAGCGGCGGCACGTAGTCCACGCCGTGGATGACGCCGTTGGCGACCGACGGCGCGGCGCCGAGCACCACCACGAAGAAGATCGCCTGCTCGCTGAGCTGGAACAGCAGGATGGCCAGCGGGAACCAGGCGATCGACGGCATGGTCTGCAACGCGGTGATCATCGAGCCGAGCGCGGCCCGGAGCACCTTGACCCGGGCCACGCCCAGGCCGAGCAGCAGGCCGACCGCGACCGCGGCGGCGAACCCGACCGCCGCGCGCCGGGCGGTGGTCGCAAGGCCCTCCCACAGCGCCGAGCTGAGCAGGTAGTCCCCGAGGTCGCCGAAGACCACCGCCGGGCCGGGCAGCGCCCACGGTTCCTTCCACCCGGACCAGACCACCGCCTGCCAGATGGCGACGGCCAGCGCGAGCGCGGCGAACTTGGGCCAGGTGGCCGACCACAGGCGGCGTACCCGGGACGGGCCCTTCTCCCGGCCGGCGATCTCCAGGGCGTCGAGTCCGGAGATCTCCGCGTCGGTACGCGCCGACCCGGCGAGGGTGTCACTGGCCATGCCGGCCCACCTCCTTGCGCAGCCGGTCGGTGACCTCGGCGGCGATGGCCGAGACCTCCGGCGAGTCGATCCGCCGGGGGCGCGGCACGGCGACCTCGGTGGAGTAGATGATCCGGCCGGGCCGGCTGGAGAGCAGCACGATGCGGTCGGCGAGCCGGGCCGCCTCGCGGACGTTGTGCGTGACGAACAGGACGGTGAGCTTGCGCTCGGTCCAGATCCGCTCCAGCTCGTCGTGCAGGATGTCGCGGGTCATCGCGTCCAGCGCGCCGAACGGCTCGTCCATCAGCAGCACCGGCGTCTCCAGCGCGAGCGTGCGGGCCAGCGCGACCCGCTGCCGCATGCCGCCGGAGAGCTGGTGCGGCCGCTTACGGCCGAACTCGGACAGGTGGACCGTGCGCAGCAGCTCGGCCACCCGCTCCTTGCGCTGGTCACGGGGGAGCCCGCGCAGCTTCAGCGGCACCTCGACGTTGCCCTCGACGGTCAGCCAGGGGAACAGCGCCGGCTCCTGGAACATGAGTCCCGGGTTGACGCCCTCGCCCAGTTCGATCGTGCCGCCGCTGGCCCGGTCCAGCCCGGCGACCAGGTTGAGCAGTGTGCTCTTGCCGCAGCCGGACGCGCCGACCATGCAGACGAACTCACCCGGGGCGACATCGAGCGACAGCCCGTCCAGCGCCAGGACCGCCTGCTCGCCCTGGCCGTACACCTTCGTCACGCCGCGCAGCGCGACCGAGCCGGTCGCGCTGCGCGGGGTCGTGCCGGTCGTCGTCACGGCTGGCTGACCTCGGGCTTGCCCTGCGTCTTGAGCACCTCGTTGAGGTACTTCAGGTCGTAGAGGCCGTTCAGGTCGACCGGCTGGGTCAGCCCGACCGCGACCGCGTGGTCCAGACCGGTCTTCAGCGACGACGGGATCGGGTCGTTCGTGAACTCCAGCGTCGGCCAGGCCTGCTTGATCAGCTTGAGGTCCAGCGGCTTGCCGGTGATCTTGCCGATGTGGTCGGAGATGGCCTGCTGTGCCTCGTCCGGCCTGGTGTTGACGAACTCGTTCGCCGCGACCTGGCCCTCGACCAGCTTCTTCACCACGTCCGGGTGCGCCTTGAGGAACTTGGTGCTGACCAGCAGGTTGGTGATGACGAACTTCTTGTCCGGCCACAGGTCGCGCTCGTCAACGAGCACCTTGCCGCCGGCGTTGACCAGCCGGGAGACGAACGGCTCGGGCACCCAGGCGCCGTCGATGGCGCCGCTGCCGAACGTCTCGACCGTCTGCGCGTTCTCCTGCGGCACGATCTTGACGTCGCCGCCGCCCTCCTTGGTGGTCTCCAGGCCCTTCTCCTTGAGCCAGAAGCGCAGCGCCACGTCCTGGGTGTTGCCGAGCTGCGGGGTGGCGATCTTCTTGCCGCGCAGCTGCTCCACCGAGGTGATGCCGGGCTTGACCACGAGCGCGACGCCGCCGGACGCGGCGCCGGAGATGACCCGGACCGCCTCGCCCTTGGACTTGGAGAAGGCGTTCACCGTCGGGTTCGGGCCGATGTACGTGGCGTCGAGCGCGCCGGAGAAGACGGCCTCGATGGCGGCCGGGCCGGCGTTGAACGTCTTGGTGTCCAGCTCGACGTCGCTGCCGAGCTTCTCGGCGAAGATCCCCTTCTCCACGCCGACCACGGCCGGGGCGTGCGTGATGTTGGGGAAGTAGCCCAGGCGCAGCGTCACCGGGCCGGACCCGGCGGCGGCGTCGCTGTCCTCGCCGCAGGCGGCGGTGGTGCCGAGCGTGGCCGCGCCGACCGCGGCCAGGGTCGCCAGGGTGACCAGGCGGCGCAGGGGAAGCCCTCTCATCGAATGTCCAATCCGCAGTATTCCTATTTAGTTGGTAGGAAGAGTGGGGCAAGCGGCCGTCGGCGTCAAGACCCGTCCCGCAACAGTCCACCGTTCGGCCAGGGCACACCGGCGATAGAGCCGGTGCCGAGGCGCTAGTGTCGATCTCGTGCCGACGCGGAGAGCGAAGATCCCAGCGACGAAGTACCCAGTCGAACGGTTCACCCTCGACAACGGCCTGCGCGTGGTGCTCACGCCGGACCGCAGTGCCCCGGTCATCGGGGTAGCGGTGGTCTACGACGTCGGCATCCGCTCCGAGCCCGAGGGACGCACCGGGTTCGCCCACCTCTTCGAGCACCTGATGTTTCAGGGCTCGGAGAACCTGGAGAAGCTGGCCCACTTCCGGCACGTCCAGGGCGCGGGCGGGACGTTCAACGGCTCCACCCACCTGGACTACACCGACTATTTCGAGACGCTTCCCGCGAACGCCCTGGAACGGGCGCTGTTCCTGGAGGCCGACCGGATGCGCGGCCCCCGGCTGACCGAGGAGAACCTGCGCAACCAGGTCGACGTGGTCAAGGAGGAGATCCGGGTCAACGTGCTGAACCGGCCGTACGGCGGGTTCCCCTGGCTGACGCTGCCCCCGGTGATGTTCGACACCTTCCCCAACGCGCACGACGGCTACGGCTCCTTCGTCGACCTGGAGTCGGCGACAGTGGCCGACGCCGCCGACTTCTTCCGCCGCTACTACGCCAGCGGCAACGCCGTACTCGCGGTCAGCGGCGACATCGACGTGGCCGAGGCGACCACGCTGATCGAGCGGCACTTCGGGGACGTGCCGGCCCGGCCCGCCCCGCAGCGGCCCGACTTCGCCGAGCCCGACCTGACCACCGAGCGACGCAGCACGTACACCGACGCGCTGGCCCCGCTCCCGGCGGTGGCCGGCGCGTGGCGGGTGCCCGACCCGGTCAGCGACTTCGCCGGTTATCTGCCGTACGTGGTGCTGGCCGAGGTGCTCACCGACGGCGACGCCTCCCGGCTGGTCGAGCGGCTGGTGCAGCGCGACCGGTCGGTCACCAGCCTCGGCGGGTACCTCGGCTTCATGGGCGACCCGTTCGACGTCCGCGACCCCACCGCGCTGCTGCTCCAGGCGCACCTGCCGCCCGGCGGTGACGTGGACAAGGTGCTGCGCACCATCGACGAGGAACTGGACCGGCTGGCGACCGGCGGGCTGACCGAGGGGGAGCTGGCGCGTACCCAGGCCCGGATGGCCACCCACCTGCTGCGCGACACGGACGCGGTGCTCGGCCGCGCGTTGCGGATGGCGGTGCTGGAACAGCAACGCGGCGAACCCGGCCTGCTCAACGACCTGCCCCGGCTGGTCGGCGAGGTGACCGAGGAGCAGGTCCGCGCCGCCGCCGCCACCCTGCGGCCCGAGCGCCGCGCGGCAGTCGAGGTCATCGCGGGAGGTGCTCGATGAGCACGGGTACGACCACCGCCACCACCGTCCGGCCGCTGCCGGCACTCGGTCCGAACCGCCGCCTCAAGGTGCCCAAGCAGGCCGAGCGCACGCTTGCCAACGGCCTCACCGTGATCGCGGTACGCCGATCCTCCGTACCGCTGGTCGAGCTGCGACTGTGGATGCCGTTCGGGCGCACCCACCTGGCCCGCGGCGCGATGCTGGCGCAGACCATGCTCTCCGGCACCGAGGCGCACAGCGCCACCGAGCTGGCGGCCGAGTTGCAGAAGGTCGGCGGCGGACTGACCGCCGGCCTCGACCCGGACCGGCTGATGCTCTCCGGCGCGGGCCTGGTCACCGGCCTGGACCGGATGCTGGAACTGCTCGCCGAGGTGCTCACCGGCGCCACCTACCCGGCCGACTGGGTGGAGACCGAGCGGGACCGCCTGGTCGACCGCATCCAGGTCGCCCAGAGCCAGCCGTCGCACCTGGCCCGCACCGCGCTGCTCAAGCGGGTGTACGGCCGGCACCCGTACGCGGAGCAGACGCCCGACCCGGACCAGGTCCGGGCGGTCCGCCCGGCCGCGTTGCGCCGGCTGCACGCCGAGCGGGTGCATCCGGCCGGCGCGGTGCTGGTGCTCGTCGGCGACGTGGCCCCGGAGCGGGCGCTGGACGCGGCCGAGAAGGCGCTCGCCGGGTGGCGCGGTGACGGACACGTCGCCGAGCTGCCCCCGGCGCCGCCGCTGGAACCCGGGCCGTTGCTGCTGGTCGACCGGCCCGGCTCGGTGCAGTCCTCGGTACGCCTCGCGCTGCCGGCGGTGCCCCGCACCCACCCGGACCACGCCGCGTTGCAGCTCGCCAACCTGATCTTCGGCGGCTACTTCTCCTCCCGCTGGGTGGAGAACATCCGGGAGGACAAGGGCTACACGTACGGGCCGCACTCGCTCGTCGAGCACTCGGTGGCCGGTTCGCTGCTCGTCGCCGGCGCCGAGGTGGCCACCGAGGTGACAGCGGCGGCGCTGGTGGAGACGACCTACGAGCTGGGCCGCCTGGCGACGGTGCCGCCGAAGACCGACGAGCTGGAGCAGGCCCGTCAGTACGCGCTCGGCACCCTTCAGCTCGGCATGTCCACCCAGGCCGGTCTCGCGTCGCTGACCAGCGCGTACGCCGGCAACGGGCTGCGGCTGGACTTCCTCGCCGAGTACGCCGCCCGGCTGGCCGCCACGACAGTGGACGACGTGGCCGAGGTGGCCGCCCGCTACCTGGCCCCGGCGCGCGCGGTCACCGTCGTGCTCGGCGACGCGGCGCGGGTGGCCGAGTCGCTCGCCGCGCTGACACCGGTGCGTACGGAATCGGCATGAGCGGCGAACCCGCCCCGCCGCTGGCCCGGTCGACGCTCGACCGGGCCGCGCACCGGCGTGGCGATCCGGCCTGGCTGACCGAGGCGTGGGAACGGGCAAGGGTGCTGGTGCTCGACTCCGCCGCCGAGGGGCGGGCGCTGGTCCGGGGCGCGTCTACCCCGCCGGAGCTGGTCCTGGTCGGCCCCGGTGAGCTGCCCGAGGTGCCCCGGTCGGTGCCGATGTTCCTCGGCGTCGAGCCGGACGGTGTGCCGGTGTTCGCGGTGGACGGGCCGCTGCCGGCGCTGCCGGACACCCGTCCGGCCCACCTGCGCGAGGTCGGTCACCTGATGACCGACCGGGACGCGGGCCTGTTCACCACCGCGCTGGCGCTGCTCAACTGGCACCTGCGGCACGGCTACTCGTCGACGACCGGCAAGGCGACGAGCGCCGACGAGGCCGGCTGGTCGCGGATCGACCCGGACGGCGGCCGGGTCTGGCCGCGTACCGATCCGGCCATGATCGTGCTGGTGCACGACGGGATGGACGGCCCGGACGGCCGCTGCCTGCTCGGCAACAACGCGGCCTGGCCGCGCACCCCGGGACAGCGCCGCTACTCCTGCCTGGCCGGATACGTCGAGCCCGGCGAGTCGGCCGAGGCCGCCGTGCTGCGCGAGGTCCGCGAGGAGGTGGGCGTCCCGGTCGAGGAGATCGTGTACGTGGGCAGCCAGTCCTGGCCGTTCCCCGGCTCGCTGATGCTCGGCTTCCTGGCCCGCGCCGACGCGGACGCGCCGATCCGGGTCGACCTGGCCGAGATCGCGCACGCGCGCTGGTTCACCCGCCGGGAGATCGGCGCGGCGCTGGCGGGCGAGCCGGTGCCGGTGGGCGGGGGAGACCGGCTGGTCCTGCCGCCGCCGTCGTCGATCGCGTTGTTCCTGGTGCACCGCTGGCTCGACGGCCACTGCTGACCCGCACTGGTTCCGCCCGCCCGCCCGTCGGGTTGGGGTGTTTCGGGCTGGTGGGTGGCGCCAGTTCGGGGAAGTGGCGTGGTCGGGGGCGGTGGGATGCAGCCACCTCCCCGAACTGGCGAGGCCGGGCGGACTCGGGCCGGGTGGGCCTGGGGCGGGGACGCGGCCCCGACCCGGACCGTCGTTGCCGCGACGGTCGCGGGCCGGGAACACGTGCCGTCGAGGCCGGGTGAGGCGGGAAAACGGCGGGGGAGGCCGGTCCGGCCACGACGGACGTCAGCGTCCGGTCATCCACCGTCCCAGCGGTACGGGTGCCCGGGGGTGGGTTCCGCGATCGGCAGCACCTTGACCCGGTGCCGGCCCGCGCGTACCGCACCGACGGCGGACAGTGCGCGGGCGAGCAGGAGTGCGGCGTCCCGGTCCTCGGCGTGGACGACCTGGCGGCGGGGTTCGGGCGTGCACGTCTCGTCCCGCAGGCGGCCTCCGCCGGCCCAGGCGGCGGCGATGTCGGCGTCGGCGGCGGTGCGGATCTCGGTGCGGACGATCAGGAACCGCATGGTGTCCCCCGGACAATCGGCGGTTACACGCTGGAACTTCCACGTCACTCCCGCGTCATGTTACGCCGATGTGTCCGCCCGGCAAGGGGAACGCGCCAGCTCGACCGATCGGGGGATCCCAGGTCAGCACCGTTGTCGGGGATGGACGCGCGAGGGGCCGCCGGCTCGCGCCGACGGCCCCCCGTGGTTCGCCGGATCAGTCCAGATCGAACTGACCGCTCTTCGTGCCGGCGAGGAAGCCGAGCCAACCGGCCCGGTCGAACAGCAGGACCGGTCCGCTCGGGTCCTTGCTGTCCCGCAGCGCCACGGTGCCCGGCCCGGAGCCGAGCGGTGCGACCTCCACGCAGTTGGAGGTCTGGCTGCGGGTGCTCTTGCGCCAGGCGGCGCCGGCGAGCCGTCCCGAGCGGGCGGTCGTGCTGGTGTGGATCTCGTTCATGGTGCTTGCTCCTGGTGAGGTGCTCCGATGGGACCGAGCGACGCCGGAGCGCGGGCGGTGTCCGTGCCGGATCACCGTTCCGTGGTGAGGCGCCCCGAGTCCCGGCGACGCTGGGCCGGCGCCGTTGCCGGCCCGTACGCCACCGTGGACTCGACTGCCGTGCCGGTCAGCCGTCCCGTCGCCTCGATCAACCAGGAGAGGGTGTCCGATGCGGAGAGTGCCGACGAGCATAGCCACTCGAACACCACTTTATAGCGATTTAGGGTGTTTGCCTCGGTCGACATGACGTCGGTGAACCCACCTTCGATGGCGAGTGTCTCCGGATCGAGGGGATCGGCGAACCGGTAGACCGAGAACGCGGTCGGCGGAAGGTACCAGTCACCGACCCGGGTGTCCCGCAGCAGCAGACGCAGCGTCACGTTCGGCAGCAGCGCCATCTCGCACAGGTGGACGAGCTGTTCGTGCAGCACCTCCGGCGGCCCGGCCCGGCGGCCGAGCGCCGCCTCCTCCAGCACCGCCGTGTAGCGGGGAACGTCGGGGGAGCGGGTCAGCAGCGACTGGCGGGCCTGCCGCGCGCGTACCTCGGTCTCGGGATCCTCTGTCTCCGGGTCGCCGGCCTCGGCGGCGACCTGCGCGGCGGACATGATCCGGTGCCGGGCGTACCCGGGCGTCTGCAGCAGCCCCGGCACCAGCACCGGGTTGTACTCGGAGATCTCCGCGCAACCCGCCTCCAGCTCGGCGAAGGCGCGCTGCTGCTGGGTCATCACCGGGAAGTTGCGCAGCCAGCCGCGCATGTCGCCGGCCTCGTGGGTGATCCCGGTCAGCTCCGCGCGCTGCTCCTCGTCGGCGCCGTAGAGCGTCAGCAACACGTCCACGTCGTCCGGGTCGGGGCGGCTGCGGCCGTTCTCCAGACGGGACAACTTGGATGCGGATGCCCAGCCGATCCGCTCGATGACCTGGTCACCGGTCAGACCGGCCTGTTCGCGGAGCCGACGCAGCTCGATGCCGAGGCGACGACGGCGCAGAATCGGGCCTGGTGCGGCAGGAGGCACGGCGTCCTCTTTCCCGTCGACCGTCGCTTGACGCGACGGTAACTGTATGAAATTCGCCCCCCACGGTCAGTATGGACGGCGCGACCGGCGTCGGAGGCTCCGGCACGGGCGTGTCACGAGACAAAAAGAGGACCGTGGAGGGACCTGATGCGCACCGTCCTGCGCCGCCCCGACTTCCGTCTCCTGTTCGCCGCGCTCGTCGCGAGCATGGCGGCGGAGTCGGTCCTGCTGCTCGCCCTGGCCGTCTGGGTCAAGGACCTGACCGGCTCGGACAGCATGGCCGGGGCGACCATCTTCGCGGTCATCGCGCCGATGGCGCTCGCCCCGCTGGTCGGCTGGGTGGTCGACCGCTACCGCAGGCGGCAGTTCTTCATCGCCGCCAACCTGGTCGCGGCAGTGCTGCTCGGCCCGCTGCTCATGGTCCGGGACAGGTCCGACGTCTGGGTGATCTACGTGGTCGCCGCGCTCTACGGGCTGTCGTACATCACGCTCACCGCCGTACTCAACGGACTGATCCGGCACCTGGTTCCGCCCGACCTGCTCGCCGACGCGAACGGGCTGCTCCAGACCGTTCGGCAGGGCCTGCGGCTGATCGGGCCGCTGGCCGGGGCGGGCGTGTACGCCGCCGTGGGCGGCTGGCTGCTGGTCCTGCTCGCCATGACCGGCTTCGTCACCGCGGCGGCGGTGGTCGCGCGGCTGCGCGTGGAGGAGGGCACGCCGGCACGGCCCGATCGGCGCGGGCCGTCCGAACTGGGTGCGGGGCTGCGCCACCTGACCGGCGAACCGGCGCTGCGCCGGGCGCTGCTCGGGTACGGGCTGGGCTCGCTGGTGATGGGTTTCACCGAGTCGCTGATCTTCGCGTACGTCGATCTGGGCCTGCACCGCGACGCCGCGTTCGTCGGCGTGCTGGTCATGGTGCAGGGCGTCGGCGGGCTGGTCGGCGGCCTGTTCTCGGCCGCAGTGGTCCGCCGGTTCGGCGAGGTCGGCGCGCTCGCGGCGGGCGTGACGTTCTTCGGACCGGCCGCGCTGGCGCTGGCGTACCCCCGGTTGTGGCTCGGGGTGGTGGCGCTGCTGCTGGCCGGCCTGTCGCTGCCGCTGACCATGGTGGGGTTGAACACGCTGATCCAGCGGCGGACGCCGCCGCGGCTGCTCGGCCGGGTCACCGCCGCGTCCGAGGCCCTGGTCAGCGGGCCGCAGGCGCTCTCCATCGGCACCGGCGCGCTGCTCGTCGGCGTGTTCGACTACCGGCTGCTGTTCGCCCTCGTCGGTGCCGTCACCACGGCAGCCGGCCTCTACCTGTGGCGGGGCCGCGGACTGACCGCGCCGGTCGCCGTGCCGGTACGGATCCCGTCACCACGCCGGCCGGCCGACGACGGGGTGCTCAGCCGCGGAGGCTCCTGACCGACGGCGAACGGCCGCACCCGGATCGGGTACGGCCGCTCGTGGTGTCGCGGGAGATCAGCCGGGCAGCGCCGCGAGGTGCTGCTTGACCTGGGTGATCGAGGGGTTGGTCAGGGCGCTGCCGTCGGCGAAGCGCAGCGTCGGGACGGTCTGGTTGCCGCCGTTGACGCTCATCACGAAGTCCGCGGCCGCCGGGTCCTGCTCGATGTCGACCACCTCGTACGCGATGCCCTCCCGGTCGAGCTGCGACTTCAGCCGGTGGCAGTAGCCGCACCACGGGGTGGAATACATCGTCAGCATGGTCTGATCCTCCAAGGGGTGACTCGCGCCCGGTCCGATCAGGCCAGGCTAACCGCTGCAACGTCACACGATGCTGGGATGATTCCCTGCTGTGGGCGTTCACTCAGCGGCGGAACGGGTGCTGGCCGGGCTGGATCCGGAGCAGCGCTCAGCGGTGACCGCCCCGGCCGGCCCGGTCTGCATCCTGGCCGGCGCCGGCACCGGCAAGACCCGGGCGGTGACCTCGCGGATCGCGTACCGGGCGCTGACCGGCGACATCGCCGGCCGGCACGTGCTGGCGGTCACGTTCACCGCCCGTGCCGCCGCCGAGATGCGCAGCCGGCTCGGCGTGCTCGGGGTGCAGGGGGTGCAGGCGCGCACCTTCCACGCCGCGGCGCTGCGGCAGGTCCGCTACTTCGCGCCCCGGCTGCTGGCCGGGCGGGCCATGCCGGAGCTGCTGGACAGCAAGGTGCGGGTGGTCACGCTCGCCGCCGCCAAGGTCGGCCTGCGCGCCGACCGGGCCGCCGCGCGGGACCTGTCCGCCGAGATCGAGTGGGCCAAGTCGTCGCTTGTCGAGCCCGGGGAATACGTGGTCGCCGCGGCCAAGGCGCTGCGCGAGACGCCGTACGAGCCGGCCCGGGTGGCGGACGTGTTCGACGCGTACGAGCGGCTCAAGCGCGGCAACGGGGTGATCGACTTCGAGGACATGCTGCGCGCCGCCGTCTGGGGCATCGAGGAGCACCCGGACGTCGCCGAGCAGGTGCGCAACCAGTACCGGCACTTCGTGGTCGACGAGTACCAGGACGTCAACCCGCTCCAGCAGCGGCTGCTGGAGGCGTGGCTGGGCGGCCGGGACGACCTGACTGTGGTCGGCGACGCCAGCCAGACGATCTACTCGTTCACCGGCGCCACCTCGTCGTACCTGGTCGACTTCCCCCGCCTGCACCGGGGCGCGACAGTGGTCCGGCTGGTCCGCGACTACCGCTCCACCCCGCAGGTGGTCGGGCTCGCCAACGCGGTGATCTCGCAGGCCCGGGGCACCGAGGCGCGGCTGCGGCTGGAGCTGCACGGCCAGCGCCGGCCCGGCCCGGAACCGGACCTGCGGATCTTCACCGACGAGCCGGCCGAGGCGAACGCGGTCGCCGCCCGATGCCGGGCGCTCGTCGCGGCCGGCACCCCGGCCCGGGAGATCGCGGTGCTGTTCCGCACCAACGCGCAGTCCGAGGCGTACGAGAAGGCGCTCTCCGAGGCCGGGGTGCCGTACGTGCTCCAGGGCGCGGAGCGGTTCTTCGAACGGCCCGAGGTGCGCCAGGCGATGATCGCGTTGCGCGCCGCCACCCGGTCGGCCGACGCGGGGACCCCGCTGCCGGCCGCCGTGGTCGAGGCGCTCACCGCCGTCGGCTGGGCGCCCGACGCGCCCCCGCCGGGCGGCGCCGCCCGCGAGCGGTGGGAGGCGCTCGCCGCGCTGGTCCAGCTCGCCGAGGAGTACGCGGCGCAGGCCGAGGAGGAACCGGGCCTGACCGGGTTCACCGAGGAACTCGCCCGGCGGGCCGCCCAGCAGCACGTGCCCACAGTCGAGGGCGTGACGCTCGCGTCGCTGCACTCGGCGAAGGGGCTGGAGTGGGACGCGGTGTTCCTGGTCGGGCTGGCCGAGGGCACGCTGCCCACCACGTACGCGAAGACGATGGAGCAGGTCGAGGAGGAACGGCGGCTGCTCTACGTCGGGATCACCCGGGCCCGGGAGTGGCTCTGGCTGTCGTACGCCACGGCCCGCTCGCCGGGTGGCCGGGCCCGGCGGCCGTCGCGGTTCCTGCCGCAGCTCGACCGCTCCGGCGGCGGTGAGCGGGCCGGCGGCGCCGGGCCGGCGCGGCGGGCCGAGCGGCGCCGGCCGCAGGTGGTCTCCTGCCGGATCTGCGGCGCCACGCTGCTCGCCGGCGCGGACCGCAAACTGGGCCGCTGCCCGACCTGCCCGTCCGACATCGACGAGGAGCTGTACGAGCGGCTGCGCGAGTGGCGGCAGCGGGTGGCGGGCGCCCAGAAGGTGCCGGCGTACGTGGTCTTCACCGACGCCACGCTCACCGCGCTGGCCGAGCGGAAGCCCGGCCGCACCGAGGAACTGGTGGCGATCGCCGGGATCGGGCCCCGAAAAGTCGGGCTTTACGGGGATACGGTGCTCGCCCTGGTGGCCGGTGCCACGGTGGACGACGTCTGCTCACAGAAAACTTCTGAAAACTAGCCGTAAATCGTTTGCCCTCCCCCGAGGGCGAGGAATAGCCTCATGACACACCTCGCGAGCGGCGCCGTTCTGGCTGCTCAAGAGGGATGAGTCCACGGTCGGCACGAGGAGAGTAGGGAGGTGGCACCAGTGAAGATCTTCAACTATGAGCGTCTCGCGGCGATGCCGTCTGCCGTCGCTCCGCTGTCGGCCGTCCGGGTGGCCCTCGCTGCTCGACCGTCGGCTCCGCAGGTGCACCAGGTCCCGGTTCAGGCCGAGCTGAACCTGACCGTTGCGCCGATCGCCGGAGTCGAGGGGACCAGTGGCTTCGCGGGCAAGGGCATCGATGGCGCCAAGAAGCGCACGGATGTCCGCGGTGTTCCACCTCGAGGTAGACCGGTCTGATCCATCAGACCACCGGCTCACCTCGAGGCCGCGGAACCCGCATACCGGGATCCGCGGCCTCAGTTTTTTGTCCCGCCGAAGTACGTCGGAATGCGATCCACGAGATCGAAGTGAGAGAGAGGTGACCGGAGGATGAGTCTGGCGTTGGCCCCCCTCGACGTGAGCGTCGACGTGGAGGCGAACCTGCCCTGCCGGAAGTTCGACCCCGACCTGTGGTTCTCCGACTCGCCCGCCGAGCTCGAGCTGGCCAAGTCGCTCTGCGGGGACTGCCCGCTGCGCGTCGAGTGCCTGGCCGGGGCGGTGGAGCGAGCCGAGCCCTGGGGCGTCTGGGGCGGCGAGATCTTCGAGCGTGGCGCGGTCGTCCCGCGCAAGCGGCCCCGTGGCCGTCCGCGCAAGGAGGACCTCGCCCGTGACGCGCAGCTCCGGGTCGAGGCGGAGGCGCGACTGGCGGCCAGCGGGCTGTCCGAGTCGCGGAACTCCGTCCGGCTGGCAGCCTGACACACCTACGTTCCGAAACCGACCGATGCCGGTGTCCCTCCACCGGCCGACCTGAAAGAGAAACCCTGATGCTGAACCTGCCGAACGGATTCGAGATGCAACTACTCCACGAAGCGTTGTCCAGGGCTCGAATGCGCCGGCCTCAGGCCGGTCGCACCACCACGAGCACTGAGGCAACCCGTTCCGCCCGTACCGTCGCCATGCGGAGTCGCAGCCAGTCGGCCCGCGACCTGGGCGTTCTGTAGAACGATCGTGAGGAAGGGGCGGTGACCTAGTCGGTCACCGCCCCTTCGCCGTGCTCGTGGCCGGCCCGCTCGCCGGCCGGCCTGCGCTCAGGCCACCGGCGCGAAGCCCGGCAGCCAGCGTTCCAGGATCGACCGGTAGGACGCCTTCGCCTCCAACTGGCAGAGCACCCCGATCGACCCCAGCGTGACCCGGTGGATCATCAGGTACGACGGCGGCAGGTTGAGCTGCCGGCTGAGCTGGTAGGCGGGCGAGCGCGGGCTGGCCAGCCGGGTCGCCTCGGCGCGCAGCCACGCCCGGGTGAAACGGAACTCGTCGGCGGCGATCGGCTCCAGCATCGGACGCAGGAAGTCGAGCACGGCCGGGGCGTCGATCGACTCGGTACGGCTGACGAAGCCCTCGGCGCGCAGCCCCTCCACCACACCGTCGGCGTCCTCGCGCAGCGCCAGCGCCGCGATCCGGCCGATCGGCTCGGGCGTGCCCTGCGGCATCCGGGCCACCGCCCCGAAGTCGATCACGCCGAGCCGGCCGTCCGGGAGCAGCCGGAAGTTGCCCGGGTGCGGGTCGGCGTGCAGCAGACCGGCCCGCTCCGGCGCGGACAGGTGCAGTTCGGCCATCAGCCGGCCGGCCTCGTTGCGCTGCTCCTCGGTGCCCTCCCGGATGATCTGCGACAGCGGGATGCCCTCCACCCACTCGGTGATCAGCACCCGCGGCGCGGCGTCGAGCACCTCCGGGATGAAGATGTCCGGGTCGTCGGCGTACGCGGCCGCGAACGCCCGCTGCGACTCCGCCTCCAGCTCGTAGTCCAGCTCCTCGGTGATGCGCTCGCGCAGCTCGGCCAGCAGCGGCTTGACGTCCAGCCCCGGCTGGATGGCCCGGAACATGCCGCCCAGCCGGGAGAGCTGCTTGAGGTCGGCGAGCAGGGCGTCACCGGCACCCGGGTACTGGATTTTCACGGCCACGTCCCGGTGCCGGGGACCCCCCTCCGCTTCGTACCCCGGATCGCGCCAGACCGCCCGGTGCACCTGGCCGATGCTGGCCGCGGCGGCCGGCGTGTCGTCGAACTCGACGAACCGGTCGCGCCAGTCCGGGCCGAGCTGCTCGGCGAGCACCTTGTGCACTGTCGCCGCCGGCAGCGGCGGCGCGGCCTCCTGAAGCTTGGTGAGCGCCTGCCGGTAGGGCGCGGCGACCTCCTCGGGCAACGCCGCCTCGAACACCGACAGGGCCTGGCCGAACTTCATCGCCCCGCCCTTGAGCTGCCCGAGCACGCTGAACAACTGCTCGGCGGTGCGCTGCTGGATCTCGGCGGAGATGACGTCGGACGCGAGGCCGGTCACCCGCTTGCCCATGCCGAGGACGGTTCGACCGGCGAACCCGAGCGGCAGAGCGGCGAGTTTGGCGGTGCGGGACACGGCCCGGCGCGGGATGTCGGTCACCCGGCCATTGTTACCGACGCGGGGCCTCCGCTGCTGCCGTGCGGCGGGTAGTGGCCGGGGCCGACCGGATCGGGCGACGCCGGCAGCAACCGCAGGAGGGGTGCGGCGGCCACCGTCGGTAGCGGACCCGGCCCGGCCCGCGGATCTCCACCGCGCCGCCGAGCGTCTCCGGCTGGGCGCCGTCGAGCTGGGCCAGCACCTCGGCCGTCGCGAAGGCCGCCGCGGCGAGCCGGGTGGCGGCGGCGCAGGCCCGCTCGCCCCGGTCGGCGGCGAGCTGGGCGGCCAGCGCGGGCCAGTCCGGATCCCGGTCGCCCCGGTGCAGGTCGAGGCAGCGCAGGCAGGGACCGACGGGCGGGCGGACCAGCGGGCCGATCACCGGTACGCCGCCGCGCAGGTCGAGCAGCAGGTGCGGCTGGCGCCGGCGGGCGTACCCGGTGGCCAGCAGCTCGGCCGGACGGTCGACGCCGAGCTGCACCACCAGGTCCGGCCGGGCCGCCCGCGACGGGACGGTGACCGTTCCGGGCGCGCACCGCTCCAGCGCCGCGCGTACCGCGAGGGCCAGCGGCCGGCCCAGCTCCGCGGCGGTCAGGCCGGTCCCGACCAGGTCGCCGGCGCCGACCGGGCCGGCCAGATCGGGTACGACGTGCCCGACGCCGGCCTGCGCCAGCGCGACGGTGACCGCGGCGCCGAGTCGGCCGGTGCCGGTGACCAGCACCCGGGCGTCGCGGCGGCGGCGCAGTAGCCGGGCCGGTGTGCCGGGCAGGTCGGGCGACGCGAGCGCCAGCGCGGTGGCCTCGGCGGTCAGGCGGGCCCGTGTCGTCCCGGCGAGGTCACGGGGGAGCAGTGCCTGCGCCGGCACCACCAGCCCGGCGTCCCGGAGCGTGTCGAACAGGGCGCGTGCCTCGTCGGGCGGGACCCGGGCGGCGCGCGCCTCGGCCAGCACGGCGCGTTCGCTGCGGGTGCCGTCGAGCAGGTCGAGCAGGCGGGCCGTCCCCGGCGAGGACATCTCCAGCAGCACCGCGCGGCCGGGCGGCTCGCCGAGCTGGAGCGTGTGCCGGTCGCGCCAGAGCCGGGTCAGGCCGGGGAGCAGGACGGGACGGACGAGCGGTGTCGGGTCGGTCACGCCACTGATCGTGACCGTCTCCGCGCGCTCCGTCGCTCGTTGTCCACAGGTGCGGCGAGCCGTGGCCAGCGTTGTCCACAGGTTCTCGCCGGTTTTCCACAACTAGCCGGTAACTCTGTCGGCTACACGACCGGGGAGGACGGCCGACGGCCGCCCTCCCCGGTGTCTGTCGTACGGGTCAGACCTTGGCCTTGCCCAGGATGCGGTTCACTGTTGTGCCGCACACCGGGCACTTGCCCTTGGCCATGTTCATGCCGGTCTTCGAGACCTCCACGTGCCCCTCGAAGTCCCGCTTCTCCTTGCACTTCACGCAGTAACCGTTGTAGGTCTGGGCCTGGTCGGCCACGGTAGCCTCCTCGTCTCGTCCGCCGGAGGTGTCCCGGCGGTCTCCCTGCGGCGGCCCACGCGTGGCACCGGCGCCGGGGGGTTCTCCGCGGTCAGTCACCTGACCGTGGTTGGCGGACCCTACCCAGGTACGGGCAGTTCCATGTCAGCTGTGCGCCGACTCTGTGAGCAAGTCGACGTCGAGAGTGTGCATGCCGAGTAACGTCGGATAAGTCAGTTTCGCGCGGACACGCCGGATGAATGCACCCAGATCCGCTTCGGGTGGCCCCGCCGACTGTCACTCGTCGTAGATCACTTAACGTGAACAGGGCCGGTCAGGTGATGGTCAGCTACCGTCGCAAAGAATTTTTTCCGGACTCCTGACAATCAACCGCCACTTTCCGGGCGCGTGTCGTCGTGTTGACTCTTGCGGAGTCCTGGTCAGTACGCATTAGCTTTCCATCGTGACAGTCAACCGAGGCTGCGCGGACCGGTAATGGCCGTGACGCGGAAGCCCGTCGTCGAGGTGCGGCGCAGCCAGCGTCGGCGGCGCACGGTGTCCGCGTACCGGGACGGTGAGCGCGTCGTCGTGCTGATCCCGGACCAGTTCTCCCGGGCCGAGGAGAGCGAGTGGGTCGACCGGATGCTCGCCCGGCTCGCCGCCCGGGAGGGCCGGCTGGCCCGCTCGGACGCCGAACTGCTCGCCCGCGCCACCCGCCTGATCGACCTCTACCTGACCGAACACGGGTCGGCCGCCGCTCCTGCGAGCGTCCGCTGGGTGACCAACCAGAACGGCCGCTGGGGCTCCTGTACGCCCGCCGACCGCACCATCCGGATCTCGCACCGGGTCCAGGACATGCCCGACTGGGTGATCGACTACGTGCTGCTGCACGAGCTGGCGCACCTCATCGTGCCCAGCCACAACGCCGACTTCTGGGCGCTGGTCGCCCGCTACCCCAGGTCGGAGCGTGCCCGCGGCTACCTGGAGGGCGTGGCAGCCACCGCCGCCGTCCCCTGACCACCGCCCACCGCCCACCGCGGTCGATCATGAAGTTGGCCCGGCGTCTCGTCCGCTTCGTCACCGCCAACCTCATGATCGTGAACGGACTCCGGCGGGTGGGGTTAAGGTCGGCGAATGTCGCGACGTGTGGTGGTGGCGCTGCTCGGCCCGGTGACGTGGACGCCGCCCGGAGTCGATCCGGCGCGATGGCGTACCGCGCTCGCCGAGGACGTGGTCGACCTGCTCGCCACGCTGAACGAGGTCGAGACCGCCGTCGCGGTCACCGCCCGCGACCGATGGCTGGCCGACGCGGTGGTCTGGCCCGGCACCCAGGTGTACGAGGTGCCCGAGCCGACGCCGAACGCGGTGTTCGCGGCGGTGGTAGCCGGACGGCACACGTCGAAGCCCGGTGAGGGCCAGGTCGCGGTGGTGGCGGCGGACGCGCCGGACGTGCCCGGGCTGACGCTCGGCAAGCTGCTCCGGCCGCTCACCACCCGGCCGGTGGCGGTGGCCCCGGTCGAGGGGGACGGAACCGGGCTGCTGGGAGTGGCGGCGCGACTGCCCGTACCGGCGTGGCTGCCGGCGCTGGACCTGGACGCGACCGCGCCGGCCGAGGTGCGGCGGGCGGCACCGAGCCCGGGCGACGTGGCGGTCACCGCCGGCTGGCACCGGATGCGCGGCCCCGCGGACCTGGCCGCCCTCGATCCGGCCGTCGAGGGCTGGGAGGCGACGCGCGCCCTGCTGTCCGGCCGCCCCGTCTGACACCCCGCCCGCCACGCCCCCTCCGCACGCCGCACCCACGAGGCCGCCGATTCGCCGATCTTGGAGTTGTGGCACCTTGCGGAAGCCGCATTCGGGACATCCTGGGCGCCACAACTCCAAGATCGACGGTGAGAGGCCGCGTCAGCGCTTGTCGTCGTCCTCGCCGGGGGACTTCTCCTCCGGGGCGCCGGGGGCGGAGAAGTCGAAGTTCGCCAGCTCGTCGTCGAGATCGGTGCTCGTCGTGGCGAACGCCTCCGGGGCGGCGAAGTCGTCGTCGGAGGGCAGCAGGTCCGGGTGGCCCCAGACCGCGTCCCGCCCGGCGATGCCGCGGTGCTCGGTCAGCGCCGCCCACAGCACCGTCGCCTCACGCAGGCGGCGGGGCCGTAGTTCGAGGCCGACCAGCGCGGCGAACGTCTGCTCGGCCGGGCCACCCGCGGCACGGCGGCGGCGGAACGCCTCGCCGAGGCGTACCACGTTGGGGAGGCGGTCACCGGCGGCGCTGTCGACGACGTGGCAGACCCAGCCCTCGACCAGGGCGAGTACGGTCTCCAGCCGGGCCAGCGACGCCTTCTGGGCGGGCGTGTCCTCGGGCGTGAAGATGCCCTCCAGCGCGATCGCCTGCATCGACTCCGGGTCGGTCGGGTCGACCCGGCCCATCGCCTCCTCGATCGCCTCCCGGTTGACCCGGATGCCCGCGGCGTAGTTCTCCACCGCGGTCAGCACGTGCCCGCGCAGCCACGGCACGTGCTGGAACAGCCGCTGGTGGGCGGCCTCGCGCAGGGCCACGTAGAGGCGTACCTCGTCCTCGGGCAGCTCCAGGCCCTCGCCGTACACCTTGATGTTGGCGGGAACGAGCGCGGCGGTGCCGGCGGGGCCGAGCGGCAGGCCGATGTCACCGGCGGAGAGCACCTCGGCGGCGAGCGAGCCGAGCGCCTGGCCGAGCTGGCCGCCGAAGAGGGCGCCGCCGAGCGTGGCGACCATCGACTGCATCGGGCCGAGCTGGGCGCGGGCCTCCGGCGGCACCAGGTCGCCCATCGCGCCGACCATCCGGCTGGCCACCGGGTCGCAGAGCTTGCGCCACACGTCGAGCGTCTTGAAGATCCACTCGTTGCGGTTCCAGGCGACCGAGGTGCGGATGCCGGAGGGCCACGAGGTCGCCGGCTCCAGCCACAGGTCGGCGATGCGCAGCGCCTCCTCGACCGCGTTGCGTTCGAACGGCGACACCGCCGGGTCGCCGGCGGCGGCGAGCTGGCTGGCGGCTACCTGCCGGGCCAGGTCCCAGTTGACCGGCCCGCTGCCCGGCGCCGAGAGCAGGTGCTGCAACTGCGACATGAACTGCTGCATCGCCGCGGGATCGTTGGGGTCTGGTGGTTGACCACCCGGGAGCGCGAAGCCGAACGGAATATCAGGCACGACGTCTACGGTACGCGGGCCCTGCCGCAGGTCGTGCCACTCGGCGTTGCGCTGAGGGCGAAGTCCGCCGGTCACCGCGCCGGATGGCAGGGGACGGATCGGTACGCTCTGGCCCATGAGACGTCGCGGCGTGACCGTCCTCCTCGGTGCCCTGCTCACCGCCCTGCTCAGCATCGGCGTGCTGAGCGTGCCGCTGCCGTACGTGGTGCTCGGCCCGGGTCCGACGGTGAACACGCTGGGCAGCGAGGACGGCAAGGAGGTCATCCAGGTGACCGGCCGCGCGACGTCCACCTCCGCCGGTCAGCTCCGGCTCACCACAGTCGGTGTCCAGCCGACGGTGCGGCTGCGGTCGGCACTTGCCGGATGGTTCTCCTCGGACGAGGCGGTGGTGCCACGGGAGCTGGTCTACCCGCCGGGGGAGTCGCAGGAGGAGGTCGAGAAGCGCAACGCGGAGGACTTCCAGAACTCGCAGACCAGCGCCGAGACGGCGGCGCTGCGCGAGCTGGGCTACCCGATCAAGGTGCTGGTCAAGGCGGTCACGCCGGGCGGCCCGTCGGTCGACGTGCTGCGCCCCGACGACGTGGTCACGTCGGTCGACGGGGTGCCGGTGACGAGCGCGGCGAAGCTCACCGAGCTGATCCGGGCGAAGCCGGCGGGCACCGCGTTGACGATCGGCTACACCCGTGGCGGCACCCCGGGTACGGCCACGGTGACCAGCCGCGAGCAGGACGGCCGGCCGCGCATCGGCGTGGAGATCGACCAGCAGCAGCCGCACCCGTTCACCCTGAAGATCGATCTGGGTGACATCGGCGGGCCGAGCGCCGGACTGATGTTCTCGCTCGGCATCATCGACAAGCTGGAGCCGGCCGACCTCACCGGCGGGAAGATCATCGCCGGTACCGGCACCATCGACGACGAGGGTCGCGTCGGCCCGATCGGCGGCATCGCGCAGAAGCTGGTCGGCGCCAAGGACGCGGGCGCGAAGGCATTCCTGGTGCCCGCCGACAACTGCGCGGAGGCGGTCCGCAACCCGCAGCCGGGCCTGCCGCTGCTGAAGGTCGCCACGCTGAGTGAGGCATTGACGGCACTCGAGACGCTGCGCGCCGGGGGACAGCCGACGCGCTGCTGACGCGGGCCGGGCGGCGGTCACGGCGCGGATCGTGACGTGACCTTGACCCGACGTGCTCAGGAACACCCCGTACTCTTGGTGCCTGGTCGGAGCCGATCACATCGAGCGTGCGGAGCCAACAGTGGTCATGCGTAGCAGTCCCTTACCGAGGATGAGCCGGCGCGGACGCGTCACCATCGGTGTCCTGATCGGGGTGTTCATCTTGTTCACCCTCCTCGGGTGGGGCGTGAACGCCTGGACCGACTGGCTGTGGTTCGACGAGGTCCGCTACACCCAGGTCTTCACCGGCGTGCTCGCCACCCGCCTGCTGCTGTTCCTGGTGGTCGGCGCCGGCATGGCGCTGCTCGTCGGCGGCAACCTCTGGCTGGCCCACCGGCTGCGGCCCAAGATGCGCCCGCACTCGGCCGAGCAGGCCACCCTGGAGCGCTACCGGATGCTGCTGAGCCCCCGGCTCGGCACCTGGATCGCGCTGGCCGCCGCCGTCGTCGGGCTGTTCGCCGGCCTCTCCGCGCAGAGCCGCTGGGGCCAGTGGCTGCTGTTCCGCAACGGCGGTGACTTCGGCGTGAAGGACCCGGAGTTCGGCGTCGACGTCGGCTTCTACGTCTTCCAGCTGCCGTTCTGGCGCTACGTGCTCGGCGTCGGCTTCACCGCGGTGGTGCTGTCGCTGCTCGGCGCGCTCGCCGTGCACTACATCTTCGGCGGCGTACGCCTCCAGGGCGTCGGCGACCGGATGACGAACGCCGCCCGCGCCCACCTCAGCTCGCTGGTCGCCGTGTTCGTGCTGCTCAAGGCCGTCGCCTACGTGCTGGACCGGCGGGCCATGCTGCTGGAGTACAACGAGGGCGCCAAGCTCTACGGCGCCGGCTACGCCGACGTGAACGCGCTGCTCCCGGCGAAGGAGATCCTCGCCTGGATCTCGATCGTGGTGGCGCTGGCGATCATCGTGTTCTCCAACGCGGTCATGCGGAACCTGGTCTGGCCGGGCATCTCGCTGGCCCTGCTGGGCGTCTCCGCGGTGGCGATCGGCGGCATCTACCCGTGGGCCGTGCAGACGTTCGAGGTCAAGCCGAGCGCCCGGGACAAGGAGGCGCCGTACATCGAACGCAGCATCAAGGCCACCAGGTCCGCGTTCGGTCTCGACGGCACGAAGACCACACCGTACGCGGCCAGCAACCTCGTTCCACCCGCCAGCCTCGCCACCGACACCTCGGTGGTGTCGAACATCCGGCTGCTCGACCCGCAGCTCGTCTCCGAGACGTACACGCAGCTGCAGCAGGTCCGCGGCTTCTACGACTTCGGTTCGAAGCTGGACATCGACAGGTACTCGGTCAAGGACAAGACCTCCGACTACGTGGTCGGCGTCCGTGAGATCAACTACGGCGAGCTGACCGACCAGCAGAGCAACTGGATCAACCGCCACACCGTCTACACCCACGGGTACGGCCTGGTGGCCGCCCCGGCGAACCAGGTGGTCTGCGGCGGCCAGCCGTACTTCGTCTCCGGCTACCTCGGCGAGAAGGCGCAGGAGGCGTGCTCCTCGCCGACCGAGGAGATCCCGGCCCAGCAGCCGCGGATCTACTACGGCGAGCGGATGGAGGCGAGTGACTACGCGATCGTCGGGCAGAACGGCGACCGCAACGTCGAGTTCGACCGGCCCACCTCCACCGGCGGTGAGCAGTACTACACCTACACCGGCGAGGGCGGCGTCAAGATCGGCTCGTTCCCGCGCCGGCTGCTCTACGCGATCAAGGAGCAGGAGTCGAACTTCCTGCTCTCCGAGGCGGTCAACGAGAACTCGAAGCTGCTGTACGTGCGTAACCCGCGCGACCGGGTGGAGAAGGTCGCACCGTTCCTCACGCTCGACGGCGACCCGTACCCGGCGGTGGTGAACGGGCGCGTCCTGTGGATCATCGACGGCTACACCACGGCGGCGACCTACCCGTACGCCGAGCGGGTCAACCTCCAGGCCGAGACGACCGACGAGCTGACCGGCCGGGGCACGTTCCAGCTCGCCCGGGAGAACGTCAACTACATCCGCAACTCGGTGAAGGCGACTGTCGACGCGTACGACGGCACGGTCAAGCTCTACTCGTACGACGACACCGACCCGGTGCTCAAGGCGTGGAACAAGGCGTTCGGCGGTGATCTGGTGCTGCCCAAGGGCGACATCCCGGCCGAGTTGGCCGAGCACTTCCGCTACCCGGCCGACCTGTTCAAGGTGCAGCGCAACCTGCTGACCAAGTTCCACGTCACCGACCCCGGCGACTTCTACTCCGGCCAGGACTTCTGGCAGGTGCCGAACGTGCCGGACGCGCCGGACAGCGGGCAGAAGCAGCCGCCGTACTACCTGTTCACCCAGTTCCCCGGGCAGGACGGGCCACGCTTCCAGCTGACCTCGGCGGTGACTCCGAACGGCCGGCAGAACCTCGCGGCGCTGGTCTCCGGGTCGTACGTCGACGGGCAGCCGAAGCTGGAGGTGCTGGAGCTGCCGGACCAGACCCGGATCTCCGGTCCGACGCAGGTGCACCAGCAGATGACCAACAACGGCGACATCCGGCAGCAGCTGAACCTGCTCTCCTCGAACCAGGCGCAGGTGCAGTACGGCAACCTGCTGTCGCTGCCGTTCGCCGACGGCATGCTCTACGTCGAGCCGGTGTACGTGAAGAGCAGCAGCCAGGACGCGTACCCGCTGTTGCAGAAGGTGCTGCTCTCCTACGGTGACGGCGGCTCGTACGTGGTGCTCGCCAACAACCTCGGCGACGGCATCAAGCAGCTCGTCGAGCAGGGCAAGCGGGCACCGAACAACAACCCGCCGCCCAGCACCGACGACAACCCGACGCCCACGCCGTCGCCGTCGCCGACCGGGGGTGACAACAACACGCCGCCGATGAGCGGGGAGCTGGCCCAGGCGGCCGCCCGGGTACAGACCGCGATCGGCGAGGTCAAGGCCGCGCAGGCGTCCGGCGACTTCGAGCGGTACGGACGTGCGCTGAAGGCGCTGGACGAGGCGATGAGCGCGTTCCAGCAGGCCCAGGCCGCGGCGAACGGCTCGGGCAACCCGGCGCCGTCGGGCAGCGTCTCGCCACCGGCGCCGACGTCACCCGCGCCGTCACCGGGCGGCTGACGCCGAACTGACACCACGAGCCCGTGGTCCGGGACCGCAACGGTCAACCGGACCACGGGCTCGTGTCGTCAAACGGACTCCCGACCACGATCCCGGACCGGGCGTTCTTCGCCCTGACCGAGTACCCGTTTTGCGCCTCCGCGGGTCGGTGCGCTACGGTTGTCGAGCCGACGCGGGGTGGAGCAGCTCGGTAGCTCGCTGGGCTCATAACCCAGAGGTCGCAGGTTCAAATCCTGTCCCCGCTACTCGTGACGAAGGCCCCGGAGTTCTCTCCGGGGCCTTCGCCGTTCTCGCGGGTGTCCTACGCACCCATGTGCGGGTCGCACGCCATGGCCCACGGTCCGCGACCGGCCCGGCAGAAGAGAAGTCCCGAGACGCGTATGACTGTGAGTCATAGTTATGACTCTCAGTCATATCGTTTTCGACCAGAGTGTCTCGGGTTCGACCTCGCCCGGCGAGACGTCGGATCGTCGTGCGGCGCCCGAGGCGGGGATTCCGGGTACCCGGCTGATCTCCAGGAACGGAGTGCGATAAGCTTTACGAGCCGACGCGGGGTGGAGCAGCTCGGTAGCTCGCTGGGCTCATAACCCAGAGGTCGCAGGTTCAAATCCTGTCCCCGCTACTCGTGACGAAGGGCCCCGGAGTTCTCTCCGGGGCCCTTCGCCGTGTCCGGCGACATCCTCGCTGTCCGCCGTGCCCTGGTTGCGGGCCTCGGCGAGGATGGGGTCATGTCTGCATGGAACAAGTGGTGGGGCCGCCTGGGCGCGGTCCTCGGTACGGTCGTGCTGTCGGTCTTCGTGCCGGTCGCGGCCTGGGCGTCGTCCGGCACCGGCGAGATCGTGGTGGAGGCGGCGCGCCGGCGTTCCCGGGGCGGCTTCGGCTTCCTCGGCCTGCTCTGCTGCCTCGTGGTGGTCGGCGGCATCGTGCTGCTGGTGGTGCTGCTGACGCGCGGCCGCCGCAACCGGCCCCCGCGCTGATCCCCGGCCCACCCCGCCCACGCCGGGGCGGGGTGGGGAGGGGTGGGTCAGCCGGCGAGGGCGGCGTTCGCCTGGGCCATGAAGCGGGAGGTGGCGGTACGGGCGCCGGCCCGCTTGCCGCGGATGCTCTCGGCCGCCTCGATCAGCAGCGTGCGTACCGCGGCGTGCCCCTTGGGCGGCGGCGCGGGCGACGGGCCGGCCAGGTCGTCCAGCTCGGCGCCGAGCGCGGCCATGCTCTTCTCGGCCCGGCCGGTCACCTCCGCGGCGACGAACGAGCGCACCTGCTTGCTGGCGTTCAGGCCGCGTTCGACGCCGAGGAGCCGGCCGGCCGCCACGTTCGTGGTCAGGAAGTCGAGCACGTCCACCACGGCTTCCGGGTGGCGGGTGCCCCGGAAACCGGCCCAGTACATCGACGCCCGGGGCCACTGGGCGGCCGGCGTACCCGGGAAGGCCACCGCGCCCAGCTCGTCGTCGGTCAGGCTCTGCAACTCGGGCAGCTGATGCGACCAGGCGAAGGAGGCCGCGGTGTGCCCGGTGACCACGAGCTGGCGGGCCAGCTCGCCGCTGTCGGCCTGCTCGACCAGGGCGGCGCTCGGTGTGGCCCGGTCGAAGCGCGCCACCTCCCAGAACTCGAACCAGGCGAGCAGTTCGGCGGAGCTGAAGCCGAGCTGCCGCCCCTGGTACAGCTCGCTGCCCTGGCCGCGCAGCCAGAGCCAGAACGCCCGGTAGTCGCCGGAGGCGTCCATGGTGCCGGCCACCCGGTTGCCGGAGGCGCGGGTGACGCGGGCGGCCCAGGCCACGTACTCCTTCCAGGACATCCCGGTGCGCGGCTCGGGCTGGCCCAGGCGGCGCAGCAGCCGGCGGTTGAACACCAGCGCCGCGCTCGTCTGCGCGGCCGGCACGCCCACCGTGCGCTCGTCCACCCGGCCGTAGCGGGCCAGTTGCTCCGGCACCTCGCGCAGGTCGAGCCGCTCGTCGGCGACGTACCGGGTGAGGTCGAGCAGGATGTCCCGGCCCGCGTACTCGGCGAGCAGGGTGTCGTCGATCTGGAACAGGTCCGGCGCGTTCCCGCCGGTGGCCTGCGTGGCGAGCCGGTCGTAGTAGCCGCCCAGCCCCTGCCAGGTGACCCGGAAGCTGACCCGCGGGTTCTGCTGCGAGTACAACCGCAGCGCCTGTTCGGTGGCCGCGGCCCGGCGGGCGCCGCCCCACCAGAACACGGACAGCTCGATCGGGCCCTCGTCGGCGGCCACCTCCTCCGGGCTGCACCCGGCGAGCAGCGGCAGCCCGCCGGCGGCGAGCGGCAGCCCGGTGAGCGCGCCCAGGAACCGTCGCCGGTCGATCCCGGGACGGGGTACGGACTGCGGAGCGCGCACGGGTCTCTCTCCGAAGGTCGGGTGGACGGATCATTTCACCGGCCCCCGGCCGGGTGTCAACGCCGGGCGGGACGGCGGTGGGCGCGCCGGGCGGTCCGCGCCGGTCATGGTGTACTAGCGCCGTGGAACTTCTGCACTCGGGCAAGGTCCGGGACGTCTACGCCGACGGCGCGGACCTGATCCTGGTCGCCTCCGACCGCGTCTCCATCTACGACGTGGTGCTGCCGACCCCGATCCCGGACAAGGGCCGCCTGCTCACCGCGCTGTCGCTGTGGTGGTTCGAGCAGCTGTCCGACCTGGTGCCGAACCATGTGATCTCCGCGACGGACGTACCGGCGGAGTTCGCCGGCCGGGCGATCCGCTGCCGGCGGCTGGAGATGGTGCCGGTCGAGTGCGTGGCCCGGGGCTACCTGACCGGCGGCGGCTTCGCCGAATACCAGCGCACCGGCTCGGTCTCCGGGGTGCCGCTGCCCCGTGGCCTGGTGGAGGCGTCGATCCTGCCCGAGCCGATCTTCACGCCGTCGACCAAGGCGCCGAAGGGCGAGCACGACGAGCCGATCACGTACGAGCAGGTGGTGGACAAGGTCGGGCCGGAGGTCGCGGAGCGGCTGCGGCAGATCACCATCGACGTCTACCGGCGCGGCGCGGAGATCGCCGCCGAGCGGGGCATCCTGATCGCCGACACGAAGCTGGAGCTGGGCTGGGCGGCGGACGGCACGCTCGTGCTCGGCGACGAGGTGCTCACCTCGGACTCGTCCCGGTTCTGGCCGGCCGAGTCGTACCAGCCGGGCCGCGCCCAGTTCTCCTACGACAAGCAGTACGTGCGGGACTGGGCCACGGCGAGCGGCTGGGACAAGCAGCCGCCCGCCCCCGAGGTGCCGGCCGAGGTGATCGAGGCGACCCGGGCCCGCTACGTCGAGGTGTACGAGAAGCTCACCGGCAACACCTGGGCCTGACGCTCAGTCGACCCAGTCGAGTGTGCGCCGGACCGCCTTGTGCCACTGGCGCAGCTCGCGCTCCCGGTGCGCCGGGTCCATCGTCGACTCCCACTGCGCGTCCGAGCGCCACTTCTCCCGCAGCGTGGCCAGGTCGGGCCAGAACCCGACGGCGAGGCCGGCGGCGTACGCGGCGCCGAGGCACGTGGTCTCGGTGATCCGGGACCGGACGACCGGCACGTCCAGCACGTCGGCGAGGAACTGCATCAGCAGCTCGTTGCCGGTCATCCCGCCGTCGACCCGCAGCCGGCGCAGCGCCACGTCGGAGTCGGCGTTCATCGCGTCCACCACCTCCCGGGTCTGGAAGGCCGACGCCTCCAGCACCGCGCGGGCCAGGTGCCCCTTGGTGATGTAGCCGGTCAGCCCGGCGATCACGCCCCGGGCGTCGCTGCGCCAGTGCGGGGCGAACAGGCCGGAGAAGGCCGGCACCACGTAGCAGCCGCCGTTGTCGTCGACGGTGCGGGCCAGCTCCTCGACCTCCGGGGCGGAGGAGATCAGGCCGAGGTTGTCGCGCAACCACTGCACCAGCGAGCCGGTGACCGCGATGGCGCCCTCCAGCGCGTACACGGCGGGCTGGCCCTCGATCCGGTACGCCACAGTGGTGAGCAGGCCGTGCCGCGACGGCACCGGGCTGGCACCGGTGTTCAGCAGCAGGAAGCTGCCGGTGCCGTAGGTGCACTTGGCCTCGCCGGGCTGGAAGCAGGTCTGCCCGAACAGCGCCGCCTGCTGGTCGCCGAGCGCGCTCGCCACCGGCACCCCGGCCAGCACCCCCTGTGCGGTGCCGTACACCTCGGCCGAGCTGCGGATCTCCGGCAGCACGGCGGCCGGGACGCGCAGCGCGTCGAGCAGCTCCGGGGCCCAGTCGAGCGTCTCCAGGTCCATCAGCATGGTGCGGCTGGCGTTCGTCACGTCGGTGACGTGCCGGCCGGTCAGCTTCCAGATCAGCCAGCTGTCCATGGTGCCGAACAGCACCTCGCCGCGTTCGGCCCGCTCGCGCAGCCCGTCGACGTGGTCGAGCAGCCAGCGCAGCTTCGGCCCGGCGAAGTAGGTGGCCGGGGTCAGGCCGGTGCGGGCCCGCAGCCGCTCCTCGTCGTACGTCTCGGTCAGCTCGCGCAGCAGCGGGCCGGTGCGGGTGTCCTGCCAGACGATCGCGTTCGCCACCGGGCGGCCGGTCTCCCGGTCCCACACCACTGTGGTCTCGCGCTGGTTGGTGATGCCCACCGCGGCCAGCGACTCGGTGCCGATGTCGGCGCTCGCCAGCGCCTCGCGCACCACGTGCTCGACGTTCGTCCAGATCTCCTCGGCGTCGTGCTCCACCCAGCCGGGCCGGGGGAAGATCTGCCGGTGCTCGCGCTGGGCCACGGCGACGATCTCACCGGCCCGGTCGAAGACGATGCAGCGCGAGGACGTGGTGCCCTGGTCGATGGCGGCGACGAACTCTGCGGTCACGGCAGCACCGTACCCGCCGCGAGCGTCCACCGTCTCCCTCCGGCGGCCCGTACGATCATCAGACGTGCGTGACATTGCCGTGTTCAGCGGGTCGGCCCATCCCGACCTCGCCGCCGAGATCTGCGCCCACCTCCACGTCCCGCTGCACCCGGTGCGGGTGTCCCGGTTCGCCAACGACTGCCTGGAGGTGCAGTTGCAGGCGAACTGCCGGGAGCGCGACGTCTTCCTCATCCAGCCGCTGGTGCCGCCGGTGCAGGAGCACCTGGTCGAGCTGCTGCTCATGATCGACGCGGCCCGGGGTGCGTCGGCCGCGCGGATCACCGTGGTGCTGCCGCACTACGCGTACGCGCGGTCGGACAAGAAGGATGCGCCGCGCATCTCCATCGGTGGCCGGCTCGTCGCCGACCTGCTCACCTCCGCGGGCGCGGACCGGGTGCTGGCCATGACGCTGCACTCGCCGCAGGTGCACGGCTTCTTCAGCGTCCCGGTGGACCACCTCCACGCGCTGCGCGAGCTGGCCGCCCACTTCAAGGGGTACGACCTGAGCAACGCGGTGGTGGTCTCGCCGGACCTGGGCAACGCCAAGGAGGCGGCCGCGTTCGCCCGGATGCTCGGTACGCCGGTGGCGGCCGGCGCGAAGCAGCGTTTCAGCGACGACCGGGTGCAGATCAGCACGATCATCGGTGACGTGGCGGACCGGGACGTGATCGTGCTGGACGACGAGATCGCCAAGGGCAGCACGGTGATCGAGCTGATCTCGCACCTGCGCGAGCGGCGGGTCCGCTCGATCCGGCTGGCCTGTACGCACGGCCTGTTCTCCAGCGGGGCACTGGAGCGGCTGAGCGGGCAGGAGGGCGTCCTGGAGATCGTCTGCACCAACACGGTGCCGATCCCGGCGGAGAAGCGGGTGCCGAAGCTGGAGGTGCTGTCGGTGGCGCCGGCGCTGGCCGAGGCGATGCGGCGGATCCACAACGGGGAGTCGGTGAGCGCCCTGTTCGCCTGACGGTGGCGGGTCAGCCGTCCAGCGGGCCGGTGACGGGCTGGCGGGTGGCGAGCGCGGCGGTGATCCGGACGACGGTGCCGGCGTCGCCGCTCTCCACCTCCATCGCGTCGCTCAGCTCCCGGGCCAGCCAGAGGCCCCAGCCGCCGGCGGTGTCCGGCGCGGGCCGCTCGCGGTCGCGCAGCCGCCGTTCGCTGATCCCGGGCCCGTGGTCGGCGACCTCGCAGACCAGTTCGCCGTTCCGCTCCCAGAGCCGTAGCCAGCCCTGCCCGCCGCCGTGGCGGACCGCGTTGGTGATCAGCTCGTTTACCGCCAGCACGAAGTCGTCCAGCCGTTGGCCGGACAGGCCGGAGCCGTGCGCGCAGGAGGTGACCGAGTGCCGCAGCCCGGTCACCTGCGCCTGGTCGAAGGCGGTGGCGAGAAGCAGGGAAGGTTCGATGGGCACAACCGTACGCGGTGCGGGGAGTTCTGCGTCTGTCATGACCCCGTCCCGACGATGCTCCTCGACGACTTTCGCGGCATTTCCACCGTACGTCAGGGTTTCTCGGACCGCACCGCCCGGGGTGGCCTGGACCGGCTGTGACAGGGTGGCCCACATGCCGTCGTCCTCCGGCCTCGAGGGCCCCTTCTGGCGATCGATAGCGGTGTTCCGCTTCGCCGCGCTCGCGTACGTCGGACTGGTCGTGCTGCGCGACGCGGACCGCTACGCACACCCGGTCGCCGCGGGCGGTGTCCTGCTGGCGATGCTGGCCTGGAGCGGCGTGACGGCGGCCGGCTACGGCCGTCCGGCCGGGCGGCGCTGGCCGCTGCTCCTGGCCGACCTCTGCGTGGTGCTGGCGATCATCCTGGTCACGCCGTGGGTGGTGGGCCGCGCGGCGCTCGCCGCCGGGGTGCCGATGCTGACCGCCGCCTGGCTGGCCGGGCCGGTGCTCGCCTGGGCGGTCTCCGGCGGGCGGCGACGTGGCGCGGTGGCCGCGATCGTGCTCGGCGGCGCCGACCTCGCCACCCGGGACCGGATCAGCCCGTCCGCGCTGACCGGCGCGATCCTCATGCTGCTCGCCGGCGTGGTGGTCGGGCACGTGGCGCGGCTGGCGGTGCAGGCGGAGGAGCGGTTGCAGCGGGCGGTGGAGCTGGAGGCGGCCACCCGGGAGCGGGAACGGCTGGCCCGCGACATCCACGACTCGGTGCTCCAGGTGCTCGCGCTGGTCCGGCGGCGCGGCGCGGACCTGGACGGCGAGGCGGCCGAGCTGGCCCGGCTGGCCGGCGAGCAGGAGGAGGCGCTGCGGGCGCTGATCGGCCGGACGGGCGCGCCACCGGATCGGGCCGGGGACGAGCAGGACCTGCGCGACCTGATCGACAGGTACGCCTCGGCCACCGTCGTGGTGTCCGCGCCCGCCACACCGGTGCCGCTGCCGGCGCGGGCGGCCGGTGAGCTGGGTGCCGCGGTCGGCGCGGCGCTCGACAACGTGGCCCGGCACGCCGGCGGGCGGGCCTGGGTGCTGATCGAGGACGAGGAGGAGACGGTGACCGTCTCGGTACGCGACGAGGGGCCGGGAATCCCGGAGGGGCGGCTGGCGGAGGCCGCCGCGCAGGGGCGGCTCGGGGTGGCGCAGTCCATCCGGGGCCGGGTGGCCGACCTGGGCGGCGAGGTGCGGATCGTTTCCGCGCCCGGCGCCGGCACCGAGATCGAGCTGGTCGTGCCGAGGAGCCGCGGGTGAGCATCCGGGTGATGGTGGTCGACGACCACCCGATGTGGCGCGAGGGCGTGGCCCGGGACCTCACCGAGGCGGGTCACCAGGTGGTGGCGACGAGCGGGGAGGGCCGGCAGGCGGTACGGGTGGCCGCGGCGGCCCGTCCCGACCTGGTCGTGCTCGACCTCCAGCTGCCGGACATCTCCGGCGTCGAGGTGATCCGGGGCCTGCGCGCCGCGCTGCCCGACGTGCGGGTGCTCATGCTGTCGGCCAGCGGTGAGCCGCAGGGCGTGCTGGACGCGGTCAAGGCCGGCGCCACCGGCTACCTGATCAAGTCGGCCGCACCGGCGGAGTTCCTGGACGCGGTGCGCCGCACGGCGGCCGGTGAGCCGGTGTTCACGCCCGGCCTGGCCGGGCTGGTGCTGGGGGAGTACCGGCGGCTTGCCGCGGCGCCGCCCGCCCCGGACGACGACGCACCCCGGCTCACCGAACGGGAGACCGAGGTGCTGCGTCTGGTCGCCAAGGGGCTGTCCTACAAGCAGATCGCCGACCGGCTGAGCCTGTCCCACCGGACCGTGCAGAACCACGTGCAGAACACCCTGGGCAAGCTCCAGTTGCACAACCGGGTCGAGCTGACCCGGTACGCCATCGAGCGGGGCCTGGACGACTGAGCGGTCAGCGCGCCTCCGGCGGCCGGGTCTCGTGCACCGCCAGCTCCTCCGCGCTGGCCCCGCCACCGGCCGCGCCGGCGTCGTAGGCGACGTTGTCGGTCTCCTGATCGGTGTGTGCACCCTCGTCCGGTTCGACCAGCCGTCCCACCTGGTGGTCGGCGACGCTGCCGAGCTGGCCGTGGTCGTACACGGAGACCGGGGAGTGCGGGTCCGAGACCGGGCCCGGGTCGATCACGTCGGCGTCGAGCTGGGCCTGCGCGGCGGCCTCCTCGCTGTCCGCCTCGGCGGCGATGTCCGGGTCGACCGGGCCGGCGAGCGGGTCGTCGGCGGGGCGCTCGTACTGCTCGCGCTGGAGCTTGTAGTCCAGCGACTCGCCGTCGAGCTGCTCCTCCGCCGTGGTGCCGAACTGGTCCACCGCCACCGGCGTGCGGTCGCCGGGGATCTGGGCCGGGTCCGGGCCGTCCGCCTCGCGCCCGGTCAGCACGTCGTCGTGGGCGCTGGAGTCGTCGTCGGCGGTGTCGGGCAGGCCCGACGCCTCGGGATCGGACACGGGGGTGGGGTACTCGTCGTCGCGCATGCCCGGGAACTACCCACTGCGCTCCCCGCCCTAACCGCGACCGGCCGGGAGGATCGGGAGAAACAGTGCGAAAAGCACCTCAGTTGCGGTACGCCGTCTCGTCCTCGGCGTACAGCACGCACCACACCACCTTGCCGTCGGGCAGCGCCGTGCTGCCCCAGCGCCGGGCCACCGTGTCGATGAGCAGCAACCCTCGCCCGCCCACCGAGTCCACCGGCGCCGGACCGCCGTACGCGGGCCGCCCAGTCGAGTGGTCCCGGACCGCGAGGTGCAGCGCGCCGCCGCGCGGGGCCAGCCGGAGCGTCATCGACGTGACCGCGTGCGCCACCACGTTGTTGACCATCTCGGTGACCGCGATGCAGGCCGGCTCGGTCAGCTCCGGCAGTCCCCACCTGGCACAGCCGCCGGTCACCAGCACCCGCGCCTCCCGGGCGGCCTCGACCACCGGGGGCAGCTCGGCGTCGAGCGGCTCGGGCGGCGCGTCCGGTGGCGGCCCGTCCGGGTCGAGCAGCAGCCGCGCGGCGGGCCAGTCGTCGACCGCCCGGCAGACCTCGTCCAGCGCGTCGCGTGCCACCGGATCGGGGATCCGCACCCCGGACAGGTCCACGAGCAGCACCCCGGGGTGCCGCCACAAACGGGCGAGCAGCGCGTCCCGTACGGCTTCCACCTCGGACCGGTCGAGCACCCCGGTCAGCCGGACCGTCGGCGAGGAGTCGTCGGTCTCCACCAGGCAACGCGCATCCGTCGGCATGATCGCCCCATTGTGTACCTCGGTCCGCGCCCGCGCACCGGTCCGGTCGACGGGACTCACGGCCGACCGGCCCGCGACCGGCGGCTGAGAGCCGCCACCGTGCCGACCGCCGTGCCGGCGGCCAGCCCGACCGCCGCGGTCAGCCGCAGCACCTGCCCGCGCCGGCCGGACCACCCGTCGGTCCGCTCCGCCGCCGCGTCCGGCATGAAGACCGCGCCGGTCGAGTCGGCGCGTACGCCGGGGCCGAACTGGGTGCGCGCGGTGTACCAGCCCAGCACGCGCTCGGCCAGCGCCGGGGCGAGCCGCCACTGGAGGCCGATCAGCCGGGCCGCGCCGCCCGCGTACGCCTCGCGCCGGGGACGCCGCAGCAGCCGGACGATCGTCTCGGCGACCATCTCCGGCGGGTACACCGGCGGCGGCGGGGTCAGCTCCCGGCCGGAGTGGTTGGCCGCGTGCCGGAAGAACGGCGTGTCGATGGTGGCGGGCAGCACCGTGCAGATCGAGATGTTCCCCCGGCCGGTCACCCGCAGCTCCTGCCGGACCGTGTCGGCCAGCCCGCGGATCGCGTGCTTGGTCGCGTTGTACGCCGACTGGTACGGCATCGCCACCTCGGCCAGCACCGAGGCGTTGTTTACGAGCACCCCGCCGCCGGCCGCGTCGAGCCAGGGCAGCGCGGCGCGCGTCCCGTACACGGCGCCGAGCAGGTTCACGTCCACCACCCGGCGGAACTCGGCCATCGGGATCTCGTCGAACAGCCCCACGGTGCCCACCGCCGCGTTGTTGATCCAGGCGTCGATCCGGCCGAACTCGGCCACCGCCCGCCCCGCCAGCCGCTCCACGGCCTCCGGGTCGGTCACGTCGGTGGGCACCACCAGGGCCCGGCCGACCAGTTCCCGGCAGTACGACGCGACCCGGCGCAGCGCGGACTCGGTCCGGGCCGCCAGCACCACGTCGGCACCCCGGCGGGCCAGCGCGTACGCGGTGGCGGCGCCGATCCCGCTGGAGGCGCCGGTGATGACCACTGTTGCGTCGGAGAGGCTGCGGGTCAGGGGCATTCCCCGTCGGTACCCCCGGGCCGGGCGGTCATGCCGACCGTTTTCGCCGGTGATCGGCTTCGGACGGCTGTCCCGTCCGCGGGACGCCGTGGCCGGGCGACGCCGATCTGTCAGGTTTGGGCGCACCGGACCTGGGTTAATGGGACGCTCTGACCGGAGACCCCGCTCGCAGAGAACGCATGGAGGTGCACCATGCGCGTCGGCCTTGTATGCGCGCACGCCGGCTCGTCCACCGACGGTCCCACCGTCGGGACGCAGGAGCACATTGCGCGCGTGGCGGCGGAACTCGCCGCCCGGGGCCATGACGTCCGCGTCTACGAGCGCCGTGCCGCATCCGCCCAGCCTGCCCTGACCGAACTCGACGGCTACCGGGTGGAACGTGTCCCGGTCGGCCCGCCCGACATGCTCTCCACCGCCGAGCTGGTCCCGTTCGTCGCCGAGTACGGCCGCTGGCTGGCCGGGCAGTGGGCCGGGGACTGGACCCCCGACGTGGTGCACGGGCACTACTGGGTCGGCGGGCTGGCCGCCGCGCACGCGGTCCGCGCCACCGACATCCCGGTGGTGCAGACGTTCCACTCGCTCGGCGTGGAGCAGCTGCGTCACCTCGGCCGTGAGTACGGCGGGCCGGGGGAGCGGATCCCGCTGGAGCGGGCGCTGACCCGGGCCGTGGACGTGGCGGTGGCCCAGTGCAACGACGAGGTCGACGAGCTGACCCGGATGGGCCTGCAACGCACAGCGGTGGCGATGGTGCCGACCGGGGTGGACACCGGCCAGTTCCACCCGGACGGCGAGGCGGCCCCCCGGGACCAGCGGCCCCGGATCCTCTCCGTCGGCGGGCTCGCGCCCGGACACGGGCAGGACGACCTGATCCGGGCCATGCGGCTGGTGGGTGACGCGGAACTGGTGATCGCCGGCGGTCCGCCGCCCGAGCGGCTGGACGGCCACGCCGAGGCGCGCCGGCTGCGCGACCTGGCCGAGCGGGCGGGCGTGGCGGAGCAGGTGAAGCTGGTCGGCGCGGTGCCGCACGACCAGATGGCCACCTGGTACCGCTCCGCCGACGTGGTGGCCTGCACCGCGCACTACGCGTCGGCCGGGCGGGTGTCGCTGGAGGCGATGGCCTGCGGCGTGCCGGTGGTCGGCTACGCCATGGGCGGCATCGCCGACGCGGTGGTGGACGAGGTGACCGGCAAGCTGGTGCCGCCGGGTGACGTCCGCACGCTCGGGGTCACCCTGCGCCGGCTGCTGTCCGACAACGCCGGACGGTTCGCGTACGGGCACGCCGCGGTGGACCGGGTCCGGTGCAGCTACACCTGGGAACGTACCGCCGCCGCGCTGGAGCGCCTCTACGAGCGGGTGATCGGGCGCCGCCGTCCGGCCACGGGAATCGAGCCGACGCCGGTCGAGGCGACGCCGCCGGTCGAGGTGGTCGTCTCCGAACGCGGGCCGGTCGAGGCGGCCTGAACCGGCACCATCCCGGCGCCCGTGATCGCCTTCTGACGGGCGCTGGCGTGGTGGTGCTGCGGTTCGGCGTACCGGGTCAGGCCGACCACCGCCGCGAGCGTCACCAGGAAGCCGAGCCCGGCCAGCCACTCCCGGCCGGGCCAGATCTTGTCGTTGAGCAGCAGCAGGCCGACGATCGCGGCCGGTACCGCGCCGGCGGCGTCCATCGCGGCGACCGCCGCCGTGGTCGAACCGCGCTGCATGGCCAGCCCGAGCAGCAGCTGGCCGATCAGCGAGTGGACGATCAGCAGGTAGAGCAGCGGGTCGCGGACGAACGCCTCGACCGATCCGGCCGAGGCGAGCGGGCGGGCCGCCACCGCCGCGGCGGAGAACGCCATCCCGGCCAGCGACCCGAGCACCACCGACCCGAGCGCGCCGTGCAGCCGGGCGGCGAAGAAGCCGGAGGCGGCGATCGCGACCACCGCCACCGCCAGGCCGACCAGCCCGGCGGTGCCGAGCTGCCGTGACGGCGCCGGCTGGGCGGAGAGCACGAGCGCGGTGATGCCGGCGAACAGCAGCACCAGCAGTACCACCTCGGCTGCGGGCAGCCGCCACTTGAGCACCAGCACGCCGAGGACGGCGGTCACCCCGAGCCCGGCCGCCACGCTGGCCTGGACCAGGAACAACGGCAGGTCGCGGCGGGCCAGGAAGGCCAGCACGAAGCCGACGACCTGGCAGGTCAGGCCGATCAGGTACGTCCGGTGCCCGGCCAGGCGCAGCAGCAGCCCGGGGTCGAACGTGTGGTGCACGGTGGTCCGCGCGGCCGCGACCGACTGGAGGAGGTTGGCGAAGCCGTACGCGATGATCATCGCCGCCAGGAAGCACCAACCGGAGGAAACCACCTGGCGAGGATAGAGGCTCCCCCGGGGTCAGCGCTCGGCTGGACGGCCGAGCCGGGCCAGGATGTCGTCGTGCAGCGCCCCGTTGCTGGCCACGGCGCTGATGTCGGCGGAGTCGGCGCCGGCCGGCGCGGGCCGCCCGGCCAGATCCGTGACGACTCCGCCCGCCTCGGTGACGATCGGGACCAGCGCGGCGATGTCCCACAGCGACAGCTCCGGCTCCACCATCACGTCCAGTGCACCCTCGGCCAGCAGCATGTAGCCGTAGAAGTCGCCGTACGCGCGGCTGCGCCAGGTGTCGCGCATGAGCTGGAGCACCGCGTCCAGCCGCCCGGCCTGCTCCCAGCCGGTCAGCGACGAGTAGCAGAAGCTCGCGTCGCCGAGCGCCGTCACGCCGGAGACCCGGATCGGCGTGCCGTCCGCCGGGCCGGTGCCGGCGAACGCGCCCGCGCCGAGCGCGCCCCACCAGCGGCGGCCCAGCGCCGGGGCGGAGACCAGGCCGAGCACCGGCCGGTCGTGCTCCAGCAGCGCGATCAGGGTGGCCCAGACCGGTACGCCCCGGACGAAGTTCTTCGTGCCGTCGATCGGGTCGATCACCCAGCGCCGCCCGTCCGGCCCGGCCGGCGGCTGCTCGCCGTACTCCTCGCCGAGCAGACCGTCGCCGGGACGGTGGGCGGCCAGCAGCGCGCGGATCTCCCGTTCCACGGCGGTGTCCGCGTCGGAGACCGGGGTCAGGTCCGGCTTGGACTCGACGCGCAGGTCGAGCGCGCGGAACCGGGCCGAGGAGACGGCGTCCGCGGCGTCGGCGAGCAGGTGGGCGAGGGCGAGGTCGTCGGCGTACCCGGTCATGACGGACACGCTAGTGGCGGCGGCCCGGCCGGCGACGGCGGGTCGCCGCCGGTCCGCCGGTCAGGACCCGGCGAGCGGATCGCCGGGGTTGCGCTCCGGCTCGCGCGGGTCGCCGTCGCCGCTGCGGGAGGCCAGCAACCGGCGGTACGAGGCGAGCCGGCGCGCGTCCGCCCTCCCGGCGGCCACCCAGGCGTCGAGCGCGCAGTCCGCCTCGTCGGCGGTGTGCGGGCAGTTGGCCGGGCAGTCCACGGTCGCCTCGACCAGGTCGGGGAAGCCGTGCAGCAGGCTCTCGGCGGACACGTGGGCCAGCCCGAAGCTGCGTACACCGGGGGTGTCGACGATCCAGCCGGTGTCGCCGTCGGCGCCGGGCTCGGCGGGCAGGTGCAGCGCCACCGCGCTGGTCGACGTGTGCCGGCCCCGGCCGATCGCGCTGACCGTGCCCACCGCCCGTTCGGCGTCCGGGACGAGGCGGTTGACGAGCGTCGACTTGCCCACCCCGGAGTGGCCCACCATCACCGAGACCCGGCCGGCGAGCAGCGCCCGCAGCGCGGCCAGGTCGGAGTCCGGGCGGATCAGCACGTACGGCAGCTCCAGCTCGGTGTAGTAGCCGAGCACCGCCTCCGGGCCGGCCAGGTCCGCCTTGGTGAGGCAGAGCAGCGGCTCGATGTCGGCGTCGTACGCGGCCACCAGGCAGCGGTCGATGAACCCGGTACGCGGTGGCGGGTCGGCGAGCGCGCTGACGATCACCAACTGGTCGGCGTTCGCCACCACCACCCGTTCCAGCCGCCCCTCGGCGGTGGTCTCGTCGTCGTCGGCGGTGCGGCGCAGCACCGAGGTCCGCTCGGCGATGCGCACGATCCGGGCCAGCGCGCCCGGCGCACCGGAGGTGTCCCCGACCAGCCCCACCCGGTCACCCACCACCACCGACTTGCGTCCCAGCTCGCGGGCGCGCATCGCGGTCACGAGCGGCGCGTCCGGCCCGGCACCGGACAGCACGCAGGTGTAGCGGCCCCGGTCGACGGCGATGACGAAGCCCTCGACGGCGTCGGCGTGGCGGGGCCGGGTGCGCGTTCGTGGGCGCGACGACCGGCCCGGCCGGACCCGGACGTCGTCCTCGTCGTACTCACGCCGCTTCGTCGCCAGGACGTCCCCCGCTCTCAGTTCTTGCCGGTCACCATCCCCGACCATAGTGCCGGGAACTCCGGCATGGTCTTGGAGGTGCACGCCACGTCGTCGACCTCGATGCCGGGGACGGCCAGCCCGGCCACCGCCGCCGCGTGCGCCATCCGGTGGTCGGCGTACGTACGGAACGTCCCGCCGCGCAGCGGTCGGGGCCGGATGTCCAGCCCGTCGCGGGTCTCGGTGATGTCCGCGCCGAGCGCGGTGAACTCCTTCGCGAGCGCGGTGACCCGGTCGGTCTCGTGGCCCCGGATGTGGCCGATGCCGGTGAGCCGGGACGGACCGTCGGCGAGCAGCGTGAGCGCGGCCAGCACCGGGGTCAGCTCGCCGACGTCGGAGAGGTCGGCGTCGATCCCGCGCACCGTGCCGGTGCCGCGCACGGTCAGGCCGTCGGTGCCGAGGCTCACCTCGCCGCCCATCCGGTGCAGCAGGTCCCGAAGCCGGTCGACCGGCTGGAGGCTGCTGCGCGGCCAGCCCTGCAGCGTCACCTCGCCGCCGGTGACCAGCGCGGCGGCGAAGAACGGCGCGGCGCCGGACAGGTCCGGCTCGATCTCCCAGCCGCGCCCGGACAGCGGGCCCGGCTCGACCGTCCACACGTCGGGCGTGGTGTCGTCCACGGCGGCGCCGGCCGCGCGCAGCATCTGCACCGTCATCCGCACGTGCGGCGCGGACGGCACCGGCGGCCCCTCGTGCCGGACCACGACGCCCCGGTCGAAGCGGGGCGCGGCGAGCAGCAGCCCGGAGACGAGCTGGCTGGACGCGGAGGCGTCGATCACCACGTCGCCGCCGGTCACCCGGCCCGCGCCGAGGACGACGAGCGGCAGGCTGCCGGCCGGGGGTGCGTCGATGCGGACGCCGAGCGTGCGCAGCGCGCCGATCAGCGGCCCGAGCGGCCGGGTCCGGGCGTGCGGGTCGCCGTCGAACGTGACCCGCCCGGCGGCCAGTCCGGCCACCGGGGGCAGGAAGCGCATCACGGTGCCGGCCAGGCCGACGTCGACGTGCGCCGGGCCGGCCAGCGGGTGGGGGCGGACCAGCCAGCGGTCGTCGTCCGAGATCGACATGTGGGCGCCGAGTGCGCGCAGGCCACCGGCCATCAGTTCGGTGTCCCGGGCGCGCAGCGGCCGGGCGAGTGTCGACGGCCCGCCGGCGAGCGCGGCGAGCACCAGGGCCCGGGCGGTCATCGACTTGGAGCCGGGCAGGCGCAGCGTCGCGGCGACCGGGTCGCTCGCGGTCGGCGCGGTCCACTGCTGCGGCGGACGCGTCGCGGTCGGATTGCTCACCGTTACATTCTGCCAAGCTCGCGGCCTGGTGGAACCGTCCGGCGCCGCTGCTCCCGTTGGGCGGGACAGCCGGAACGTCCGGATGCGGCTAGCGTGGGCGCCATGTGCGGGAGGTACGCCACGACCCGGAGCGCCGCCGACCTGAGCGCGCTGTTCGAGTCGGCCGACGAGACCGGCGGGGTGACGCCGGACTACAACGTCGCGCCGACCGACCCGGTGCCGCTGGTCCGGCTCGCCCCGGAGGGGCACCGGCTGCTCTCCCTCGGCCGCTGGGGCCTGCTCCCGCAGTGGTCGCGCAGCGCCGCCGGGGCCGCCCGCATGATCAACGCGCGGGCCGAGACGGTCGCCACCAGCCGGGCGTACGCGCCGTCCTTCGCCCGCCGTCGCTGCCTGGTCCCCGCCGACGGGTGGTACGAGTGGGTCCGCCTCGCCGACGGCGGGCGGCAGCCCTACTTCATGACCCCGCGGGACGGCTCGGTCCTGGCCTTCGCCGGCATCTGGTCGGTCTGGGAGTCGGCCGGTGCGGCCCGGCTCACGTTCAGCGTGCTCACCACCGCCGCGGTCGGCGAGCTGGCCGAGGTGCACGACCGGATGCCGCTGCTGCTGTCGCCGGAGCGCTGGGCGGAGTGGCTCGGCCCGGCCGAGGAGCCGGCGGAACTGCTCGCGCCGCCGGACGCCGGCCTGCTCGCCGGGCTGGAGATCCGGCCCGTGTCCCGGGCCGTCGGCGACGTCCGCAACGACGGCCCGGAGCTGGTCGCCGCGGTGGCTCCGGCGGGTGCCGGGACGGCCGCCGGACCGACGCTGTTCTGATCACGCTCCGCCACATTTGCGCGCCCCGTTTGCCGGGGTTAGGTCGGAAAAGTCGCCCGGACGTTCAGTCAGTTTCATTGAAGACCCTTGTCCTTACGTATTCGAATGCGATAGAACACAGCGCCGGTGATGGGCGTCTGTTCGCACGGGGCGGATGACACTCATCGATCTTGTGAGAGATCTACGCCGGTTCCCACGGGGGAGGTGGGTGTATTGACACGGGCACGTATGCCGCGTCCGCACGAGGTAGCCGCCGCGCGGCGCGATCCGCGACTGCTGCGGGCGCTGAGCGAACGACGCCAGGACGACGCGTGGCGCACCAGGGGCACCTGTCAGAACGTCGATCCGGAGACGTTCTTTCCGGCACCGAACGAACCGGCCGACGCGGCGGTGGCGCTCTGCCGCACCTGCGACGTCCAGGGCTCCTGCCTGGCCTGGGCGCTTGAGGTGGGCGACTGCCACGGCGTCTGGGGCGGCACCACGCCGCGTGAGCGGCGCGCCATGCTGGTGGCCTGGCGCAGCGAGGTGCAGCCGGATCCGGACGCGCTCGACGACGCCGGTCCGCCGGTGCGCGACCGCCTGCTCACGCTGGTTCCGCTGAGCTGATCCCGACGTCGCCCGTGGTCCGCTCCGGCAGGGCCGCGGGCGACGTCGGCGTCTCCGCGCCGAACCACCGGCGGGCGCGCCGGTCCGCGCACAATGGGCCGGTGCGGCACGACGACGAGATCGACACCCCACGCGGACCCGCCCGGCTCCGCTTCGACACACCCGCCGACGCCACCACGGTGCTGGTGCTCGGGCACGGCGCCGGTGGTGACGTGGACGCGCCCGACCTGACCGCGGTGCGGGACGCGGTGCTCGCCGCCGGGGCCGGGGTGGCCCTGGTGACCCAGCCGTACCGGGTCGCCGGGCGACGCGCGCCCGCTCCCGCCGGGCACCTCGACGAGGCGTGGACGGCGGTGCTGGCCGACCTGCGTCGCCGTGCCCCGCTGGTGCGCCACTGGGTGGTCGGCGGCCGGTCCAGCGGCGCCCGGGTGGCCTGCCGTACCGCCACCGCCGTCGAGGCGGCCGGAGTGGTCGCGCTGGCGTTCCCGCTGCACCCGCCGGGACGACCGGAACGCTCCCGGGCCGGCGAACTGCTCACCGGGCTGCCCACGCTCGTCGTCAACGGCGACCGGGACCCGTTCGGCGTGCCCGAGCCGGGCCCCGGCATCGAGGTGGTGGTCCGGCCGGGGGAGCGCCACGACCTGCGCCGCGATCCGGCCGGTACGGCCGCCGTGGTGCGGGACTGGCTGCGCGTACACGGGTGGTCGTGCTGACCGGGCGGCGCGCGCCGTGACCGTCCGGCGCGGCGGGTCGTTGCACCGGTTGGTGCCGGCCGCCCGGTTCGGGCGCGCCGGGGCCACCCTCCCAGGCCCTTCCTGGTCCCAGCGTCGGTCGCGGCCGAGGCCGGGACCAGGATCGGGTGGGGCCGGAGGAATGCCACGCCCCACAACTCGCGTTACTTCCCTTGGACGACGACAGAGCCATCGCGAGGGGGGTGACCGGTGCCGACCGAGACACGGAGCCGGGAACGGGACGAACGGGACGAGCGCCAGCTCCGGCGGCTGCTCGACGCGCCGGAGTGGCCCGCGGCGGCGTCGGTCGTGAGCACCGGCACACACTCCGGAAGTGAATCTGCCGGCAAGCGGGTACGCGTATCCTCGGCGGGAAAGCATCCGACGCGAGGGGATGTGCGGTTGACCACCGAGAAGACGGACGAGCGCAGGGCCCGCTTCGAGCGGGACGCGATGCCCTTCGTCGATCAGCTCTACGCTGCCGGGCTGCGGATGACCCGCAACCCGGCGGACGCGGAGGACCTGGTTCAGGAGACGTACCTGAAGGCGTACGCCGCCTTCCACCAGTTCGAGCAGGGCACGAACCTGAAGGCCTGGCTCTACCGGATCCTGACCAACACCTACATCAACACCTACCGCAAGCGGCAGCGCCAGCCCATCCAGGCGCCGACCGAGGAGATCACCGACTGGCAGCTCGCCGAGGCCGAGTCGCACACGTCCAGCGGCCTGCGCTCGGCCGAGACGGAGGCGCTCGACCGGCTGCCGGACAGCGACGTCAAGGAGGCCCTCCAGCAGTTGCCGGAGGAGTTCCGCCTGGCCGTCTACCTGACCGACGTCGAGGGCTTCTCCTACAAGGAGGTCGCCGACATCATGGGCACGCCGATCGGCACCGTGATGTCCCGTCTGCACCGTGGCCGACGTAATCTGCGGAAGCTGCTGGAGCAGTACGCGGCGGAGCGGGGTTTCAGCGCCGCCTCGTCGAAGAAGGGTTCGACCGCCGCCGCCGGCCGGGAGGTGTGACCGTGAGCTGTGGACAACCGCACGAGACGGACTGCCACGAGGTCCTCGCCGAGGTCTACCTCTACCTCGACCTGGAGTGCGCCGAGGAGCGCCGGGTGCTGATCCGGCACCACCTGGACGAGTGCGGGCCGTGCCTGCGCGAGTACGGCATCGAGCAGGAGGTCAAGGCGCTGGTCGCCCGGTGCTGCGGCAACGAGGCGGCCCCGGAGAAGCTGCGGGAGCGGCTGCGCCTGCGGCTGACCGAGCTGGTGGTCTTCGAGACCACCGAGTCCCGCGAACTCGCCGACTGACGAACGACGCGAAACGGCCCGGGTCCGATCACGGACCCGGGCCGTCTCGCTGTCCGGCGACTGCGCCGCCTGATCGGATGATCAGGAGTTGGGGCGCTTGCCGTGGTTGGCGCTGCTCTTCTTACGGGCCTTCTTCTTGCGGGCCTTCTTCGCCATGCTCTGCCTCCTTGTACTGGTCACGGTTCCGTCCGCGGCGGGGCGCGGCGGAAGGTCGCGGTGTGGCCCACCGGGCTCGCCGGTGGCCGACCCGCACGATGCTAGTGCCGTCACCGCCCGCCGGGGCGCGGCGGGGCGGATCGCGGCCCGGTGGTGCGCGGCCCGGCGTGACCGGCGTCATGATTGGATACCGTTCGCAGGATTGTCGGGGAGCTGTCGGGGAGAGGGAGGGCCGCGAGATGGCCGAGGAGATCCGCGCCGAGATGGTGGCGAACGTCTGGAAGGTCGTCGTGGCGGCCGGCGACACGGTGTCCGAGGGCGACACCCTCGTCATTTTGGAGTCGATGAAGATGGAGATCCCGGTGGTCGCCGAGTCCGACGGCGTGGTGCAGAAGCTCGCCGTCAACGAGGGCGACGTGGTGCAGGACGGCGACCTGATCGCGGAGATCGGTTGACCGGCCTGCGGGTGCGCCGCGCCGAGCCGGCGGACTTCCCCGTCGTGGCCCGGCTGACCGTCGCCGCGTACGAGGCGGACGGCCAGCTCAAGGACGAGAGCGGGTACGCGCCGGTGCTCGCCGACGTGGCCGGCCGCGCCGAGACCGGCGAGGTGCTGGTGGCCGTCGACGACGCCACCGGCCAGGTGCTCGGCGCGGTGACGTTCGTGCTGCCCGGCACCCCGTACGCCGAACTGGCCGGCCCGGGCGAGGCCGAGTTCCGGATGCTCGCCGTGGATCCGGCCGCGCAGGGCCGGGGCGCTGGCGCCGCGCTCGCGGCCGCCTGCGTGGCGCGCGCCACGGAGCTGGGCTGCACCGCCGTGGTGATCTGTGTCCGCGCCGGGATGGCGGCGAGCGCACACCGCCTCTACGAGCGGCTCGGTTTCGTCAGGTACCCGGAGAAGGACTGGACGCCGCTGCCCGGCATCGACCTGCGCGGCCTGCGGCTGGACCTGACCGCGGCGGGCTGAACCGGCTCAGCCCTGGCCGGTCTCGCCGATCTTGGCGAGCAGCTCGTCGGCCACCTGGAGCGCGATCCGCTTGCGCTCGTCGTCGGTGATGCCCGGCACGCGTACCGCGAACCAGCTGCTGTGCACCGCGAACAGCGTGAGCGCGGCGCGGAGCTGGGCGGCGGGTGAGTCGTCGCCGCGGCACAGCTCGTGCGCCAGCCGCATCATCCGGTCCCGCATCTGCTGGCCGGCGACCAGGCTCTTGAGCACCGTCTGGTTCTGCTCGAAGAAGCGCATCACCTGGGGCAGGTCGCCGGCGAACATGCTGTCGGCGTATTTGCCGATCAGGGCGCGCCGGGTCGCCAGCGTGGGCGGCTGGTCGGCGGCCCAGGCGATCAGCTCGTCCATCCGGCGCAGCCGGTCGTCGACCAGGCTGGTGACGATCTCGTCCTTGCTCTTGAAGTGGTAGTAGAGCGCCGCCTTGGTCACGCCGAGCCGCTCGGCGATCTCCCGCAGCGACGTCTTCTCGTAGCCCTGTTCGGTGAAGAGTTCCAAGGCGACGGCCTGGATCCGCTCCCGCGTGCCACCTGTGGTCTCCCTCACCGGCCGACATCCTTCCAATCCGCTTGACGTGCGCCCGCCATCAGCTTACCGTCCGGCTAGTAAGCAAACTAGCCGGGCGGCAAGTAAGTCGATCATCCGATCTGCGGGGGAGCCTACCGATGAGTCAACCAGCCCAGGTGACCACGAGACCCAATGTCCGGGTCGTCCTGTTCGGTCTGATGATCGCGATGATGCTCGCGATGCTCGACAACATGATCGTCAGCACCGCGCTGCCGCGGATCGTCTTCGAGTTCGGCGGCGCCGACCACTTCACCTGGGTGGTCACCGCGTACGTGCTGGGCACCACCGTCTCCACGCCGATCTGGGGCAAGCTCGGCGACCTGTACGGCCGCAAGACGGTCTTCCTCACCGCTGTGGTCGTGTTCCTGGTCGGCTCCGCGCTCTGCGGCATGTCCGGCTCCGGCGTCTTCGGCGGCGCCGACACCGGCATGACCGAGCTGATCGCGTTCCGCGCCGTCCAGGGCCTCGGCGCGGGCGGCCTGATGGTCGGCGTCATGGCGATCATCGGTGACCTGGTCCCGCCCCGCGAGCGGGGCCGCTACCAGGGCATGATCGCCGGCATCATGGCCATCGCGATGGTCGCCGGCCCGCTCGTCGGCGGTTTCATCACCGACAACCTCTCCTGGCGCTGGGCGTTCTACGTCAACCTGCCGCTGGGCGGCGCGGCGCTGCTGGTCCTCGCCACCACCATGCACCTGCCGAAGTACCGCACCGAACACAAGATCGACTGGCTGGGCGCGGCGCTGCTGTCCGTCGGCATCACCGCGATCGTGCTGGTGACCACGTGGGGCGGCAACGAGTACGACTGGATCTCGCCGCAGATCCTCGGCCTCGCCGTGCTGGCGGCGCTCGCGCTCGGCGCGTTCGCGGTGGTGGAGCGGCGCGTGCCGGAGCCGATCCTGCCGCTGAGCCTGTTCGCCAACCGCAACTTCGCGCTGATCTCGGTGATCGGGTTCCTGCTCGGCTTCGCCATGTTCGGCGCGATGAACTTCCTGCCGCTCTACCAGCAGACCGTGCAGGGGGCGTCGGCCACGAACAGCGGCCTGCTGCTGCTCCCGCTGATGTTCGGCATGCTCGTGGTGTCGCTGGTGGTCGGCCGGACCATCACCAAGACCGGCCGCTACCGCGTCTTCCCGATCGTCGGCGGCGTGGTCATGGTCGCCGGGATGGGCCTGCTCAGCCTGCTGGACGTGGACACCGGCAAGGCGCAGTCCTCGCTCTACATGATCGTGCTCGGCGTCGGCATGGGTTTCCTCATGCAGACCTCGATGCTGATCGCGCAGAACAGCGTGGAACAGAAGGACCTCGGCGCGGCCAGCGGCGCGGCCACCTTCTTCCGGTCCATCGGCGGCTCGTTCGGCGTCTCCCTCTTCGGCGCGATCTTCGCCAACCGCCTGGCCGACTCGGCCGCCGGTGCCGCGTTCGCGGGCTCGGGTGGCGAGGGCGGCGCGATGGACCTGGAGGCGCTCAAGAAGCTCACCGGCCCGATGCGCGAGGCGGTGCTCGGCGGCCTCTCCGACGCCATCTCGCACGTCTTCTTCTGGGCCGTCCTCTTCACGGTGGCCGTACCGGTGCTCGCCTGGTTCATCAAGGAGGTGCCGCTGCGCGCGACGAACGACGTACCGCCGGCCGGCACCACACCGGAGGACGAGGCCGAGGCCGCGCTCGGCAAGGCCCCCGTCGCCTGACTCACCGTCGCGGCCCCGCCACCCCCGAGGGGTACGCGGGGCCGCCGCGTACCCACTCCAGTGAGGCGCCGCGGTGCCCCGGTGCCCGGTGCTTCCGCCCGCTGCCCGCCAGTTCGGGGAGGTGGCGGGGTCCGGGGCGAGTTGATCGCGCCACCTCGGCGAGGTGGCGGCGCTCGGCTGGGTGGTGGGGGCCGGGGAGCGGGCAGGAAATGGGGCCCCGGGACGGTCCCGGCGCTCAGCCTCGGCGGAACAGGGCGGTGAGGCGTCGCCAGAGACGCCGGAGCGGACCGCCCTCGGCGCCGGCGATCAGCCGTTCGGCGGTGGCGCGTGCCGCCGGGTCGAGGGCGGGGGTGGCCCGCGCCAGGTACGCCAACGACACCGCCACCGGGGTACGCCGGATCGGCCCGGCGGCCACCTCGGCGATCCGCCCGGACACCAGCGCGGCCACGTCGGCGCGGGTGTCCGGATGCACCCAGGCGGCGGTGACCAGGGCGAACAGTGCCGCCTCGGCGGCCGGTCCGGGATCGCCGGCGGCCAGTTCCCCCAGCACCCGACGCCGGGTCGACCACTCCCACGGCTCGTCGGTGCGGTGGTGCAGCAGGCCGAGGCAGGCCCAGACCTGCGCGCAGCGCGTCCACAGTGCCGGATCCTGCCCGCCGAGCACCCGGCCCAGCGCTGTCGCCGGCGCCTCCGGCGGGTGTGCCAGCAGGGCGAGCAGGTCGGCGAGGTCCAGTGTGGCCAGCCCGACCGCGGCGTCGTACGCGGCCGGCGGATGTGCCCACGCCGGGTGCGCGAGCTGCTGGAGCCGCCGTACCGCCGCCGCCGAGGGAGCGGGACCGTCCGGGGCCGGGGTGTCGTCGCCCGCCGGGGTCACCTGCCCGAGCCAGGGGCGGCCCCGGCAGCACTCGGCGAGGTCACCGTGCTCGTGCGTGTCGTCCGGGTGGTCGCGGACGAAGTCGGCGAGCGCCACCAGGTGGTCCACGTCGCCGTCGCGCAGGTAGCGCAGCCGGTGCGCGGTGTGTACCGCGCAGTCGAACGCGGGGTCCTTCGCCAGTGCCCTGTCGATCCAGCCCAGTGCCGCGTCGAGGCGGCCGTTGTCGGCCAGCGTGCCGGCGATGTCCGCGTAGACGGCGAGGTCGTCGGGGTCGAGCGCGACAGCGCGTTCCAGTGCGGCGAGCGCCTCGGCGGTCCGGCCGGCGCTGCGGTACGCGTACCCGAGCCACACCTCGCCGAGTTTGGTGGGCTGTGCGCGTACCCCCCGGGTGGCCCAGGTGACGGCGAGGGTGACCTCGCCGAGGCGCCGGGCCAGCGCGGACGCCGCGCCCAGCAGCAGCGGATGGGCCGGATGGACGGTGATCGCGTTGCGGGCCAGCGTGAGGTACGGCGCGAGCGGCTCGCGCAGCCGGCGCGGCGCGGGGTCCGGCGCTGCCGCGCAGACCTGCATGAGGATCCGGGCGGTGCGCTCGGGGTCGAGGCGTTCCGGCAGGTCGGAGGCGGTCACCCAGGGCACGGCGGCCCAGGGCGCGGTGGGCGCGTAGCCGGTGGCGGCGGCCAGCAGGTCGAGCCCTTCGGCGGGGCGGCCGGCGGCGGCGAGCAGGTGCGCGCGGGCCACCACGGCGCCGACGAACGCCTGCTGACCGAGCGGGAAGAGGTCCAGGTCGCCGCCGCTGGCCGCGTTCAGCCGGGCGAGCGTCTCGTGCGCCTCGGGCAGCGTGGGGGAGCGGACCAGCGCGGCGGCCACGTGGTCGGCGGCGTGCCGCAGGTCCCCCTCGCCCAGCGCCAGCCGGGCCAGTGCGAGTTCCTCCTCCGCGGAGAGCGCGGCGTCGTCCTCGGGCACGTCGTCCTCTCGCCGGTCGGGTCGGTCAGCCGGGCAAGCCTAGGGGATCTTCCGTCGATTAGTGATCCACTGCGCACTCCTGTTCGTTGCGTTGATTGAGGCTGCTCAAACGTGCAAGACTGAGCATCGAACGCGCGGGAAACGCGCAGAAGGAGGTTCTGGAGTGACGCGAGCAGGGGCCGGAATGGCCGCCGACATCGACGAGCAGCCGGCCGGTTACGAGCGTCTGCTCTCCACCGAGCACGCGGCGGCCATCGCCGAGGTGGCGGCCGTCGTCGCGCAACGGCGCCCCCGGCACGTCGTCTTCACCGCCCGGGGCACCTCCGACCACGCCGCGCTCTACGCGGCCTACCTGACCGAGATCCGCCTCGGGCTGCCCGCCGGGCTGGCCTCCCCGAGCGCGATCACCGTCTTCGGCGCCCGGCCCGACCTCTCCGACGCGCTCGTCGTCGGCGTCAGCCAGAGCGGCGGCTCGCCCGACCTCGCCGAGGTGCTGCGGGTCGCCCGCGCCTCCGGCGCGCTCACCCTCGCCGTCACCAACAACCCCGGCTCGCCGCTGGTGGAGACCGCCGAGCTGAGCGTCGACATCGCCGCCGGCCACGAACGCGCGGTCGCCGCCACCAAGACCTACACCGCCGAGCTGCTCGCGCTGCTCATGCTGATCGAGGGCGTACGCGCCGGCGACGGCGTGCTGCCCGCCGAGGAGCACGCCGCCCTGAGCCGCCTGCCCGAGCTGGCCGCGCAGACGCTCGCCGACGACACCCCGGCCCGGCTCGCCCCGCGCTACCGGTTCGCCGCCCAGCTCGTCACCACCGGCCGGGGGTACGCGTACCCGACCGCCCGGGAGGCGGCGCTGAAGCTGATGGAGACCTCGTACCTCCCGGCGCTCGCCTTCTCCGGCGCCGACCTGCTGCACGGCCCGCTCGCCATGACCGACCCGGACGTCCCGGTGCTCGCCGTGGTCGGCTCGGGTCCCGGCGGCACGTCGATGCGTGAGGTGCTGCCCCGCCTCGGCGAACGTCGCGCCGACGTGGTCGTGGTCGGCTCCGCCGAGGTCGGCGAGACCCGGATGGCGGTGCCCGAGGTCGACGAGCGGTACGCGCCGCTGCTCGACATCCTGCCGCTGCAACGGCTCGCGCTGGCCCTGGCGCTGGCCCGGGGCGAGGACCCGGACGCGCCGCGCGGCTTGAAGAAGGTCACGGCGACGATGTGAGGTCCGGCGTGGCACGCTGTGTGGCGTGTCCACCCTCCGTGACCTCGCCGAGGAGCACACCGCGCTCCGCCCGGCCGACATCGACCACCTGCACCGGATCGCCGGCGACTGGCAGCTGCTGTCCGACCTGTCCTTCGCCGACCTGCTGCTCTGGGTGCCGGTGGACGGTGACGGCACGTTCCTCTGCGTGGCCCAGGTCCGTCCCACCACCGCACCGACCGCCTACCTGGACGACCAGGTCGGGCGCATCGTCGGCGGGGCCGAGGTGGCCCACCTGGAGGTGGCCCACCGGCAGGGACGGATCTGGCGCGAGGGCGACCCGGTCTGGTACGGCGACGTCCCGGCCCGCCACGAGGCGATCCCGGTCCGGCTGCGCACCGGCGACGGTGAAGCCGGCGAGGTGATCGCCGTGGTGGGCCGGGACACCAACCTGTCCACCGCGCGCACCCCGAGCCAGCTCGAACTGAACTACCTGACCACCGCCGACGACCTCGCCCAGATGATCGCCGACGGCACGTTCCCGCCGCCCCGGCACCCCGGCGAGACCACCTCGGCACCCCGGGTCGGCGACGGTCTGGTGCGGCTCGACGCCAACGGCAAGGTCACCTACGCCAGCCCGAACGCGCAGTCCGCGTACCGCCGCCTCGGCTACGCCTCCCACCTCGTCGGGGAGGACCTGGCCAAGCTGCACCGCCGGCTCGCCGGCGACCCCCTCGAAGGCACCGACGCGGGCAACGCCGTGCTCGCCGCGCTGCGCGGCGAGGCGCCGCCCCGCCGGGAGATCGACGCCCGCGGCGCCACCATGCTCACCCGGGCGCTGCCGCTGATGCCCGCCGGAGTGCCGATCGGCGCGCTGGTGCTGGTCCGCGACATCACCGAGGTACGCCGCCGCGACCGCGCCCTGATCACCAAGGACGCCACCATCCGGGAGATCCACCACCGGGTGAAGAACAACCTCCAGACCGTTGCCGCGCTGCTGCGCCTCCAGGCCCGGCGGGTCGCCATGCCCGAGGCGCGGGTGGCGCTGGAAGAATCGGTACGCCGGGTCGCCTCGATCGCGCTCGTCCACGAGACGCTCTCCCTGTCCAGCGACGAGGCGGTCGAGTTCGACGGCATCGTGGACCGGGTCGCCAGCGCCGCCACCGAGGTCGCCGCCACCGAGGTGAGCGTGGGCATGCGCCGCCGCGGCACGTTCGGCATCCTGCCCGCCGAGATCGCCACCTCGCTGGTGATGGTGCTCAACGAACTGTTGCTCAACGCCGTGGAACACGGTTTCCCGCCGGCCGACGAGGAGACCGCTGCCCCCTCGCCCGCGGAAGCCCCCCGGCCCGAGGCCGAGGTCACCGCGCCCCGGCCCGAGGTGGTGGTCGCCGCGCACCGGGCCCGCAAGCAGTTGCACGTCACAGTCACCGACAACGGCCGGGGACTGCCCGAGCAGTTCGACGCCGAGCGCGGCGGCAACCTGGGCCTCCAGATCGTCCGGGCGCTGGTCACCGGCGAGCTGCGCGGCACCATCGAGCTGCGCAACGGCGCCGACGGCGGCACCGAGGCGGCCATCGTCGTACCGCTGGCCCGCGGTACCACCGACCGCCTCACCGGACGAGCAGGGCCACCGTGATCCCCGGCCGCGGCCACACCCGCCGCACCGTGTAGCCCGCGCGCAGCGCGTCCCCCTTCGCACCAGGCACCGCCGCCAGCGGGTCGGCGCGGCGCCCGGTGACCACCAGCCACACCCGGTCCACCCCGGCCAGGCACCGCGCCGGGTCGTCGCACTCCACGGCCCAGAGGCTCGCGTCCTGACGCTGGTCGCGGACCACGAGCACGTCGCGTGGCAGCCTCGGCCCCAGGTGGTACGCCATGCCGAGATCCGGGAACAGCCAGCCGTCCCGGGGCGAGTAGACGATCGCGTCGCCCGGTCGCTGCTCGGCGCGGATGATCCCGGCCGCGCCCGCGTAGTCGACGGGTGCGCTGCGCGGCCACTCATGGGTACGGCGCAGCGCCGCCTGATCGGGCAGCCCGAGCAGCCCGGCCAGGACCACCACCGCGATTCCCGCCGCGACCCGTCCGCGCGGCGACGTCGGTCCTTGCTCTGCTTCCGCGGGCGCGGCAGTGCGGCCGGCTGCGGCGGGTGTCGCCGTGCGCTCCGGTTCGGCGGGCGTTGCTGTGCCCGGCGTTCGGGTCGGTGCGGGAGTGACCCGCGCGGTGGCCAGCGCGGCGCCGGCCAGTACGCAGGCGAACGGCACGGTGAAGACGAGGTAGCGGGTCACCCACAGCGGCACCATCGTCCCGGCGGCGAAGACCAGCAGCACCGGCAGCAGTACGGCGGCGACCGGCAGCAGCGCCCGGCGACCCAGCCGGGCCGTGCCGAGCGCCGCGAGCGCGAGCACGAACCCGCCGACGACGCCGCTCTGCGCCAGCGCGCCCGGTAGTGCCGCCAGGTCGGGCAGGCGCGCCGGGTCCACCCAGTCGAGCTGTCGACCGCGCTGTCCCCGAGCGACGAGTGCCAGTGGGGTGACGAGCACGACGACCGGCAGCAGCGCCAGCAGCCACCCGGCCAGCGCCTCCCGAGCCTCGCCGGTCACGTTCTGCGGTTCCGCTTCCGGCGCGTCCGTGCCGTGCTCCCTGCTCCCGGGATGCGGTGACACCCGTGGCGTTCCACCGGCGCTCGATCTCGTGGCTGGATGGAACGCCATGGGTGTCTGCGGGGCGCCGTGAGACCCGTGGCGTTCCACCGGCGCTCGATCTCGTGGCTGGGTGGAACGCGGTGAGTGTCTGCGGGGCGCCGTGACCGCGTCGGGCATCTGGGCTCGGGACTGGCCGGGCGGATCGACGACCGCTGTGGGGCCACGTGCGGCGGTCAGCAGCACCACCACGGCGTGCGCGGCGAGCAGGGTGAGCGCGATCAGGTGGAGCAGGCCGAGCGCGGCGACCGCGAGGGCGTACCCGGCCCAGCGTCGCCAGGTCGGCCGGCGCAGCGCCTCGACCAGCAGCAGCGTGGCCAGCACGGCGAGCAGCGTCGCGAGGGCGTACGGGCGGGCCTCCTGGCCGTACCGCGAGGTGACCGGCAGCACCGCGAACAGCAGTCCGGCCAGCAGCCCGGCGCGACGGCCGACGAGCACCGCGCCGAGGCGGGCGGTCAACCCGGCGGCCACCGCCATCGCGAGCGCCGACGGCAGCCGCAACGCCGTCGGCGACGTACCGGCCAGCGCCGTCCAGCCGTGCATGAGGAGGTAGTACGGGCCGGTGGCGGCGTCGATCGTGCGGGTCATCCGGGCCAGGTCGGGGAGCGGGCGGGTGGCGGCGCTCCAGGTGGCCAGCTCGTCCCGCCACGGCTGGGCGTGCCCGATGCCCGCCAGCGTCACCACGAGCGTGAGCAGGCCCGGCGTCACCCACACCGCCCAGCCGGGAAGGGCGCGAACAGACGCGGGCGCGAACCTCCTCACCCCCGCAGCGTCACACGCCGGTCGCCGTCACCCCGCCCGCTCCACCAATTCCCACCCACCCGGCCCCACCCTCTCCCACCCCGGGCGCGGGCCCGACCCGGTCGATCATGAAGTTGACGGCACCCACCGTCCCTTTTGTCCCCGCCAACCTCATGATCAACAGAGTGGGTGGGTGGGCGGGGGTGGATGGGGGTCGATCTCGGGTGGTGGGCCCGTGATGTGGGATCACAGTGCGGAGCTGTGGTCGTGCGGGGCGTGGTGTGGCAGCATGAGGCACATGACCGCCGCTGTCGTCCGCCGCTTCGTGGCTCGTCGCCACGTCGATTACGGCCGCGTGCGCAGCGCGATCTGTCCGGCCCACTGACGACGCCCGACCTTTCCGTCTCGGGCGCGTACTCGCGCCGGCCGTCATCGACATCGCCGTCCACGGCCCTCTTCAGGGCCGGCCGCCGCGTCCGCGCTCCAGGCACCGCAGCAGACCATGGAGGACGCCGCGATGGCGGTCAGCAGCACCCCGACCCGTCCCGACACCCCGGCGCCTGCCGCCCGTGCGCCCCGCCGGCCACGCGGCGAGGGGCAGTGGGCGCTCGGACACCGTGAGCCGCTCAACCCCAACGAGCGGATCAAGAAGGACGACGACCCGCTGAACGTGCGGGACCGGATCGAGAACATCTACGCCCACCGCGGTTTCGCCTCGATCGACCCGCAGGACCTGCGCGGCCGGTTCCGCTGGTGGGGCCTCTACACCCAGCGCAAGGCCGGCATCGACGGCGGGCGTACCGCCGTGCTGGAGCCGCACGAGCTGGAGGACGAGTTCTTCATGCTCCGGGTCCGGGTGGACGGCGGCCAGCTCAACCTGGCCCAGCTCCGGGTGATCGCGGAGATCTCCCGCGAGTTCGCCCGGGACACCGCCGACATCACCGACCGGCAGAACATCCAGTACCACTGGATCCGAGTCGAGGACATGCCGGAGATCTGGCGCCGGCTGGAGGCGGTCGGCCTGCAGACCACCGAGGCGTGCGGCGACTGCCCCCGGATCGTGCTCGGCAGCCCGGTCGCCGGGGTGGCCCGCGACGAGGTGCTCGACCCGACGCCGGCGATCGACGAGATCGTCCGCCGGTACGTCGGCGACAAGGCGTACTCCAACCTGCCTCGCAAGTTCAAGACCTCGATCTCCTGGCTGGTCGACACGCCGTACGAGGCGAACGACATCGCGTTCCTCGGCGTGGAGCACCCGGAGCACGGGCCCGGGTTCGACGTGTGGGTCGGCGGCGGCCTCTCCACCAACCCGATGCTCGCCAAGCGGCTCGGTGTCTGGGTGCCGCTGAACGAGGTGCCGGACGTGTGGGCCGGTGTGGTCGGCATCTTCCGCGACTACGGCTACCGCCGCCTGCGCAACCGGGCCCGGCTGAAGTTCCTGGTCGCCGACTGGGGCGTGGAGCGCTTCCGGGAGGTGCTGGAGAAGGAGTACCTGGGCCGCACGCTGCTCGACGGTCCGGCCGCGGACCTGCCGGCGAAGCCGGTCGACCACATCGGCGTGCACCGGCAGAGCGACGGCGCGAACTACGTGGGCGCGGCCCCGGTGGTGGGCCGGGTGTCCGGCACCCAGCTGGCGCAGCTCGCCGACGTGGTCGAGGCGCACGGCAGCGACCGGGTGCGGCTCACCCCGTACCAGAAGCTGCTCGTGCTGGACGTGGCGCCGGAGCGGACCGACTCGCTGGTCACGGCGCTGCGCGGGATCGGCCTGGAGGCCCGGCCGTCGGCCTGGCGGCGCGGCACGATGGCCTGCACCGGCATCGAGTTCTGCAAGCTCGCCATCGTCGAGACCAAGCGGCGCGGCGAGGAACTGGTCGCGCGCCTGGAGGAGCGGCTGCGCGACTTCGACGCGGACATTTCCATCCACCTCAACGGCTGCCCGAACGCCTGCGCCCGCACCCAGGTCGCCGACATCGGGCTCAAGGGCCAGCTCGTGGTGGGCCCGGACGGCCGGCAGGTCGAAGGCTTCCAGGTGCACCTCGGCGGCGGCCTCGGCATGGCGCAGGGGCAGACCGCCGGCTTCGGCCGCAAGCTGCGCGGTCTGAAGACCACCGCCGAGGAGCTTCCGGAGTACGTGGAACGGCTCGCCCGCCGCTACCTGGCCGGCCGGACCGAGGGTGAGACGTTCGCCAACTGGGTGATCAGAGCCGACGAGGAGGAGCTCCGATGAGCGACGCCAGATCTGCGCCTCTCTACTGCCCGTACTGCGGGGAGGAGGACCTGCGACCGCACGAGGCCGGGCACGGCGCCTGGGAGTGCCACGCCTGCGCGCGGGTCTTCGCGGTGAGGTTCACCGGCCTGCTGGGCCGGGCGGTGACCCGGTGAGCGGCCTCGTCTCGGCCGCCGGCCTCGGCCTGATCGGCGCGGCCGAGCCGACGCGCCGCGACCCGGGGGAGCTGCGGGCGCTGGCCGAGGAGGCCGGCCGGGAGCTGGCCGACGCGCCGGCGATCGAGATCGCCCGGTGGGCGGTGGAGACGTTCGGCGAGCGGTTCTGCGTGACCAGCTCGATGGCCAACGGCGTGGTGGCGCACCTGGTCTCCCGGGTCGCGCCCGGCGTCGACGTGGTGTTCCTGGACACCGGGCTGCACTTCCCGGAGACGCTGCGGGTCCGCGACGAGGTGGCCCGGCGGATGCCGGTACGCGTGCGCTCGATCCGGCCGCGGATGACTGTGGGGCAGCAGGACGGCCAGTACGGTCCCCGCCTGTTCAACAGGTCCCCGGACGACTGCTGCCAGCTGCGCAAGGTGGAGCCGCTGGAGCGGGCGCTGTCCGGGTACGACGCCTGGGCCGCCGGGCTGCGCCGGGACGAGTCGCCGACCCGGGCGAACACGCCGGTGGTGGGCTTCGACGTGCGGCGCGGCAAGGTCAAGGTGAACCCGATCGCGGCGTGGACGCAGCGGGAGGTGGACGCCTACGTGGCCCGGTACGACATCCCGGTGAACGAGCTGTTCGCCCGCGGCTACGGCTCGATCGGCTGCTGGCCGTGCACCCGGCGGACGAAGGCGGGGGAGGACCCGCGCGCCGGGCGCTGGGCGATGTTCGAGAAGACCGAGTGCGGCCTGCACACCTGAGCGCCGGGCCGCCGGTGGTGCTGGTGGCCCACGGCAGCCGTGACCCGCGTGCGGCGGAGGCGACCCGGGCGCTGGCCCGGGCCGTGGCGGACACCTGCCCCGGTCGTCCGGTGCTGCCGAGCTGGCTCGACCATACCGATCCCGGGCCGGCCGAGGTGCTGCGCGGGCTGGCCGACGCCGGTCACTCCCGGGCGGTCCTTGTGCCGCTGCTGCTGACGGCCGCGTACCACCGGAAGGTGGACATCCCGGCGGCGGTCGCGGCGGCCGGCGCGGACATCGAGGTACGGGTGACGGACGTGCTGGGGCCGACCGGCGGCGGGGTGGACGGCGGGCTGCTGGACGGGCTGCGCCGCCGCCTGGCGGAGGCGACCGGTGACGGGCCGGACGGGCTGGACGCGGTGGTGCTGGCGGCGGCCGGTACCCGGGATCCGGCGGCGCGGGCCTCGGTGGGCCGGGTCGCCGCGGCGTTCGGCGCCGGGCTCGGAGTGCCCTGCCGCGTCTCGTACGCCTCGGCGGCGCCCCCGGAGGTCGGCGGTGCGGTGACGCGACTGCGTGCGGCGGGCGCCCGCCGGGTCGCGGTCGCCGCCTACTTCCTGGCGCCGGGCCGGTTCCACGACGGGGTACGCGCGTCGGCCCGTTCCGCGGGCGCGGTGGCGGTGGCGGATCCCCTGACCGACCTGCCGGAGCTGGCCGACCTGGTCCGGCGGCGGGTGGCGGCGGTGGCGGGCTGACCCGGTCCGGGACAGCAGAACGCCCCGGCCGGAAGCCCGGCCGGGGCGATCAGCGTGTACGGGTCAGGCGGAGTGAGCGCGCAGCACCCGGAGGCCGCCGCGGCGCTTCACCGCGCGACGCTCCTCTTCGCTCATCCCGCCCCAGACGCCGGCGTCCTGACCGGACTCCAGCGCCCACTGCAGGCACTGGTCGGTCACGGGGCAGCGCCGGCAGACGGCCTTCGCCTGCTCCACCTGAAGGAGGGCGGGGCCGGACGTCCCGATCGGGAAGAACAGCTCCGGGTCCTCGTCGCGGCAGACCGAATCGTGGCGCCAGTCCATGGCGGCAACACTCCTCATTCTTAGTGGGTGGCCAGATAACGCTTCGTTGCTATTTCTATATGCGTCCGCATTGCCGAATGGTGACGGTCAGCATCCATCAATTCGGCGCAGCGTGAGCAGGCTGTGGGGTGCCCGGACCTGCTGGAACAGCTCAACCGAACGAGCATATCCAGGCAATGTCCCGGCAACACGAGTTCGCTTGTGAATACTTTCACGAACTACAGCGATGTCAAGGGTGGCGCTCGGAAAAACTCCGAACAGTGAGCGGGCTCACCACCCATTTGTCCGGGTTTGCCAGAGCCCTGGTTACCCGGCGTGCCACAGTCGATAATCAATGTAGTACGGTCTGCGTGACGTTGCTGACATTTCCGGCACCCTTCCTCGGCGTGGCGGCCACCGCGCCCGCGCGGCGGGGGGTCCGCGTCAACCGACTGGGATACCCGAGACCTAGCAGATTACTCTCAGTGCGGCCGGTACGGATGTGAATCGGACTTTCTCCCGCTCGCCGAGGTAGTCCCCGTCCAGCTGGAACGGCAACGGGCGCTCCGAGACCAGCGTGAACTCCGCCACGTCGTGCAGCCGCAGCACCTGCTTGCCGTGTGGATCCGGTCGCTTCGAGAAGAACTGCACCGCCGTACGGGCGGTGCTGGCGACCCGCAGCCGCCGTAACGCGAGCACGTCGAGCCCCAGGTCGAACGACGCCTCCGGGTTCGGGTTGATCTCCCGGTCGCCCAGGTACGTCCACGGCGCGGTGTTCTGGATGATCGCGGTGGCCAGCTCCGTCGCGGGCGCCTCACCCGGGCGCTCCAGCGTGATCGACGGGTGACGGCGGTCCGAGCCGACGAAGTACTGACCCGCGGTGGAGCGGAAGTAGAGCGCCGGGGTGGAGACGCGCCCCTTCTTGCGGGCCTGCTCCACCCGGCGGATGACCGCCGCGTCCAGCCCGAAGCCGGCGCAGAACGTGAAGTAGCGGTCGTCGGCCCGGCCCAGCCCGATCGTGCGGGACCGGCCCAGCCGTAGCCCCTCCAGGATCATGCTGGTGCCGTCCGGCCACTCCCGGGGCAGCCCGAGTGCGCGGGCGAAGACGTTCGTCGAACCGCCCGGCACGGTGGCCAGCGCGGGCAGCCGCTCGGCCGAGGTCTGTCCGGTACGGAACGTCGGCGGCTCCGCCGCCATCAGGCCGTTCACCACCTCGTTGACGGTGCCGTCGCCGCCGAGCGTGACGACCAGGTCGACGCCCTCCTGGGCGGCCTCCCGGGCCAGGTCCATGGCGTGGCCCCGCCGGCGGGTGTACCGCACCGACAGGTCGACTTCACTGCGCAACGCCCGGACCAGCACGTCCCGGCTGCGCTCGCTGGTGGTGGTGGCCTTCGGATTGACCACCAGGACGGCCCGCATGGGCGGCACTGTACCGCGACTACCCACCGGTATCGTGGCGCCCGTGACGATCGACTCCGACCCGCTCCCCGGCACGCTGCGCGCCGCGGTGCTCCTGCTACGTGCCGAGGCGGTGGCGCTGGGGCTGATCGCGGTGTGGCTCATCTGGTCCGACCTCACCGCCGACACGACGGATCTGACCTCGGCGCTGCTGGTGACCGTCTTCGCGGTCGGCGGCGCGGTGGCGCTCTGGGCGCTCGGCGGCGCGCTGTCCCGCCGCCGCGCCGGTGCCCGCGCGCCGGCCATCGTGCTTCAGCTCATGCTGCTGCCGGTCGGCTGGTTCATGATCGAGGGCGGCATGGGCTGGCTCGGGGTGCCGCTGATCGCGCTCGGGATCGGCATGGTCGGGCTGCTGGTGAGCGGTCCGACCAACCGCGCGCTGGGTTTCGGCGAGCCGGCCGCCTGAGCGCCGCCGGGGCCGTGGCCGCGCGTCGGTCAGTAGATGCCGGCGCGGCGGGTCAGCAGCGAGATGGTGGCCCGGCCGCCGGACGCGTGGGCGTTCGCCCCGGTGGTCAGCGCGGTCAGCACCTTCCAGGCGAACGACGACTCGGACGGCAGCGTGGCGCCCCGGACCGTCGGCACCGTCACCTCGACGGTGAGGGCGTCGTCGGTGACCGCGAAGCGGCACTCCAGCTCGGCGTCGCGGGTGGCGATGGCGAGCAGCATGGCGCACGCCTCGTCGACGGCGATGCGCAGATCCTCGATCTCGTCGAGGGCGAACTGGAGCCGGGCCGCGAGGCCGGCCGTGGCGGTGCGGAGCACGCCGAGGTAACCACCGTCGGCGGGCACGGTGAGGTGGACGACGTCGTCATCAGTCGTCGGGTGCCCGGTCAGTTGAGTCACGGCTCCTCCCCCCGGTGCGGGACTCTACCCGGTCAGCGGGCGGGGCGCGTGGGCGCGGCGGTCGCGTGCGTGGCTAGCTCGTGCAACGCCGGCCCGGCCAGGCGGTACGGCGTCCACTCGTCCATCGGCGTGGCGCCGATCGCGGCGTAGAAGCGGGCCGCCGGGTTCCAGTGGATCATCCACCACTCCAGGCGCTGGTAGCCGCGCTCGACGCAGATCGAGGCCAGCGTGGCGAGCAGCATCCGGCCCGCGCCGGTGCCCCGGGCGTCCGGGTGGACGTAGAGGTCCTCCAGGTAGATGCCGTGCACGCCGGCCCAGGTGGAGAAGTTGAGGAACCAGAGCGCGAAGCCGATCGGCCGGTCCGAGGCGTCGACGGCGACGTGGCCGTACAGCGCCGGGGACGGGCCGAACAGCGCCGCGTCGAGCTGTGCCGTGGTGAGGTGGCACTGCTCGGGCGCGCGCTCGTACTCGGCGAGTTCGTGCACCATGGCGACGACGGCCGGTACGTCCTCGGGACGTACCGGCCGGATCGTCGGAGTGCCGTCGGGCGACGTCACGCCTGCTTGGTCTCCCAGAAGATCTTCGAGATCTCGTCGATCTTCGCCAGCAGCTCGTCGGCCTTGGCCGGGTCGGTGCCGCCCTTGGCGCCGGCCGCGCCGGCCAGCTTGGTGGCCTCGTTGAACAGCTGGTGCAGGTGCGGGTACTTCTCGAAGTGCTGCGGCTTGAAGTAGTCGGTCCAGAGCACCCACAGGTGGTGCTTGACCAGCTCCGCCCGCTGCTCCTTGATCAGGATGGCGCGGGTGCGGAACTCCGGGTCGGTGTTGGCCTGGTACTTCTCGCAGATCATTTTGACCGACTCGGCCTCGATCCGGGCCTGGGCCGGGTCGTATACGCCGCAGGGCAGGTCGCAGTGAGCGCTGGCCGTCACCCGGGGCGTGAGGATGCGGGGAAGGCGCATCAGGGTCCTCCATGGGTTGTTTGCGATGATCCAAGACGACATTACTCCTGGAGACGCCTTCCGGGGCTGGGAGGTGACATGGCGCCCACCGGGGAACCTCCGGCCCTGCGCGGCCCGCTGGTGCCGGTGCTGGTGACCGGCCCGTCCATGGCCCCGACGCTGCGTCACGGCGACGCGGTGCTGGTCCGCACGAAAGGCCGGCCGGTACGCCCCGGCGACGTGGTCGTCGCGGTGTTCCGCAGCCGTCCCGACCTGCTCGTCGTGAAGCGGGCTGTGGAACCGCGCGACGGCGGATGGTGGTTGCGCGGCGACAACGAGTTCGTCGCCGACGACTCCCGGGCGTACGGGGTGGCCGACGTCCGCGGCCGGGTGGTGGCCCGCTGGTGGCCGCGTCCGGGACGGGTCAGGGGCGGGTGACGACCGGAGCGGATATGACCCCGCTCACATACTGGGTGCCGAAGCGTGACTATGCTCGAAAAGTGCCCGGGTGACCCCCGCACCGCCGCGCCGCCGGTCGCTGACCACCGCTGACCACGCCGGCCGGTCCGTCTGCTCGACAGATCCTGGAGTCACCATGTCTTCGTCCACCCCGGACCCCGCCGATCCCGTCTTCCGCCTGCACGTCGGCGGCAAGATGGCAGTCGCCTCCACCGTGCCGCTGACCAGCCGCGAGGACCTCTCCCTCGCGTACACCCCGGGGGTTGCCCGGGTGTGTGAGGCGATCGCCGCCGACCCCGCGCTCGCCGACACCTACACCTGGGTGTCGCACACCGTCGCGGTGGTCACCGACGGGTCCGCCGTACTCGGTCTGGGCAACATCGGCCCGCGCGCCGCGCTGCCCGTGATGGAGGGCAAGGCGGTGCTGTTCAAGCAGTTCGCCGGCGTGGACGCGGTGCCGGTCTGCCTGGACACCCAGGACGTGGACGAGATCGTGGCCACGGTCAAGGCGCTCGCGCCCTCGTTCGGCGGGATCAACCTGGAGGACATCAGCGCCCCGCGCTGCTTCGAGGTGGAGCGCCGGCTCGACGAGGCGCTGGACATCCCGGTCTTCCACGACGACCAGCACGGCACCGCGATCGTGGTGCTCGCCGCGCTGCGCAACGCCGCGACGCTGCTCAACCGCAAGCTCGGCGACCTGCGGGTGGCGGTCAGCGGTGCGGGCGCGGCCGGGGTGGCGGTCACCAAGATGCTGATCGCCGGCGGCGTCGACCCGGACCGGGTGGTGGTGTGCGACTCGCGCGGCATCATCGGCCGGCACCGCGAGCTGACCGGCACCAAGGCCGAGCTGGCCGAGCTCACCAACGCCGAGGGCCGGCAGGGCGGCATCACCGAGGCGCTGCGCGACGCGGACGTGCTCGTGGGCGTCTCCGGCGGCCAGATCCCGGAGGCGGCGGTGGCCGGCATGGCCCCCGGCGGCATCGTGTTCGCGCTGGCCAACCCCACCCCGGAGGTGCATCCCGAGGTGGCCGCCCGGCACGTGGCGGTGGTCGCCACCGGGCGCAGCGACTACCCGAACCAGATCAACAACGTGCTCGCGTTCCCCGGTGTGTTCCGGGGCGCGCTGGACGCCGGGGCCACCCGGATCACCGACTCGATGAAGGTGGCCGCCGCCGACGCCATCGCCGGCGTGGTCGCCGAGTCGCTCACCGCCGACGCGATCGTGCCCTCGCCGCTGGACCCGCGGGTCGCCCCGGCGGTGGCCGAGGCGGTCGCCGAGGCCGCCCGCCGCGACGGCGTCGCCCGCCGCTGAGATGTAAGGAAGGGGCCCTTCCCAACGCCTCCGGTAGAGGACGGGCCCCTTCTTAACTCCTGCTCAGCTTGTTACCGTGCCGATCATGCGTGCTGCCTATGCCTCGGCCTTCGACGCCGACAACCCGCTCGCCGCGCTCGCCGTCGGCGACCGTCCCGAGCCGACCGCCCCACAGGACGACTGGGTCACCGTGCAGGTCCGGGCCAGCTCGCTCAACCACCACGACCTCTGGTCGCTGCGCGGTGTGGGCCTCACCGCCGGCCAGCTCCCGATGATCCTCGGCTGCGACGCGGTCGGCACCGACCCGGACGGCAACGAGGTGGTCATCTACCCGGTCGTGCCCACTCCAGGTGACCCGCGCGGGGTCTCCATCCTCTCCGAGCACTACCAGGGCACGTTCGCCGAGCGTGTCGCCGTACCCCGGATGAACCTGCTGCCGCTGCCCGACGGCCTGTCGGCGACCGACGCGGCGTGCCTGCCCACGGCCTGGCTCACCGCGTGGCGGATGCTGACCACCAAGGGCCGGGTCGCCGACGGCGAGTCGGTGCTGGTCCAGGGCGCCGGCGGTGGCGTGGCCACCGCGGCCGTCGCACTCGGCGTCGCACTCGGCAAGCGGGTGTACGCGACCAGCCGCGACGCCGGCAAGCGGGAGCGGATCGCCGAGCTGGGCGCGACCGCGCTGGAACCCGGCGCGCGGCTGCCGGAACGGGTCGACGTGGTGATCGAGACGGTCGGCGCGGCCACCTTCGACCACTCGCTGAAGTCGGCCGCCCCGACGGCCCGGATCGTGGTCTCGGGCGCCACCTCCGGGCACGAGCCGAAGATCAACCTGCGCCGGGTCTTCGCCATGCAGCTGGAGATCCTCGGCACGTCGATGGGCACCCCGGACGAGCTGACCGAGCTGCTCGCGTTCTGCGCCGAGCACGAGGTACGTCCGGTGGTCGACCGGGTGGTGCCGTTCAGTGAAATCTCCGAGGCGTTCGCCCGGCTGCACTCCGGTGACGTCTTCGGCAAGGTGGTCGTCGACCACACCTCCTGACGTCTCAGAGCCGGTCGTCCAGGGTGGCCAGGCCGCCCCGGGCGGCGTCGGCGGGGAGGCGCTTCTTCGCCGCCGGATCGCCGTAGAGCGTCCAGCGGAGGAACTCGACTGTGGTGTCGGCGACCACGCCCAGCGCCTTGCCGTCGCCGAGCAGCGCCCGGCCGTGGTCGCCCTTGGGCAGGCTGAGCATCGCCTTCGGCCACGGCACCGCGTCGTACACGGCCTTGCCCGCCGCGTACGACACCACCTCGTCGGCCTCGCCGTGCACGAACAGCTGCGGCGCGGCGGCGCCGGCGAACGCGGTACCCACACCGAGCGCGGTGCCGGCGAAGACGATTCCCGCGTCCAGCCGCTCGTCCCGGCCCGCGGTGAACAGCCCGATAGTGGTCACGCCACCGGCGCTGTGCCCGGTCGCGGCCACCCGCTCCGGGTCCAGCCGGCCGCGCAGCGGATCGCCGGCCTTCTCACCGAGCGCGAGCACCCGGGTCAGCACGTACGACACGTCGGCCGGCTGGTTGAGCACGTCCAGCGGGTTGCCGTCGGTGCCCCGGGAGGTGTGCGGGAAACGCGGCGCGGCGACCACGAACCCGGCCGCCGCCCAGCGGGTCAGCAGCGCCTGGTAGTCCTCCGGCCGGGCACTGAGCCCGTGGCTGAACAGCACCACCGGGAACCGCCCGTCCGCCGCCGGGGCGGACCGCTCGACCCCGCCACCGGCCGCGCCCGCCGCCGGGTACCAGAGCGTCACCGGCAACGGCCGGTCGCCGTCGCGGTTCAGCTTCACCTGGCGTACGCCGACAGCGAAGCTCTCCGCAGGCGCCTTGCCGACGGGTACGCGCGGAGTCGGCGCGGCACTTGTCGGTGGAGCGTCGGGAGCGGGCTGCCCGGCCGGGGCGGTGGGCTGCCCCGAGCAGCCGGCGAGGGCGGCGCCGAGCACGGCGGCGGTGAGCAGGGCGACGGGACGACGGCGCATGAACTCGATTGTGCCTCGCGATCGGGCGGCCAGGCCCGGTCAGCGCTCCGGGTGACCACCGGCTGACGCCCGGAGGCGAGCCAGGTCGGCGGCGTCCTTCGCCCGGCGCGGGCGCTCCGGCATCCAGACCGGGAACATCTCCTTGAACTCGATCTGCGCGGCCACGCTGATCACCGGTGCCGTGAGCGCGCCGATCCGGCCGGGCGGCCCGGCTAGCATCCCCTCCGGCAGGATGGTGCCCGCCCACGGTCCGGCGCCGACGACCACCCGGCCCTCCGCGTCCCGGTCGAGGTACGCGAAGCTCAGCTCGACGTCGTCGCGCAGCAGGTCGAGCTGCGTCGCGGCGGGCATCCGGGGATCGGGGCGCCAGCCGAGCGCGCCGAGCCGGTCGGCCAGCGTCGCGGCGTCGCGCCGCCAGCAGTACCAGTCGACGTCGACGTGCGGCCGGGTCACCTCGCCGAGGTGGAAGTCCATTGCCCAGCCGCCACGCAGCCACACGTCGATCCCGCAGGCGCCGGCCACATCGACGACCTCCCGGATCGCCCCCAGCTGCCGCCCCTCCAGCCTGTCCACCCCGGCACCCTACCCACCCCACTCCGCCCCAGGGGAGCGTCGATCATGAAGTTGACGGCGACAAACCGGACAGCGAACGCCGTCAACTTCATGATCGACGAGACAAAGGGGCGGGGGTGGGGCGTCAGGTGGGGAGGGCTCGGGTGGTGAAGGTGGTGGTGGCCGGCGCGGTCGCGTCGGTGGGGAGGCGGTGCAGGGCGGCGCGGTCGGCGTAGAGCGTCCAGCGCAGGAAGTCGGTGGTGGTGTCGAGCACCTGGGGGAAGCCGGGCCGCCCCGGTGTCAGGTATTCGCCGTGGCCCTGACCGGTGAGGCTCAGGAAGGCGGCCGGCCCGAGACAGCGGGCGTACGCGGCCCGGCCGATCGACTCCGGCACGATCCGGTCGGCGCTCCCGTGCACGAACAGCATCGGTGCGAGCGGCCGGGAGGGACCGGCGACCATGCGGCCACCGGCGATCACGATTCCGGCCCGCAGCGGGGACGACTGCCCGGAGGCGAACATGCCGAGCGTGGTGTGCCCGCCGGCCGAGTGCCCGGCGGCGGCGAACCGGTCCACCGCCAGGTGCGCCCCGAGCGGATCGCCGGGGCGGGCGCCCAGCCGGACCAGGTGACGGATCAGCCGCCAGGCATCGGCGGGCTGGTTGCGGACGTCCTCCCGGGTGAACGCGCGGGCGCGCTGGTTCGTCCGCGGGTAGGTGGGCGCGACCACCACGAACCCGGCGGCGGCCCAGCGGCTGGTCAGCGCCGCGTGCAACGCGGGCAGGCTGCGCAGTCCGTGGCTGTAGAGGACCACCGGGAACCGTCCGGCGGCGAACGGCGCTCCCGGCCGGACGCGCGGTCCGCGCGCCGGACCGGGGCTCGCCGGTACGGCCCGGGGGGAGCCGGAGGCAGTGGCGGAAGCAGACGTGGGCGGGCCGGGCGAAGACGGGGTGGCCGGGTACCAGACGGTGACCGGCAGTGGGCGCCTGCCGTCCGGGTCGAGCGTGAACTGCCGCATCCCCACCGCGTACGAGCGTTCCGGCGCGGGCCCGACGCCTGCCGGGACCGGGTCGGACGTGGCCACGGCCGGGCCGCAACCGGCCAGCAGCGCCGTCATCAGCGCGGCGACCAGCCGCTGCCCCCTCACACCTGCACGGTAGGCAGCCGAGCGGTCGGTCCGCGCCCGCCGTCCGGGCCGGTCGGGGTCGCCACCCGGGCGGCTCCCGCCTCCACCGGGTGGCCGGGTTTGCCCGATCCCGCCGACCGGATCCGCAGGTGGCGGCCCGGCGGGGCGGACCGGTCGGGTGGGCTTCGCTAGGGTCAGCCGCATGGCTGAGAACTACACCGACCCGAGTGGCAACACCGCGCAGTTCCGCGCATTCGTCGATTCTCCCGAGCCGGCCGCGTCGGCGTCGGCGCCGTCCCGCCTGCCGCTGATCGCCGGTGTGGCCGTTGCCGCCGTCGTGGTGGTCGCCCTGATCGCCTGGATCGCCCTGGGCTGACCGGGCTGACCAGGGCTGATCCCGGCCCGCCCGGCGCGTCCGACCCGCCCGGTCCGCGCGGGGAGGCCGGGGCGCACGCGGTCAGACGCCGAGCACCTCGCGGGTCTCGCGGGCGATCTCCCGCTCCTCGTCGGTGCCGACCACGAGCACCGCGACCTCCGCGTCGTCCGGGGAGACGACCCGGTCGCCGTGGCCGTCGTTGCGCGCCGGGTCGACGGCGACGCCCAGCCGCTCCAACCCGGCCAGCGACGCCGCCCGCACCGGAGCGGCGTGCTCGCCGACCCCGGCGGTGAACGCGATCGCGTCGACCCGGCCGAGCAGCGCGTAGTACGCGCCGACGTAGCCGGTGATCCGCCGGCAGTAGACGTCGAACGCCAGCGTCGCGTCCGGGTCACCGGCGTCGCGGCGGGCCAGCACCTCGCGCATGTCGTTGACGCCGGTCAGCCCGAGCAGGCCGCTGCGGTGGTTGAGCAGGTCGTCGATGTCGTCCACGACCATGCCGCCCTCGCGGCGCAGGTGGAAGATGACTGTCGGGTCGAGGTCGCCGCTGCGGGTGCCCATCACCAGGCCCTCCAGCGGGGACATGCCCATCGAGGTGGCCACGCTGCGCCCACCCTGGACGGCACACGCGCTCGCGCCGTTGCCCAGATGCAGGGTGATGGTGTTGAGCTGGTCGTACGGACGGTCGAGCAGGTCGGCGACGCGCCGCGAGACGTACGCGTGCGAGGTGCCGTGGAAGCCGTACCGGCGGACGCCGTACCGCTCGGCGGTGGCCTTGTCGATCGCGTACGTGGCGGCGGCCTCGGGCAGCGTGTGGTGGAACGCGGTGTCGAAGACGGCCACCTGCGGGACGTCCGGCAGCGCCTCCCGGGCCACCCGGATGCCGGCCAGGTTGGCCGGGTTGTGCAGCGGCGCCAGCGGCACCAGGTCCTCGATCGCGGTGACGACAGCGTCGTCGATGCGTACCGGCGCGCTGAACTTCCGCCCGCCGTGCACCACCCGGTGGCCGACGCCGGACAGCCCCGTCAGGTCGAGCCGGCCGATGATCTCCCGGACGGCGCTCTCGTGGTCGGCCGGCCCGCCGCCGGGTTCGCCGATCCGCTCGACGGTGCCCTTGTCCAGGACTACGTCGCCGTCGTACAGCCGGTACTTGACCGACGAGGACCCGCTGTTGAGGACCAGGATGCGGCTCATTCCGACGCCTCCGCGGCGGCCTGGATGGCGGTGATCGCCACCGTGTTGACGATGTCCGGCACGGTTGCGCCGCGGGACAGGTCGTTTACCGGCCGCCGCATGCCCTGCATGACCGGCCCGACCGCCACCGCTCCGGCGGACCGCTGCACCGCCTTGTACGTGTTGTTGCCGGTGTTGAGGTCCGGGAAGATGAACACCGTGGCCCGCCCGGCGACCGGGCTGTCCGGCAGCTTGGTGGCCGCCACCTGCGGGTCGATCGCCGCGTCGTACTGGATCGGGCCCTCGACGAGCAGGTCGGGCCGCCGTTCCCGGACCAGCTTGGTGGCCGCCGCGACCTTCTCCACGTCGGCGCCGGCGCCGGAGCTGCCGGTGGAGTACGACAGCATCGCCACCCGCGGCTCGATGCCGAACCGGGCCGCCGTGTCGGCCGACGAGATGGCGATGTCGGCGAGCTGGTCGGCGTCCGGGTCGGGGTTGACGGCGCAGTCGCCGTACACCAGCACCCGGTCGGCGAGCAGCATGAAGAAGACGCTGGACGCGACGGAGACGCCCGGCACGGTCCGGATGATCTCGAAGGCCGGGCGGATGGTGGCGGCTGTGGTGTGGGTGGCGCCGGAGACCATGCCGTCGGCGTGGCCGGTCTGCACCATCATCGTGCCGAAGTAGTTGGGCTGCGCCACGATGTCGTGCGCCAGTTCCACGGTGACGCCGCGGTGGGCGCGCAACTGCGCGTACGCCTGCGCGAACTCGTCCCGCCACGGGCTGGTCGCCGGGTCGACCACCTGGGCGTCACCGACGTCCACGCCCAGCTCCCGGGTGCGGCGGGCGATCTCGTCCGGGCGGCCGAGCAGGGTGATCTCGGCGACGCCCCGGCGCAGCAGCACCTCGGTCGCGCGCAGGATCCGCTCGTCGGCACCCTCGGGCAGCACCAGCCGGCGGCGCCGGGCGCGGGCCCTGTCGATCAGGTCGTTCTCGAACATCAGCGGGGTCACCCGCGCGGACCGGCTGACCCGCAGCCGGCGGGCCAGGTCGTCGGTGTCCACGCAGCGTTCGAACGCGCCGAGCGCTGCTTCGACCTTGCGCGGGTTGGCGGTGCTGGGGCGTCCCTCGATCCGGCTGGACGCGGAGACCGTGTCGTAGCTGTCGCTCGGCACCGACAGCACCGGCAGCCCGGTGTTCATCCGCTCGACCAGGCGCATGGCCCGCGGGTCGGGCTGCTCGCCGAGCGTGAGCACCAGCCCGGCCAGCGACACCTGCCCGGCCACGTGCGCGGCGCCGGCGGCGACCAGCAAATCCGCCCGGTCGCCCGGGGTGATCACCAGCGCCCCGTCGGTGAGGTGGTCCAGCAGCGTCGGCACGTGCGCCGCGCCGACCACGTAGTCGAGCACGTCGCGGTCGAGCGCGGTCTCGTCGCCGGTGAGCACGGTGCCGCGCAGCGCCGCGGCCACCTCGGCCACCGTCGGCGCCGACACGGTCGGCACCTCCGGGATCGCGTACGCGGGCACCGGCAGCTCGGGCAGCGTCATCGGCTCCGGTACGCGGTTGGCCAGCGCCGCGATCACCGTCGCGCCGAGGTCGACCAGATCGTGGTACGCGCCACGCAGCGCCGCCGCGATCGTGTCGGACGTCTGCCCGAACCCGTCCACGACGGGCACCACGACGCTGCCGAACTCGGTCGCCAGCCGGGCGTTGAAGGCCAGCTCACGGGGGCCGGTGCCGTCGCCGTAGGCGAAGTCGCTGCCGACCACCACTATCGCCGGGCAGCGCCGTTCCACCTCGCGGTAGCGGGTGACGATCCGGGAGATCAGCTCCTCCCGGCGGCCGTCCGCGACGAGCGCGCTCGCCTCGGCGTACGTGGCGCCGTACAGCTCGTCGACCGGCAGTTCCATCCGGTAGCGCTCGGTGAGCAGGGCGAGGATCGGGTCGGCGCCGTCACCGGCGACGAGCGGCCGGAACGCGCCTATCCGTTCCACCTGGCGGGACAACAGCTCGGCCAGCCCGAGCGCCACTGTCGATTTTCCCCCGCCCGAACCAACGCCGGTCAGGTACACGCTGCGCGCCACGGCACCCAACCTACAAGATCGAGGTCAGTGTTGCCTGTTCTGCCTGGTCACACGAGCTGCCCGGCGGAGAAGGTGGGGATTTTTCGCATCTACACTTGGCCGCGTGGATGGCCCGACCGCACTGATTCCTGTCGTACCGGAATCGCCCCCCGTCTTCGTCGACCCGAGCGGGCGGCGACGTCGGCGGCTGCGCCGTCTCGCCTACTGCGCCGGCGCGGCGGGTGTGGTCTACACGGTCATGGTCGGAGTCAGCTTCGCCGGCGGGCCGATCACTCCGGACAGCGTCATCCCGTTCGTCGAGCCGAGCACCGAGCAGCGGCTGCCGTCGCCGGGCCAGCCGGCGTCGCCGTCACCCGCGGTGACCCGGCCCACGCCGGACGCGCCCACCGACGTCCGAACCGCTCCGGTGCGGGTGCCGGCCACCTCCGTCGCCCCCGCCGCCACGGCCCCTCCGAGCCCTCGGTACCCCCGGCCGACCCGGACCGCCCCGACCGCGCCCCGGCCCGTCCAGACGCCGGCCACCACCGCGCCGCCCACCGCCCCCACCGCTGAGGTGCCGCCGCCCGTTGTCGACCCGCCGCCCGTCGTCGACCCGCCCGCCGCGCCGGCCGCGCCCGCCGATGAGTGACGAGGCACCCGCCCGCCCGTCGAACCGCGATCAGCCCACCGTCCCGCTGGACCCCCGCCGCGTGCACGCCCTCCGGCGGCACCGGGCCGGGCGGCAGCCGGACGACGCCACCGTCGTCCTGGACGTCCGGCAGATCCCCGGCGCGCCCCGGTCCCGTGGGCGGCGTCTGCTGCCCCGGCCGAGCTGGGCCCTGGTCGCCATGGTCGTGGTCGTCCTGGGCGGCCTGCTGGTCGTCGAGGCGTACACGAACGCCGCGTTCGTACCCGACAACCGGGTGACGCCCGGCAGCCAGCGGGAGGTGCCCAGCTCGGTGATCGGGGGCGGCCCGATCGTCAACGTCGGCGCGGAGGGCCGCACCCAGTCGCACCGCCTGCCGCCGCGCACCGTCGCGCTCACCTTCGACGACGGGCCGGACCCGCGGTGGACGCCGGAGGTGCTGCGCGTCCTGGACAAGCACCAGGTCAAGGCCACCTTCTTCGTCATCGGCTCGCAGGTCGTCCGCAACCCGGAGGTGACCCGCCGGCTGGTGGCCGAGGGGCACGAGCTGGGCGTGCACACGTTCACCCATCCAGACCTCGCCTCGCTGCCGCAGTGGCGGCGCGAACTGGAGTACGCACAGACGCAGCTCGCCATCGCCAGCACCACAGGCGTCCGGCCGTCGCTGCTGCGCTTCCCGTACTCGTCCCGCGCCGACGCCTACAGCGACCGGGACTGGCCGATGCTGCGGCAGGCCGGTGAGCTGGGCTACCTCACAGTGGTGAACGACGTCGACAGCCGGGACTGGGAGCTTCCGTCGGTAGAGGAGATGGTCGCCAGCGCCACGCCGGACGGGACGGCCGGCACGATCGCGCTCTGGCACGACGCGGGCGGCGACCGGTCCGGCACCGTGGCCGCGCTGGACCGGTACATCCCGATGATGCTGGAGCGCGGGTACCGCTTCACCACGGTCAGCGAGGGGCTCAACCAGACGTTCGCCGCCGCAGGCGTGTCCGGCCCGGTGGGCGGGCAGACGGCGGCCCCGCTCGACGAGCGGTGGCGGGGACACGTGCTGGTCGGCGCGGTACGCGTGGCCGACGGCATGTTCGGGGTGCTCGGCGTCTTCTTCGTGCTCGTCGGGGTGCTCACGATCGGCCGGACCCTGCTGCTGTTCGTTCTGGCCCCACGGCACGCGCGCCGCCGCCGTCGCCGCGACTGGTCGTGGGGTCCGCCGGTCACCGAACCGGTCTCGGTGATCGTGCCCGCGTACAACGAGCGGGAGGGCATCGCCGCGGCGGTCCGCTCGCTCGCGCTCGGTGACCACCCCGGCGGCATCGAGGTGGTGGTGGTCGACGACGGCTCGACGGACGGCACCGCCGACATCGTGGCGGCGCTTCGGCTGCCGAACGTCCGGGTCGTCCGCAAGCCCAACGGCGGCAAGCCGAGCGCGCTCAACACGGGCCTCGCGCTGGCCCGGCACGACCTGATCGTCATGGTCGACGGCGACACGATCTTCGAGCCGGACTCGGTCCGCCGGCTGGTCCAGCCGTTCGCCGACCCCCGCGTCGGCGTGGTCGCCGGGAACGTCAAGGTCGGCAACCGCCGCAGCCTGATCGCCAAGTGGCAGCACATCGAGTACGTCATCGGCTTCAACCTCGACCGCCGCCTCTACGAGACGCTGCGCTGCATGCCCACCGTCCCCGGCGCGATCGGCGCGTTCCGGCGCCAGGCGCTGGAGCAGGTGGGCGGCATGACCGACGACACGCTGGCCGAGGACACCGACGTCACCGTCGCCATCGGCCGGGCCGGCTGGCACATCGTGTACGAGGAGAGCGCCCGCGCCTGGACCGAGGCGCCGGCCACCATCGGCCAGTTGTGGAAGCAGCGGTACCGGTGGAGCTACGGCACCCTGCAGGCGATGTGGAAGCACCGGCGCTCGGTGATCGAGAGCGGCCCGTCGGGCCGGTTCGGCCGCCGGTCCCTGTCGTTCCTGACGCTGTTCGGCGTGCTGCTGCCGCTGGCCGCCCCGGTGATCGACCTGCTCGCGATATACGGGCTGATCTTCCTGGACCGCAGCGACACGGTGGTGGCCTGGCTGGCGATGCTCGCGCTCCAGTTCCTCACCGCGGTGCTGGCCTTCCGGCTGGACCGGGAGAAGCTCGGCGTGCTCTGGGTGCTGCCGTTGCAGCAGTTCGTCTACCGGCAGGTGATGTACCTGGTGCTGCTGCAGGCGGTCGGCACCGCGCTGACCGACGGCCGGCTGGGCTGGCAGAAGCTGCGGCGTACCGGAGACCTCCGGGTCGCCGGGCGGGGCGCGACCGGCTGACCCGTCAGTCGTCGTCCGGGTCGTCGAGGCGGGCCAGCCAGGTGGCGAACCGCTCGATCGGGGTCTCGAACTCCGGGTTCAGGTCGACGAAGTCACGCAGCCGCTCGCCCAGCCACTCCAGGCTGACCTGCTCGTCGCCACGGCGCTCGACCAGCTCCTCGATGCCACGGTCGGTGAAGTACACGGTTTTCCTCTCGTCGTACGGCAGCGGCCCGCCCCGGGTCGGGACGGGCCGCTGCCGGTGGTGTCACGGGCGGGGGAGAGCCGCCTCGATCAGCGCGTTCTGCTCGACCTCGTGCATCTTCGCCGAGCCCACCGCCGGCGCGGCGGCGGCCGGCCGGGAGATGCGGCGCAGCCGGACCTCGGGCAGGTGCTCCAGCAGGTTGAGCGCGACGAACGACCAGGCGCCCTGGTTGGCCGGCTCCTCCTGGACCCAGGCGAAGTCCTCGGCGTTCGGGTACTGCGCGAGCGCGGCCCGGACCTCCTCGACGGGCAGCGGGTAGAGCTGCTCCATCCGGATGATCGCGGTGTCGGTCACGCCCCGCTCCTGCCGGGCCTGGAACAGGTCGTAGTAGACCTTGCCCGAGCAGAGCAGCACCCGCTTCACCTGCTCCGGTGCCGGGGCCGCGGTGTCGGCCAGCACGGGCTGGAACGTCCCGGTGGTGAAGTCCTCCACCGGCGACACGCACAGCTTGTGCCGCAGCAGCGACTTCGGCGTGAACACCACAAGCGGCTTGCGCTTGGGCGACAGGGCCTGGCGGCGCAGCAGGTGGAAGTAGTTCGCCGGCGTGGTCGGGATGGCCACCCGCATGTTGTCCTCGGCGCAGAGCTGCAGGAACCGCTCCGGGCGGCCGGACGTGTGGTCCGGGCCCTGGCCCTCGTGGCCGTGCGGCAGCAGCAGCGTCACCGCGGAGCGCTGGCCCCACTTCACCTCGCCGGACGAGATGAACTCGTCGATCACCGACTGGGCGCCGTTGACGAAGTCACCGAACTGGGCCTCCCAGGCCACCAGCGCGTTGATGTTCTCCACCGAGTAGCCGTACTCGAAGCCCATGGCCGCGTACTCGGAGAGCAGCGAGTCGTGGACGAAGAAGCGCGACCGCTCGCCGTCGGCGGTGAGCGACATCAGCGGCAGGTAGTCCTCGCCGGTCTTGGCGTCGACCACCGAGGCGTGCCGCTGGACGAACGTGCCGCGGCGCGAGTCCTGCCCGGCGAGCCGGACGGTGACGCCGTCGTGCAGCAGCGTGCCGAACGCGATGATCTCGGCGAAGCCCCAGTCGATGCCGCCCTCGACGGACATCTTGCGGCGCCGCTCCAGCAGCTGCTGGATCCGCTTGTGCGGGGTGAAGCCCTCCGGCAGGTTGACGTGCGCCTCGCCGATCGCCTTGACCACTGCGGCGTCGGTGGCGGTGTCGACCTGCGGTTCCGGCTCCTCCTCCCGGGCCGGGCGGCTGAGCTGACGCGGGGTGGTGGCGGCGTCCCGGGTGGCCTTGAAGACCCGCTCCAGCTGCCCCTGGTAGTCGCGCAGCAGCTCCTCCGCGTCCTCCACGGTGATGTCGCCGCGCCCGATCAGCTCCTCGGTGTAGAGCTTCCGGACCGACCGCTTCGAGTCGATGATCTTGTACATCTCCGGGTTGGACATCGACGGGTCGTCACCCTCGTTGTGCCCGCGCCGGCGGTAGCAGACCATGTCGATCACGACGTCCTTGTTGAACGCCTGCCGGTACTCGAACGCGAGCCGGGCCACCCGGACCACTGCCTCCGGGTCGTCACCGTTCACGTGGAAGATCGGCGCCTGGATCATCCGGGCCACGTCGGTGCTGTAGAGGCTGGACCGGCTGTACTCCGGGGCGGTGGTGAAGCCGACCTGGTTGTTGACGACCACGTGCACGGTGCCGCCGGTGCGGTAGCCGCGCAGCTGGGAGAGGTTGAGCGTCTCGGCGACCACACCCTGGCCGGCGAAGGCGGCGTCACCGTGCACCGCCAGCGGCAGCACGGTGTAGCCCTCCAGCTTGAGGTCGATCCGGTCCTGCTTGGCCCGGACTATGCCCTCCAGCACCGGGTCGACGGCCTCCAGGTGCGACGGGTTCGCCACCACCGACACCTTGACCGCGTGCTCGCCGTCCGGGGTGGTGAACTTGCCGTTCTGGCCGAGGTGGTACTTCACGTCGCCCGAGCCCTGCGTGGACCGCGGGTCGAGGTGTCCCTCGAACTCGGAGAAGATCTTCTCGTACGGCTTGCCGACGATGTTCGCCAGCACGTTGAGCCGGCCGCGGTGGGCCATGCCGATGACGACCTCGTCCAGCCCGGCCTCGGCGGAGCACTCCAGCACCTCGCCGAGCAGCGGGATCAGCGACTCGCCGCCCTCCAGCGAGAAGCGCTTCTGGCCGACGTACTTGGTCTGCAGGAACGTCTCGAACGCCTCGGCGGCGTTGAGCCGGTTCAGCACGTGCTTCTGCTCGTCGGAGCTGGGCTTCTCGTACTTGCGCTCGACCCGCTCCTGGATCCAGCGCCGCTCCTCCGGGTCCTGGATGTGCATGTACTCGATGCCGACGCGGCGGCAGTACGAGTCGCGCAGCACGCCGAGGATCGAGCGCAGCTTCATCCGCTGCTGGCCGGCGAAGCCGTTGACCGGGAAGACGCGGTCGAGGTCCCACAGCGTGAGCCCGTGCTGGAGGACGTCCAGGTCCGGGTGCTTCCGGATCTTGAACTCCAGCGGGTCGGTGTCGGCCATCAGGTGGCCGCGGACCCGGTACGCGTGGATCAGCTCGTGCACCCGCGCGGTCTTGTTGATCTGGCCTTCGCTGTCGACTGCGACGTCGCGCATCCAGCGCACCGGCTCGTACGGGATCCGCAGCGAGGTGAAGATGTCGTCGTAGAAGCCGCGCTCGCCGAGCAGCAGCTCGTGCATGACCTTGAGGAACTCGCCGGACTGCGCGCCCTGGATGATCCGGTGGTCGTACGTGCTGGTCAGCGTGATGACCTTGCTGACCGCGTTCTCGGCCAGGGTGGCCTCGCTCATGCCCTGGTAGGGGGCCGGGTATTCCATCGCGCCGACGCCGATGATGGCGCTCTGCCCCTGCATCAGGCGCGGGATCGAGTGCACAGTGCCGATGCCGCCCGGGTTGGTGAGCGAGATCGTGGTGCCGGAGTAGTCCTCCATGGTCAGCTCGTTGCGGCGGGCGCGCCGGACCACGTCCTCGTACGCCTGCCAGAACTGCCGGAAGTCCATCTGCTCGCAGCCCTTGATGGACGGCACCACCAGGTTGCGCGAGCCGTCCGGCTTGACCAGGTCGATCGCGATGCCCAGGTTGACGTGCTCCGGGCGGACCATCGCCGGCTTGCCGTCGACCTCGGCGAAGGAGTTGTTCATCTCCGGGTGCTCGACGACCGCGCGGACGAGCGCGTACCCGATCAGGTGGGTGAAGCTGACCTTGCCACCGCGACCGCGGGTCAGGTGGTTGTTGATCACGATGCGGTTGTCGACGAGCAGCTTGGCCGGGACGGCGCGCACGCTGGTGGCGGTCGGGACCGACAGCGACGCGTCCATGTTCTGCACGATCTTGGCGGCGACGCCGCGCAGCGGCGTGGTGCCCGCGGCGCTCGCGGTCGGCGCCTTGGCGGCCGGCTTGGCCGGGGCGGACTTCTTGGCCGGCTCAGGGGCCTTCGCCGCCGGCTTGGCGGCGGGCTTGGCCGGAGCGGGCGTGGCCTTGGGTGCGGCCTTCGGCTCCGCCTTGGCGGGCTGCTCCTTGACGGTTGCCACTGCTTCCTGCTGCTCGGCCGGCTCCGGCTTCGCGGCCGGCTTGGCCTGCCCGTCCGGGCGCGGCGTGGCGGCGCCCGGGGCCGGCCGGTAGTCGGCGAAGAAGTCGTGCCAGGCCGAATCGACGCTCGAGGGGTCGGCGAGGTAACGCTGGTACATCTCCTCGACGATCCACTCGTTCGGGCCGAAACCCGCCAGTGGGTTCTCCTGCGAAGTCTGCTGGGTCGACACGGCCGCTAATCGCCTCTTTCACGCGGTTGTGAATGTCACGGTGGCCCCCGGTGACCCCCGGTTGCCGACGCTGGGTAAACCGATGCCAAGGCTACGCCGTGCGCTGCGCGCAGGCATTCTCGCCTCCGGCTGGTGGTCCGTTTCACAGAAGATGCCAGAAGTTCGGCAAACGCTGCGTGATCCACCGACTCCTGCTAGACGGAACGAACCCCGGCCGGTGACGTCCGTCACCGGCCGGGGTCCGTTCCGACCGCGAGGTCAGGAGATGTCGCGCTTGCGGATCGTGGCCACGCCGATCGCGCCGGCCACCACCGCGTATCCGATCAGCACGAGGGCGCCGGCCCACTGCGGCGGGTTGCCCGGGATGTCGGTGTCACCGCCCACCATGAGCCCGGAGGCCAGCGACGGCACCAGCAACTGGAGCTTGTTGATCCAGTCGCCGTACCGCGAGGCGAGCAGGCTCAGCACGATGACCGCGCCGATCGCGCCGCCCAGGTAGAACAGGATGCCGGTCACCGTGGCGCCGATCTGGCTGCGGATCAGCACGCCGAGCCCGACGCCGAGCACCGACCAGAGCAGGTAGGCCAGGCCGTTGAGCGCGATCGCCCGCCAGACGGCGCCGCTGCCGAGCTGCGAGCCGACGTCCACCGAGTTGAGGATCAGCGGCGAGATGATCAGGTTCAGCACTGTGGTGACGAGCCAGAACAGCAGCGCCAGCACGCCGGCCGCGACCAGCTTGGCCAGCATCACCGCGGTGCGGTGCGGTGCGGTGAGGAACGTGGTGGTCACCGTCTGGTGGAAGAACTCGCTGGTCACCACCACGATGCCCAGCAGCAGCACGATGAGCAGCCCGAAGAACTGCCCGTTGGTGTAGAGGTTGGCCGCCAGGTTGTCGGCGGCCGAGATGGCCTGCAACTGGTCGGACTGGTCGGCCGGCACCTCGCCGAAGTCTCCGCCGGCCAGCGCCTCGGTCTGCAACCAGTTGAAGAACAGCGTGAGCGCCCACAGCGCCAGGCTGATCAGGCCGAAGATCCACCAGGTGCTGGTGGTACGGATCTTGAGCAGTTCGGATCGGACAAGCGTCATCGGATCTCCGCCTTTCCGGCCGTCAGCTCCAGGAAGACCCCTTCGAGGTCGGGGCGCTCGGTGGTCAGCTCGTGCAGCTCCACCTTGGCGGCCAGCGCGACCCGGCCCACAGTCGGCGCGTCCACGCCGGTCACCAGCAGCGCGCCGTGCGGGTCGGTGTCGACGGTGGCCGACTGCTCGCGCAGCGCCGCGACCAGGTCGTCGGCCTGCGGGGTGCGCACCCGCACCCGCACGTCGTGCGTCATCGACGCCATCACCTGATCGACCGGGCCCTGCCGGACCAGCTTGCCGGCCGCGATGATCACCACGTCGTCGGCGAGCAGCTGCATCTCGGAGAGCAGGTGGCTGGAGACCAGCACGGTGCGCCCCTCGGCGGCCAGCCCCTTGAGGAAACCGCGCATCCAGCGGATGCCCTCCGGGTCCAGGCCGTTGGCCGGCTCGTCGAGGATCAGCACCTGCGGGTTGCCGAGCATCGCGGCGGCGATGCCGAGCCGCTGCTTCATGCCGAGCGAGTAGCCCTTGAACTTGCGCTTGGCCGCGGGCGTGAGCCCGACCAGGGCGAGCGCCTCGTCGGCGCGCTCCTTCGGCAGGCCCGCCGCCGCGCAGATCACCCGCAGGTGGTTGATGCCGGTGCGGCCCTTGTGCGCGCTGGACGCCTCCAGCACCGCGCCGACGGTACGCAGCGGGTCGGGCAGGTCGGCGTACCGGCTGCCGCCGATGGTGGCCGTGCCGGCGCTCGGCGTCACCAGGTTGAGCAGCATGCGCAGCGTGGTCGTCTTGCCGGCGCCGTTGGGGCCGAGGAAGCCGGTGACCCGGCCCGGCTCGACAGTGAACGACAGGTTGTCCACCGCGCGGACGGTCTTGTACTGCTTGGTCAGGCCGGACACGATGATCTGGCCGGTCCCGGCACTGGGGCGTGGCTGCCCGTCGGACATCATTCTCCTCTCCTGCCCCGGCGGGCTCGACGCGCGCCGGTGGGGGCGCTGTTGCGGGGGCGCCCCGCAACAGCCTTCCAACCCGGCGCAAGGGGGTCAATCAGGCGGGACGCGTACGCGCCGTCCTCCTCAGGGAGGAGATCACCGGGGCGGCAGCGCCACCCAGGTGGCCCGGGCGCGGCCGAGCAGCGCGCCGTCCGAACCGTACAGGCTGGTGTGCACCTCGGCCTTGCGTCCCTCGCCGCCGACTGCGAGGCCGGTCACCACGCACTCGTCGCCGGGCCGTGGCAGCGCCGTGACCTGCGCGGCGATCCGCCCCAGCACGTACGGCCGGCCGGGCGCCAGCACCGCCCAGCCGCCCGGGCAGTCCAGCGCCGCCCACACCGTCGCGGGAACCACCTCGCCCGGCGCGCGGAACGGCGCGGCGGTCCGCCCGTCCGGCAGCCGGCCGGGGAAGATCCGCAGCCCGTCCGGGTTCGCCGGGCCGCAGACGTAGCAGCGGGGGAACGGGTGGTCGACCAGACCGGGGTACGCCCGCGCGGCCTGTTCCGCCGTCGCCGGGTCCACCGGCGGCACCACCGCGTCGACCGGCTCGATCCGGCGCACCTGGGCGATCACGTGACCGTCCGGGTCGCGTACCTCGCCGTCGGCGGCGGTCAGCGGCGTGTCCAGCGGCGGCGGTCGGCGCAGGGTGACCTCCACCGGCCCCCGGTCGTCGATCAGCGCGGCGAAGATGCCGGCGCTCCAGCCGCCGTTGCCGGAGCCGTCCGGCCCCTGAAAGCGGGCCTCGACCAGCATGTGCACCTCCGGGTTCCCCTCCGCCGGCGCCGTCGCGGCGGTCCGCCCGGCAGCCTCGCACACGCCGGTCCCGTCCCGGCCGTCCCGGTTCGCACGCCGCCGCCGACCGGCGTTCACCGGATCGACACCCCTCATCCCGTCCGGCGGCAACCCGGCGCACCTACACAGGAGTCATGGCCGTTCTGCACGCCGCTGGCGCACCGCTCACGACCAGCGGTTACACCCTGCTGATCGCCGACGACCCGACACTGGTCGCGGCCGCGCAACGCCTGCGCCACGAGGTGTTCGCCGGCGAACTCGGCGCCACCCTGCCGACCGCCGCCACCGGGCTCGACACCGACGGGTTCGACGCGTACTGCGACCACCTGGTGGTGCTGCACGAGGGCACCGGCGAGGTCGTCGGCACGTACCGGCTGCTGCCGCCCGGCCGCACCGACCGCCGGTACGCCGACGCCGAGTTCGACCTGAGCCCGCTGGCGCCGCTCCGCGACCACCTGGTCGAGGCGGGCCGCTCCTGCGTCCACCCTGATCACCGCACCGGCGCGGTGATCAACCTGATGTGGGCCGGGATCTGCCGCTACCTGCACCTGCGCGGCGCCCGCTGGCTCGGCGGCTGCGCCTCGGTGTCGGTCGCCGACGGCGGGACCGCCGCCGCGCAGGTGTGGTCCGAGGTCACCGCCCGGCACCTCGCCCCGCCACTGCTGCGGGTCACCCCGCGCCGGCCCTGGTTCGCCGAGGCGCCGGCCGCCGACCTCGCCGCGCTTACTCCGACGCAACGCCGGGCGCTCGTGCCGCCGCTGCTGCGTGGCTACCTGCGGCTGGGCGCCTGGGTGGCCGGCGAGCCCGGGTACGACGCGGACTTCGGCTGCGCCGACTTCTACGTGTTGTTCTCGCTGGACCGGATGAACCCGCGCTACCTGCGGCACTTCCTCGGCGAGGCGAGGTCGTGACCACCGCCGCCGCCGAGCCGTGGACGGCCGGTCCGGGTGCCGGGGAGGGCCTGTGGCGGCCCGCCTCGGGCTGCGGGCCGGACTGCCTGCCGCCGCCCGCCGCCCCGGACGTGTCGCGGCTGCGCCGGGCCGGGCGGCTGCTCGGCGTACTCGGCATGCTGCTGGCCGGGGCGGGCCTGACCGTGCTGCTACCGCTGCTGTCCGCCGCCCGGGGCCGGGCCGCGTTGCGCGCCTGGGCACGGTGGACGCTGCGTACCCTCGGGGTCCGGCTGCTGGTCCGCGGCCGGGTGCCGCGCGGGCGCGCGCTGCTGGTCGCCAACCACGTCTCCTGGCTGGACGTCCTGGCGGTGCTCGCCGTGTCGCCGGTCCGGATGGTGGCGAAGCGCGAGGTCCGGAGCTGGCCGCTGGTCGGCGGCCTGGCCGCCGCGGCGGGCACCGTCTTCGTGGACCGGTCCCGGCCGCGTGACCTGCCGGCCACCGTCGCGCGGGTGGCCGGCGCGCTGCGGTCCGGGCGGTCGGTGGCGGTGTTCCCGGAGGGTACGACCTGGTGCGGCGCCGCGACGGACTGCCGCCCGAGCCGCGGCTTCCGGCCGGCGATGTTCGAGGCCGCACTGGCGGCGGGCGCACCGGTGCTGCCGCTGAGCATCGGCTATCGATACGCGGGCGACCCGAGCACGCTGCCCGCCTTCCTGGGTGCGGAGACGCTCTGGGCGTCGGTACGCCGCGTGCTCGCCGCCCGGGGCCTGACCGTGTCGGTGACGGTGAGCGCGGCGCTGCACCCGGCCGAGGACGCTGATCGCCGCGCGCTGGCCCGGATCGCCGAGGCCGCCGTCCACCCGGCCCCGCGTCCCGTGCTCGCGGCGCAGCTCGACCTGGCGGCCTGACCCGCTCAGCCGTCGGGGACGCGACACAGTCGCGATAGTGTCTTGTTCAGTCGCGATGTATCGCGTTATGCTCCTCGCAACACCTGGCACGCCGTGGGTCGGCGCGCCGACGAGGGGAGCGTGTCATGGCCAGTTGGACGGTCGAGAACCCGCAGCGCATCACGCTGGACGAGCCGATCACCCGGCTCGACGCCGAGCTGATCAGCGGCCGGCTCAACGTGGTCGGCGCCGACGGTCCGGCCCGGGTCGACGTGACCCGGGTCAGCAGCCGGCCGCTCCTCGTCGAGGTCCGCGACGGGCGGCTGACGATCCGGCACAAGCGCAAGCCCGGCCTGTTCGGCATCTTCTCGTGGTTCGGCAACCGGATCCGGGCCGAGGTGTCGGTAGCGGTTCCGCCGGACGTGCTCGCCACCCTGTCGGTGGTCAGCGGCGCGCTCGTCGCCTCCGGGCTGCGCCGGGAGACCCGGGTCGACGTCACCTCCGGGCAGGTCACGCTGCGCGGGCTGCGGGGACGCACCAGCGCGAAGGTCATCTCCGGGCCGGTCGAGGCGCTCGGCATCGGCGGCGACCTGGACCTGGAGACGGTCTCCGGTGAGCTGATCCTCGCCGACAGCGCGCCCGACCGGGTCCGCGCCCACGCCGTCTCCGGCTCGATCACCTGCGACCTGGACAACCCGCGCGGCAGCGAGATCCGGCTCAGCGCCATCTCCGGCAGCATCACCGTCCGGGTCCGCGAGGACAGCGACCTCACCGTGCACCTGCACACCACGTCCGGCAAGATCACCAGCGGCTTTCCCCAGGTGGACAGCGGTGGACGCGGGCTCGGCTCGATCAAGGACAGCCACGGTGTGCTCGGCGGTGGTGCGGGTAGGCTCTGGGCCTCCGCGACCTCCGGCAGCATCGCGCTGCTCGCCCGCCCGGTCGCGCCCGCCGACCATGTGGAGGACGTGCCGTGACCGCGGTGTTCAGCCACGGCCGGCTCCGGCTCTACCTGCTGAAGCTGCTCGACGACGGCCCGAAGCACGGCTACGAGCTGATCCGCCTGCTGGAGGAGCGCTTCCTCGGCCTGTACGCACCAAGCGCCGGCACCATCTACCCGCGCCTGCAACGGCTGGAGGCGGAGGGGCTGGTCACGCACACCGCGGCGGGCGGGCGCAAGGTCTACGAGATCACCGAGGCGGGCCGCGCCGAACTGCGCCAGCGCGCCGACGAGCTGTCGGCGCTGGAGAACGACATCGGCGCCGCCGTCGAGGATCTCTCCGCGCTGGCCGGGGAGATCCGCACCGAGGTACGGGGATCGGTGCGCGACCTGAAGCGGGAGCTGCGCGAGGTGGCCCGGCAGACCCGGCAGGGCGGCTGGGCGACGTCCGCCACCGCCCGGCCGGCGACCGGCGAGGGCGCGGCCCGTCCGGACGACTCACCGCTGCTCGCCGACTTCGACAAGCGGCTGGCCGCGTTCACCGTCGAGGTCGGGGCGTTGGTCCGGGCCCGGCGGCTGAGCGACAACCAGCTCCGTACCGCGATCCGGCTGCTCGACGGCGCGCTGGAAGGGCTCCGGCGGCTGCTCCGCTGATCTCACAGGTTGTTTCCAGGGAGCATCCAGCGCGACCGCAGCCGGAGCGCGGATGATGGGGCCATGGCGGCTACCCAGACCGAGGCCCGGCTTCTCGTCGTCGAGGACGACCCCAACATCCTCGAACTGCTCTCCGCGAGCCTGCGGTTCGCGGGCTTCGACGTGGCCACCGCGACCAGCGGCAGTGCCGCGCTGAACGCCGCCAAGGACCACCGGCCCGACCTGGTGGTGCTCGACGTGATGCTGCCCGACCTGGACGGCTTCGAGGTCATCCGGATGCTGCGCGAGGGTGGTACGCGTACCCCTGTGGTGTTCCTGACCGCGCGCGACGCCACCGACGACAAGATCCGCGGGCTCACCCTGGGCGGCGACGACTACGTCACCAAGCCGTTCAGCCTGGAGGAGCTGACCGCGCGGATCCGGGCCGTGCTGCGGCGTACCGCGACCGGTGAGCAGGCCCCGTCCCGCCTCACCTTCGCCGACCTGGAGCTGGACGAGGAGACCCACGAGGTGCACCGGGCCGGCCAGCGGGTGCAGCTGTCGCCGACCGAGTTCAAGCTGCTGCGCTACCTGATGCTCAACGCCAACCGGGTGCTCAGCAAGGCGCAGATCCTCGACCATGTCTGGAACTACGACTTCCGCGGTGACGACAACATCGTCGAGTCCTACATCTCGTACCTGCGGCGCAAGGTCGACAACACCCAGCCCCGGCTGATCCACACGCTCAGGGGAGTCGGTTACGTGCTCCGCAAGCCGGCGGCGTGAACGTCGTCCACGACGCGAAGGGCAGGCTGCGCAGCGTCCCGCTCCGGCTGAAGCTCGTCGCCGCGGTCCTCGCGCTCGTGGCTGTGGCGCTGGTGGTGATCAGCGGCCTGACGGCGTTCCTGCTGCGGAACTATCTGATCGGGCAGGCGGACGACCAGCTTCGCGGCGGCGCGTACACGGTGGCCAACACGCTCGACAAGGCCGGTGGCGGCCCGATCAAGATCACCATTCCGTCGGACTACGTGGCCTCCGTCATGGGTCCCGGTGAGCTGCCGGAGGAGCCGACGCGCTACGAGAACCTGCGCGAAGAGGAACTGCCCCGCTTCCCCACCGAGTTCGCGGGCTACCAGGAGCGGGTGGGCGACCCGTTCACCGTGCGCTCCGAGGACGGCCGGAGCCGGTGGCGGATGCTCTACACCGCCCTGCCCGACGGGCGGATCATCGCGCTCGGGCAGCACCTCACCGGCGTCGACTCCGCGGTCGGGCGGCTGGTGTGGATAGACCTCCTGGTCGGTGGCGCGGTGCTGATCTCGCTGGCGTCGGTGGGCGCCGGGATCGTCCGTACCAGCCTGAAGCCGCTGGTGGAGATAGAGCGTACGGCGGCCGCCATCGCCGGGGGCGACCTGACCCGGCGGGTGCCCGACCCGGAGATGGGGCGGCCGTGCCCCACCTCGGAGCTGGGCCGCCTGTCCCGGGCACTGAACGCCATGCTCGCGCAGATCGAGGCCGCGTTCACCGCGCGGGCCGCCTCCGAGGCGGCGGCGCGCAGCGCCGAGATGGGCGCGCGGGACGCGGCCGCGTACGCACAGGCGTCGGAGGCGCGGGCCCGCCGGTCCGAGGAGCGGATGCGGCAGTTCATCGCCGACGCCTCGCACGAGCTGCGCACGCCGCTGACCACCATCCGGGGCTTCGCCGAGCTGTACCGCCAGGGCGCGGCGCGCGCGCCGGAGCAGACCGCCGACCTGCTGCGCCGCATCGAGGACGAGGCGTCCCGGATGGGTCTGCTGGTGGAGGATCTGCTGCTGCTGGCGCGGATGGACCGGGAACGGCCGATCGCACTGGCCCCGGTCGAGCTGCCGGTGCTGGCGTCCGACGCGGTCGAGGCGGCCCGGGTGATCGCCCCGGACCGGCGGATCGAGCTGGAGCGGGAACCGGGCGCCGGGCCGCTGGTGGTGCTCGGCGACGACGCGCGCCTGCGCCAGGTGATCGGCAACCTGATGACGAACGCGCTCACCCACACGCCGCCGGACGCCTCGGTGACGCTGCGGCTGCGGGCGGAGGCGGGCAACCTCGCCGTGGTGGAGGTGGCGGACACCGGTCCCGGCCTCACCCCGGAGCAGGCCGAACGGGTCTTCGAGCGGTTCTACCGGGTGGACGCCGCGCGTACCCGCCGGGCCGGCGGGCCGATCAGCACCGGCCTCGGCCTGGCCATCGTGGCCGCGCTCGTCGCCGCGCACCACGGCACCGTCGAGGTGGCGGAGACGCCGGGCGGCGGGGCGACGTTCCGGGTGAAGCTGCCGCTGCTGCCGGAGGAGCCCGAGCCCGGGGAATGACATTCAGAAAACTTCCAGGCGGATTCCAGGCTGGTGACAGTGCTACGGGGAAAGCTGGTGACATGACCGACCACGAGACCGATCCGCAGCGGTCGCCGGCCCCCGCCGACGCCGAGCCGTCGCACCACACCGCCGAGCTGCCCCGCGTCGAGAGCGGGACGTCGGACTCCTCCAGCAACCCGGCCGCGGCGTCGGTTCCGGCCGACTCCCCGGCCGCCGGAACCGGCACACCCGCCGGAGACACGAACCCGGCCGGCAGTGCCGGAGACGCCGCGCCCGCCGGGCCGTACCCGCCGCAGCCGGCGACGCCGTCCGCGCCGCCGTACCCGGCCTCGGGGCAGCCGCACCCCTGGTACGGGCAGCAGCAGCACCAGCAGGGCGGCTGGAACCAGCAGACCGCGGGCGGCTACCCGTCCACCCAGCACGGCGGGCCGGTGCCGTCGTACCAGGCGCAGCCGTACCAGACGCAGCAGGGCTACCAGGCGTACCAGCCCGGGCAGCAGATGCCGCAGTGGGGCTCGCAGCAGCCGCCGCGCCCCAGCCGGGCCGGGAAGTTCGTCGGCGCGGGCGCGCTGGCGCTGGCCCTGATGTTCGGCTCCGGCGTGGCCGGTGGCGCGCTGGCCCTCGCGCTCGACGGGGACGGCCCCACCCGCACCTACTCCGCCGCCCCGGTGATCAACAGCGCCGACCTGCCCAAGATCGCGGCGTCCGTCCAGGACAGCATCGTCACGATCATGACGAACAGCGGTGAGGGCTCCGGGGTGATCCTCAGCGCCGACGGGTTCGTGCTCACCAACAACCACGTCGTCGCGGGCGCCGGTGGCGACACCGTGCGGGTGGTCTTCGCCGACGGCAAGAGCGCCTCCGCGAAGATCGTCGGCACCGACCCGAAGACCGACCTCGCGGTGGTCCAGGCCAGTGGCGTGAGCAACCTGAAGGCGGCCAAGTTCGGCGACAGCGACGCCATGCAGGTCGGTGACCAGGTGCTCGCCCTGGGCAGCCCGCTCGGCCTTCAGGGCTCGGTGACCGCCGGCATCCTCAGCGCCCGCGACCGCACCATCCAGGCGGGCGAGGGCGGCCAGCAGAACCCGCAGCAGGGCGCCAGCTCGATCTCCGGCCTGCTGCAGACCGACGCCCCGATCAACCCGGGCAACTCCGGTGGCGCGCTCGTCAACACCCGCGGCGAGGTGATCGGCATCAACACCGCCATCGCCACCGCCGGGCAGGGCAGCACCGGAAACATCGGCGTGGGCTTCGCCATCCCGAGCAACAAGGCCAAGAACGTGGCCGAGAAGCTCCAGCGCGGCGAGAAGATCAGCCACCCCTCGCTCGGGGTGAGCGTGAACGGCGCCGAGGACGGCGGGGCGCTCGTCGCCGCCGTCACGCCCGGCAGCCCCGCCGAGAAGGCCGGGCTCCAGCGCGGCGACGTGATCACCAAGTTCGGTGACAAGGTGATCAACGACTCGAACGACCTGGTCGGCGCCGTGCAGGCCGGCAAGGTCGGCGACCGGGTCGAGGTGCAGTACAAGCGAAACGGATCCAACGAGAGCGCAACCGTGACGCTCGCCGAGACGTCATAGTCCCGAGGACCTGCCTCCCTCCCGGGCGGCGGGTGACGGAGCCAAGGGGGTTGGCTCCGTCACCCGCCGCCCCTCCTCGTTTCTCACCCGGTCCGGGTGAACGCGCCTCACCCGTACCGGCGGGAGGCTCGGGGCATGACCACAACGTCCGCCGTGCGTACCGACCAGCAGATCCAGCGCGACGTCCTCGCCGAACTGGACTGGGACGCGCAGACCCGGGCCACCGAGATCGGCGTGACGGTCTCGCGGGGCGTCGTGACGCTCACCGGCCAGGTGGACAGCTACGCACGGCGGTGGGCCGCCGAGCGCTGCGCCCACCGGGTACGCGGCGTCCGGGCCGTCGCCAGCGACCTGGCGGTCGACCTGCCCGCCACGGACCGGCGTACCGACGCCGACATCGCGATCGCGGCGAGCCGGGCGCTGGAGTGGGACAGCTTCGTGCCCGCCGAGCGGCTGGACGTGACCGTCGCCGACGGCTGGATCATGCTGCGCGGCGAGGTCGAGTTCGGCTTCCAGCGCCGTACCGCCGAGCGGGAGCTGCGCCGGCTGCGCGGCGTACGCGGGCTGACGAACCTGGTCGAGGTGCGGCCCCCGACGCCGCCGAGTGACGAACAGAAGCGACTCGACCTGCGCGCCCTGCTGCTGCGGCGCACCGGAACCGAACGGATCGACGCCCGGGTCGACGGCGACACCGTGGTGCTCGACGGCGTGGTGAGCGCCTGGTGGCAGCGGGAGGACGCGGAACGGGCCGCCTGGGCGCTGCCCGGCGTACGGGAGGTGCACGTCGGGATCGTGGTGTCCGGCTGACCGCCGGTCGTTTACCGCGGGCCGGGCCGGGAACCCGCGCGCAGCGGGGTACGCCGGGGACCGACGGGGAGGACTCGTGGCCGTGAACCAGCAGTCCCCGGAGCGCGCCTGGGCCGGGCCGTTGCGGATCGCCATGGTGGTGCCGCCGTGGCTGTCGGTGCCGCCGCCCGGCTACGGCGGACTGGAGACGGTGGTGGCGGGCCTCGTCGACGCGCTTGTCGACCGGGGGCACCGCGTCACGCTGTTCGGCGCGGGCACCGAGCACGGCACCGCCGCCGACTTCGTCTCCACCTGCGACGACCTCCAGTACGAGCGGATGGGCGAGTCGCTGCCCGAACTGGCGCACCTGGCCCACGTGGACCGCCTGGTCGACCCGGCCGGCTTCGACCTGATCCACGACCACACCACGATCGGCCCGATGGTGGCCGGCCGCCGGCGCGTGCCCACTGTGGCCACCGTGCACGGCAACCCGGTCGGCGAGTACGGCACCGTGCTCGGCAACACCGACCGGGGGGTGGGCCTGGTCGCGATCTCGCACGCCCAGCGCCGCGCGAACCCGGGACTGCCCTGGGCGGGCACCGTGCACAACGCGATGCCGCTGCGGGACATCCCGCGCAAGCGCGTCCCGGGCGCGGGCCCGGTGCTCTGGCTGGCCCGGTTCAGCCCGGACAAGGGCCCGGACGTGGCGATCGCGGCCTGCCGGGCCGCCGGGCTGCCGCTCACGCTCGCGGGCAAGAGCAACGAGCCGGCCGAGCGCCGCTACCTGGAGCAGGTGGTCCGGCCGCTGCTCGGCGACGACGTGACGCTCGTGGTGAACGCGGACCGTGCCACCGCGCTGCGGCTGCTGCTGGACGCCCGCTGCCTGATCATGCCGATCCAGTGGGCGGAGCCGTTCGGCATGGTGATGGTGGAGGCGATGGCGACGGGTACGCCGGTGGTGGCGCTGGGCCGGGGCGCCGTGCCGGAGCTGGTCCGCGACGGGATCACCGGTTTCGTCTGCGAGCACCCCGGCGAGCTGCCGGCGGCGCTGCGGGCGGCGGCGGACCTGGATCCGCAGGACTGCGTCGCGCACGTCGCGGAGAACTTCTCGGTGGAGCGGATGGCCGCCGACTACGAGGCGGTCTACCGGGGCTTCCTGGCCGCGCGGGCACCCGCCCTGGCATCCCGGACGGTCGCGCCCGCCGTGGCCGGCTGACCGGTCAGGTCTGCCCGGCCACGAGTTCCGCCGCCGCGGCGTCGAGTCGCCGCGCGTACCCGGGGCTGATGCTGCCCTCCCGGCGACGCTCGTCGATCTTGCCGCGGAGCCGGTCCACTGCGGCGGTCACCTCGCCCTCGCCGTTCGCGGCGACCGCGTTGCGCAGCAGGTTGCGTAGGTCCACCCCGACGTCCTCGCGGATCTGGCCCTCGGTCAGCCCGGCCTCGATCAGCCCGTCCACCCGTTCGGCGGCGTCGGCCTGACCGGTGGCCGGCGGGCGGGCGCCCCCGCTCGGCGGCACTGACGTCGGCGCGGCCGGCGGCGTGGTGGCCGGTTCCTCGACCACCGGTGGGTCGGCGGGCGACGGCTGCACCGGCCCGGCGGTCGGCAGCACCCGCGGGTCGGTGGTCCGGTCCGGCGTCAGCGCGGGCGCCAGCAGCGCCGCGGCGGCGACCACAGTCACTCCGACGGCGGCCAGCGTGAAGGTGCGGCGCCGGCTCGGCGCCGGCTGCGCGGCGGGATCCTGCCCCGGCTCCGGGCTCGGCTGCGCGGCGGGGGCCGGGCCCGAGGTCGGCGGCTCGGCCGGTTCCGGGCCGGCCGGCGGCGGCGAGGTCAGCGCGGGCAGCGTCATGGTCGGCGCCAGCATGGTGGCGGCCTGCGGGTCGGCGGGCAGCAACTGGTCGCGCAGCACGGCGGCGACCCGGTGCGCGGTGGGCCGCCGGCGCGGGTCACGGGCCAGGCAGCGCAGGCAGATGTCCGCGACCGGACCGGGCAGTCCCGGTACGTCGTCCAGTGTGGGCTCCGGACAGTCCGCGAGGGCCGCGCTCAGTTGTTCCCAGGTCTCCGCCGGGTACGGCGGGTGCCCGGTCAGCGTCTCGAACAGCAGCACGCCCAGCGAGTAGACGTCGGTGGCGGGCTGGGCGGGCGCGCCGTCGAGCCGTTCCGGCGCCACGTACGCCGGGGTGCCGAACGTGCCGCCGTCCTCGTCGTCGTCCGGCGCGCCGATCCGGGTGGCGATGCCGAAGTCGAGCACCTTCGCGCCGGTGCCGGTCATCATCACGTTGGCCGGGGTCACGTCGCGGTGCACGATGCCGAGCCGGTGTGCCGCGGCCAGCGCCTCGGCCACCTGCGCGCCCGTCTCCACCGCCGCCGGCCAGGGCAGCGGACCCTCGGTGAGCCGGTGTTCCAGCTCCTCGCCGCTGAGCAGCTCCATCACCACGAACGAGGTGATCGAGCCGTCCGGGGCCACCGTCTCGCCGTAGTCGTGCACGGCGGTGACGTGCGGGTGGTCGAGCTGGGCGGCGGAGCGGGCCTCCTCGCGCACCATGTCGCGGAACCGGGCGTCGGCGGCGAGCGAGGGAGCGAGCACCTTGACCGCCACGATCCGGTCGAGCACCTCGTCGCGGGCACGCCAGATCACCGACATGCCACCGGCACCGATCCGGTCGATGAGCCGGTACCGCCGGGCCAGCAGACGGCCGGCCTGGAGTGTCGCCATCAGCTCGCACCTGCCTGGGCTCGGGAGCGCTATCAGGTTGCGGGAATGTGTCTGACCTGTCAACAGTCGTCCGGTTGACGATCGCGCTGCGTCACAACTCGGCCGGTGTCGCGTGACGGTCCGGTCACGGGCGGGGCGGCCGGCCGGCCGGGTGTGGGCCGCGTGCCAGGATGAACGGCATGGCAGCAGGTCCGGTGGCGTTCGTGCTCGGCGGCGGGGGAGTGCTCGGCGCGGTCGAGGTGGGCATGCTGCGCGCCCTGTTCCGCGCCCGGATCAAACCCGACATGGTGCTGGGTACGTCGATCGGCGCGGTCAACGGCGCCCTGGTCGCCGCCGACCCGACCGAGGCGGTCACCGACCGGCTGGTCCGGCTCTGGGCGTCGCCCGAGGCCAGCGAGGTGTACGGCGACTCGGTCGCCCGGCAGCTGCGCCGGTTCGCGGCACGTACCCACCTGCACTCGCCCCGCCCGCTGTACCGCCTGCTGGAGAGCGCGCTGGGCGAGGACACCACGTTCGCCGACCTGGCCGTGCCGTTCCGCTGCTGCGCCGCGAACATCGAGCGCGCGGCCGAGCACTGGTTCCACACCGGACCGCTGGTGCCGGCGGTGCTCGCCTCCGCCTCGGTGCCCGGGCTGCTGCCTCCCACCCAGATCGACGGCCAGCACTACATCGACGGCGGGGTGGTCAACTCGATCCCGGTCGGCGAGGCGGTGCTGCTCGGCGCGAAGCAGATCTTCGTACTCCAGGTGGGCCGGATCGAACGCGAGCTGACCCCGCCGCGCCGCCCCTGGGAGATCGCCCAGGTGGCGTTCGAGATCGCCCGCCGGCACCGGTTCGCGCGGGAGATGGCGGCGCTGCCCGAGGACGTCGAGGTGCACGTGCTGCCCACCGGCGGGCTGGAGCCGCGCGACGACAGCCCGTGGGCGTACCGGGACACGGCGGCGGTGGGACGGCGGATCAGTCGCGCGTACACTGCCTCCCGCCGATACCTGGACACCGCGCTGGAGCGCTGAATGCCGCTGCCACCCCGCTGGCTACGCCGGTTGGTGCTCGCCCCTGGTGTGGTGCTGCTGGCCTTCCTCGTGGTGACCACGCTGCCCGGCTGGGCGCTGCTGGCGCTGGCCGCGTCCCCGCTGGTGCCGGGGCGGCTGCGCCCGCTGCGGCTGCTCTGGATCGGCACCGTCTACCTGGTCTGGGACGCCGCCGCGCTGCTCGCCCTGTTCCTGCTCTGGCTCGCCTCCGGCTTCGGCGTGTACAAGCGCGCGCCGGCCTTCCAACGGGCCCACTACGTGCTGGCGGGCTGGTTCCTGCGGATCATGTTCTGGCAGGCCCGCTGGACGCTGCGGCTGAGCATCGACGTGGTCGGCACCGACCCGGACACCGCCCTGCCCGGCCGCCCCGAGCTGGTGGTCTGCCGGCACGCCGGGCCCGGCGACTCGTTCATCCTGATCCACGCGCTGGTGAACTGGTTCAACCGGGAACCCCGGATCGTGCTCAAGGAGACCCTCCAGTGGGACCCGGCGATCGACGTGCTGCTCAACCGGCTGCCCAACCGGTTCATCGCGGCCGGGCCGGACGGGCGCGAGTCGGTGGCCCGGCAGGTCGGGCACCTGGCCACCGGCCTGGACGACGACGACGCCTTCGTGATCTTCCCGGAGGGCGGCAACTTCACCCCGGCGCGCCGGCAGCGCGCGATCGACCGGCTGCGGTCGCTCGGTCTGGAACGGATGGCGCGCCGCGCCGAGCGGATGCGGCACGTGCTCGCCCCGCAGCCGGGCGGTCTGCTCGCCGCGCTCGACGCCGCGCCGGACGCGGGCGTGATCTTCGTGGCGCACACCGGGCTGGACCAGATGCTCACCGTCGCGGACGTGTGGCGCGAGCTGCCGATGGACAAGCGGATCGTGATGCGGTTCTGGTCGGTGCCGCCGGAGGAGATCCCGGCCGGCAAGCAGGAACGCATCGACTGGCTGTTCGACTGGTGGGCCCGCATCGACAGGTGGATCGCGGACAACCGCAACGGCACCGTGGACGCCTGAGCTGTTTCCCCGCGCCTGCTCGGCGTGGTGGCAGCGGGCCGCGTAGGGTGCGCTCGTGGAGCAGATCTGCGTGGTGACGACTGTGGTGGACGCCCGCGGGGTCGCGGACGTGCTGGCGGCCGCGGCCGTCGCCGGCCGGCTGGCGGCCTGCGCCCAGGTCGGCGGTCCGGTGGACAGCACCTACTGGTGGCAGTCGGCGATCCAGACCACCGCCGAGTGGCAGGTGCGGTTCAAGACCGCGCCGGACCGGGTGGACGCCCTGGTCGACCAGCTCCGCGCCAACCACCCCTACGAGGTGCCGGAGATCCTGGTCAGCCGGGAGGACAGCGGCAATCCCGGCTACACCGCCTGGGTGCGCGAGCAGACCCGGCCCTAGGTACTCCTACTCTGTCCGTCCGCCCCGCCGCCCGCGAAGCTGGCCGGGTGGAGAACACCGGCTACCCCTGCCCCGGTTGCGGCGCCCCGGCCGACCTCGTCGCCGGATGCCGCGGCTGCGGCCGTCCGCCCTACCCGCCCGCCGCCGAGGTGGTCCGGCTGGACCGGGAGATCACCGAGCTGGTGCCGCGCGTCGAGGCGGCCCGGCTCGCGTACCAGGATCTGTCCGGCCGGCTGGTCACGGCCCGGCAGCGGCGGGCGGTGCTGGCCGCCCGGGTCCGTCAGGAGATCCCCGCGCCGCGCGCCGCCGGTCCCGCGCCGCTCCCGGCGCCGCCGCCGCGTCAACTTCCGCAGGCCCCCGCCGCGGTACGCCCCGGCGGCGCGGAGACCTCCACCCGCGCGGTCCAGGGCCTGCTGTTCGTCCTCGGCGGGCTGCTGCTCGGCACCGCCGCCGTGGTGTTCACCGCCGTCGCCTGGAGCACGTTCGGGGTGGCCGGCCGGGCGCTGATCCTGCTCGCCGTCACCGCGCTGGCCCTGGTCGCGCCGCTCGTCGCCCGGGCCCGCGGGCTGCGCGGCACCGCCGAGACGCTCGCCTCGGTGGCGCTGCTCCTGGTGGTCCTGGACGGATCCGCCGCCTGGTCGGTGGACCTGTTCGGGGTGACCGGCCTGCCCGGCAGCCGGTACGCGGCGCTGGTGGCGGCGGTCAGCGCCGCGGTGGCCGCCGGTTACGCACTGGTCAGCCGCCTCACCGCACCCTGGTTCGCGGCGTGGCTGCTCGCGCAGCCGGTGCTGCCGCTGGCCGCGTCCGCGTTCCGGCCCACCGCCGCCGGTTGGGCGCTGGTGCTGACCGCCGTAGCGCTCGGTGACCTCGCGGTCGTGGTCGTGCTGCGCCGCCGTACCTCCGGCAATCGCACGGCGCTCGTGGCCGGGCGGGTGCTGGGCTGGACCGGGCACGGCACGGCGCTGGTCCTGGCGGCCGGCTGCGCGCTGGTGCCGCTGGCGGTCGGCCACGCGGCGGGCACGCCGCTGCTGGCCGGCGGCCCGCTGCTGGTGGTGGCGCTGGCGCTGGTCGCCGGCGCGCTCGCCGCGGGTGGCCGCCTCTGGCGTGCGACGACCACCGGGCTGCTGGTGCCGGTGCTCGCTCTCGCGCTGATCCGGCCGGTCGGCGAGCTGCGGCCCGGGCTGCTGCTGATCGCCGCCGGCCTGGTGGTGGCGGCGCTCGCCGGTGCGGTCCGGGCGCTGCCGGCGCCGGTCCGGACCGGTCCGCTCGTGGGCGCGCTCGCCGTGGCCGCCGTGCTGGGCCAGGTGGCGGTCGTGCTCACCGGCCTGGTCGCCGCGTCCACCGCGAGCGTCGGCTTCCCGGCCTGGCAGGGCGGGCGGGACGTGCCGGTCCCGTCCTGGGGCTGGCAGCTTCCGGTAGTCCTGCTGCTGACCGCCGGGGCGGTCGCGCTGCTGACGCCCCGGGCCGTCCGGCCGCTCGCCGGTGTGGCCGCCGCCGGGCTGGTCGCCCTCGCCGCGCCGGCCTTGACGGCGACGCCGTGGCCGCTGGTGCTGGTCGTGGACCTGGCGACCGCCGCCGCGCTGCTGCTGGCGGCGGTGGCCCGGCCGCGTGAGGGACGGGTCGTCGTGCCGGTCACCGCGTCGGCCGGGGCGGTACTGCTCGGGCACGCGCTGCTCGTCGGCTGCGCCACCCCGGGCGGGGTCGTCGCAGTGCTCGCCGTGACCGCGGTGCTCGGCGTGGCGCTCGCCGCGCTGGGCCGGCGCGGGCGGGGCGCGCAGCCGGTGGTGGGCGGTGTCGCGCTGGCGGTGGCGCTGCTCGCCGTACCGGCGGCCGTGGCGGTCGCGCTGCTCGGCCTGGGCGCGCCGCTCTGGTGGCAGCTGCGGGGTGCCCTCGCCGCCGTCGTGGTGCCGGTCGTCGTCGTCCTCGCCGTCCGTCGCCTGTGGACCGACCTGAGCGGGTACGCCTCGACGGGGCTCGCCGTGGCGCTCGCCGGGACCGGCCTCGTGCCGCTCGTCGCGCCGGGCGGGGAACCGGTGGCGCCGTACGCCACGGCGGGGGTGCTGCTGGCGCTCGCCGCCGGGGCCGGCTCCCGGCCGGCGGTCGCGCTGCGCGCGGTCGGCGGCGCGCTGGCCGTCGTGGCGTTGCTGGCGGTGTCCCCGGTGGTGCTGACAGTGCTCGTGGACCTGCCGGTGCAACCCTGGTCCGGGGTGCCCGCCGCCGCGGCGGCGTCCGCCGGGACCGCCCGCGCCGGGCTGGTGCTGCTGCTCCTGGGCGTCGCCGCCGGGGCGTACGCCGCGACGGATCGCCGCGTCGCCTGGTGGCTCGCCGCGCTGCCGTTCGGCGCTGTCGCGCTGCCGGTGCTGGCGGAGGCGGCCGGTGCGCCCTGGCCGGTGGTGCCGGCGGTCGCGTTCGGCATCGGGCTGGGCGCGCTGCTGGTCGCCGCGCTCACCGGTGCCCGCCCGGCGGTGCTCGTGCCGCTCGGGGCGGTGCTCGCCGTACCCGGGTTCGGTGGCCTGCTCGCCACCCGGGCGCTGACGCTCGCCGCACTCGGGGTGCTGGTGGTGGCCGGTGCCGTGACCGGGGCGGCCGGGCGGCCGGCGGTGGTCCGGATCGCGGGGTGGCTGGGCGCGGTCGCGACTGCCACCGGGTTCGCGGTCACCGCGTCGCTGGCGGCGGGGCTGCCGCTGCGTACCGCGGCGTTCGCCGCCCTGGCCGTCGCGGCGGTGACGCTGCACGCGGCGCCGCTGCTGCGCGCGGGCCGATCCGGGCGGCCGGGTGTGTGGGCGCTGGAGGCGGCGGGGCAGGCCGTGGCGCTGCTCGCGCTGCTGCTCACCGGCGGCTCGCTGCGGTACGCGGCGGCGGTCTGCGTGCTGTGGGGGGTGGCCGTCGCGGTCCGGGTGCCGCGCCGGGGTGAGTCGCCGGCCGGGCGTCGCGTGCTGGCCGCGGTGGCCGCCGGCAGCGAGCTGGTCGGCGGGTGGCTGCTGCTCGCCGCGGGCGGCGTGGTCGTGCTGGAGGCGTACACGCTGCCGGCGGCGGCGCTCGCCCTGGGCGCCGGGCTGCTGGCGCTGCGGCGCCGGCCCGGGCTGACCAGTTGGCTGGCGCTCGGCCCGGGGCTCGGTGCGGCGTTCCTGCCGAGCCTGGTGTCGGTGCTGGTCTCCGGTGAGCCGCAGCCGTGGCGGCGGCTGGCACTCGGCGCGGCGGCGCTCGCCGTCGTGCTCGGCGGGGCGACCCGGCGCTGGCAGGCGCCCGTGGTGCTGGGCGCGGCCACGCTGGTGCCGCTGGCGCTGCACGAGCTGGCCCGGGGCTGGGACCTGCTGCCCCGCTGGATCTTCCTGGGAGTGGGCGGGCTGCTGCTGATCGGGCTGGCCGCCACCTACGAGCGGCGCCGGCGCGACCTGGTCCGGTTGCGCGACGCCGTCGCCCGGCTCGGCTGACCCGAGCGGCGAGCCCTCTCACCGACTGTGGTGAGAGGGCTCGCCGCGCCGGTGCGTCTCACCTGATCGGCGAACCGCCGTCGACCGGGATGGTGTGGCCGTGGATGAAGGACGCGTCGTCGCTGGCGAGGAAGCAGACCGCGCGGGCGATCTCGTGCGGCTCGCCGTACCGGCCCGCGGGCGCCTGCATGGTCAGGTCGTAGAACGGGAAGTCGCTGGTGATCTCCGCACCCTCGAAGGCCGCGGTCTTGATCACGCCGGGGCCGATGCCCACAGCGCGGATGCCCTGGTGGCCGTAGTCGTAGGCGATCTGCTTGGTCAGCCCGATGACGCCGTGCTTGGCGGTGGTGTACTCCGCGCCGACCTCGCTGGCGACCACGCCGGAGGCCGAGGACACGTTGATCACGACGCCCTTGCCGCGCTCCAGCATGTGCGGCAGCGTCGCCTTGGTCGCCAGGAAGACGCCCTTCAGGTCGACCTCCATCACGCGGTCCCACTGCTTGTTCTCGATCTCCAGCAGTGGCACGTACGCGCCGAACACACCCGCGTTGTTCACCAGCACGTCGATGCGCCCGTACGCGTCGAGGGCGGCGCTCACCATGGCGCGTACCGAGTCCTCGTGGGTGACGTCGGCCGCCACCGCCACCGCGTCGCCGCCGGCTTCCTTGACGCGCGTGACAGTCGCCTCGGCACGTTCCAGGGAGAGGTCGGAGACGACCACCTTCGCGCCCTCGGCGGCCAGCTCGACGCACATGGACATGCCGAGTCCGGAGCCCACCTGGTCCGGGCTGAAGCCGCCGCCCGTCACCAGCACCACCTTGTCCGTCAATCCACGCACCGCGCTGTCTCCCGTCTCTCGATGACCGTGCAGCCTGCCTATCGGCCGTTCGGCTGAGTGGTACTCATCTTTACGTACAGATTAGCTGGTCAGAGGGGGTGCGCCCACCGGCGATAGGGTCCACTGCGGTGTGACGAAGATCGTTTGCGCTGCGCCGGCCCGGAGGGGTAGGGACAGCACCACCCCCGAGCCGGGGGTCTGCGGGATTACCCACGGCGACGATCATCGGCAAAATCGGTGACGGAGAGTCGCGTACGGACCGTGGCTCGCGGCATCGGGGGCGACATGACTACTTCCACGTCGACGGAACCCGCGGCACGGCGGGGCAGCGACTACGCGCGGCTGTCCCGCCGGATCGCCGAGGCGGGCCTGCTCGAGCGGCGGCCCGGCCGGTACGCGCTGCGGATCGCGCTCACGCTCGGCGCGTTCCTGGCCGGCTGGGTCGTGGTGGCGCTCGTCGGCGACTCATGGTGGCAGGTGCCGCTGGCGGTGGTGATGGCGGTGGCCACCACGCAGGTGGCGTTCCTCGGCCACGACGCCGGGCACCGGCAGATGTTCCGCCGGCGCGGGCCGAGCGAGGCGGCCGGACTGGTCGCCGGCAACCTCGCGGTCGGGCTCAGCTACGGCTGGTGGGTGGACAAGCACAACCGGCACCACGCCAACCCGAACCACACCGACGAGGACCCGGACGTCGGCGCGGGCGCGCTGGTCTGGACGTACGAGCAGGCGATGGCCACGCGCGGCCTGAGCCGGTGGATGGCCCGCCGCCAGGCGTGGCTGTTCTTCCCGCTGCTCCTGCTGGAAGGGCTGGCGTTGCACGTGGCGAGCGTGCAGGCGCTCGTCGGCCGGGAACCGGACGGGCGGTGGCGGGTGCCGATGCGGCACCGGGCCGTGGAGGCGCTGCTGCTCGCCGTGCACGCCGCCGGCTACCTCGGGCTGCTGTTCGCGGTCATGTCACCGGCGAAGGCACTGCTGTTCGTCGCCGTGCACCAGGGGCTGTGGGGTTTCTACATGGGCTGCTCGTTCGCCCCGAACCACAAGGGCATGCCGATGCCCACCGCCGACGACGAGCTGGACTACCTGCGCAAGCAGGTGCTGACGTCGCGCAACGTCCGTGGCGGACGGTTCGTCGACCTGGCGCTGGGCGGGCTCAACTACCAGATCGAGCACCACCTGTTCCCGAACATGCCGCGCGCCAACCTGCGCCGGGCCCGGCCGCTGGTGATGGCGTACTGCGCCGAGCAGGGCGTCCCGTACGCGGAGACCGGGCTGTTCGAGTCGTACCGGCAGGCCCTGGCGCACCTGCACGACGTGGGCCGGCCGCTGCGCGCGGCCTGAGCGCGGCGGGCCGGGCGGGGGCGAGTGGGGCGCCCCCGCCCGGCGCCGGCTCAGATCGGGGTGCCGGAGAAGGCCGCGGCGATCGCCGCGGGCGCCTCCTCCACCGCGCCGGGTGCGGGCGGGCTCAGCCGCACCGGCGTGCCGAACTCGGAGTAGGTGACAGACATCCGGCCGAGTGACGCGTCGATCGGCGTCATGTCCAGCGTGAACGTGCTGAGGCGCCCCTGCTCGTCCAGCGTCGCGGTGAACGGCAGCGCCTTCGCCTTGTCACCCGCCGCGGCGAGGGCCTTCCCGGTGGCGCCGCTGCGCGTGTAGTCGAGCGTCCCGGCGTACGAGCGGTCAGCCGAGCCGCGGACGTCGACCACCGCGGCGAGCAGCTTCTTCACCCCGCCCGGATCGTCCACCGGCATCACGCCGTCGCCGGTGTCCATGCGCAGCCACTTCCGGGAACCGCCGAGCTGCTCGCCCAGCTCGCCGTCGAACTTGACCCAGGTGTCGGGGCCGATGACCAGCATGCGCACCTCACCGAACGCGGCCATCGTCAGGGTGGTCTGCATGGTGCGGGCCCGCGGATCGGTCACCCCGTGCGCGCTGAGCATGGCCGAGTCCAGCTTGACCCGCAGCGTCTGCTCGTTGAGCTTCTCGATGGCGGCGGTCAGTTCGTCACGCGGCGTCGTCGGGCTCGCGGAGCCCGCAGCGGCGGCCCGTTCGGCCGGCGCGTCCGCTCCGGTCCGGTCGCCGCATCCGGTCAGACCGAGGCCGAGCACCGCGACGATCGCGACCCCCGTGGTCGCCAGCCGTCGTTTCGTCATCAGTGATGGTCCTCCGCGAAAGGGGCCCCTCACCGGGGCCGGACGATCAATGTAACGGCGCCCGCCGGGTGGCGTGCGCCCCTTTTCCGCAGTGCGCGGCGAGGCCGCCGACGGGGGTGGCCGGTAGGGTCGTCGCATGGTGGAGGGCGCGCCGCGGTGGTGGCGCGCGGCGCGGCGGGCCGACCGGCCCTGGCCGCGTCACGGGACGACATCGTGCGGAGCTGCGGCATGAGATTCGAGATCAGCAAGGTGCTCGACGCCATCGAGGGTCGGGTCTGCACCGATCCGTCGCTGGCCAGGGCCGTGGTCGACCTGGCCGAGGTGATCCGCTGGCAGAACCTGGACGGCGGCCGACCGGCCAGCCTGCTGCGGCTCGGCATGGTGATCGACGCGCTGTCCCGGCAGATCGGCGAGGACAGCGTCCCGGTCTACGCGATCGTGCACCGGGCGCTGCTGTCCGACGCCGACCTGACCTCCAACGAGCGGATGGTGGTGCGCCGGTGGGCCGACGACGGCCTGGTGGAGGTGCTCGACCAGCCCGGTGACCGGATGCTGGAGGTGGCCGACCTGCTCGGCCTGCCGGTGCTCACCCGGGCGCGGCTGGACGGGCTCGTCGGGCGGTACCCGTGGGTCGCGCAGGCGGGCCGGGTGCTCGCCCCGGTGCCGGGCGCCGGCGGGCCGGTCTTCATCGCGCACGTCGGCGGCGGCCAGGACCCGGCCACCGGGAGCCGCTCACCCGCCGGCGTCAAGGTGCTCTCCCGGAAGTGGCGCTGTCCCGAGCCGGGCTGCGCGCTGTTCGGCGGCGGTGGGGGCGGCGGAGCCTTCGCCGACCTGGCCGCCGTGGACCGGGTGCCGGCCGAGCAGCCGCCGCCCACGCTGCGGACCGGCGCGCCGACCTGCCCCCGGCACGGCGCGCGGCTCTCCGACGCCGGCCCGCGCCCGCGTACCGCGGTGCTCGCGGCGCGCATCGGCGGGCTGGTCCGCAAGCGGTTCGTGCTCACCGAGACCGAGCCGGTGGCGATCGGCCGGGCACCGGACGGCCCGGGCGGGGTGACGCTCGGCCAGTGGCTCAACGACGAGGCCCGTCGCTGGATCAGCCGCAGCCACATCCGGCTGGAACTGCGGGTGGGCGAGGTGGTGGTCACCGACACCAGCACCAACGGCTCCGGCGTACGCCCCGGCGGCTCGATGGCCGAGCACGAGCGGATCGCGCTGGCACCGCAGCAGTCCCGGGTGCTCGCCGAGGGCGACCTGATCGAGCTGTACCCGGGCGTGCAGGTCGGCCGCGCCGACGACATGACCAGCGACGCGAAGTACACCCCGAACTCGGTGATGGCCGAGGCGCCGACCATGGCGATGCGGCTGCCGCGTCAGTGACGGGCACGTGCGAAGGCGCCGGGACCGTCGTGGTCCCGGCGCCTTCCTCGCGTACGGAGTGAGCCTTCTCGCGTACGGCCTCAGCCGGCGAGCACGGCGGCGAGCTGCGCCACCGCGTGGTCGATCTCCTCTTCGGTGATCACCAGCGGCGGGGCGAGCCGGATGGTCGAGCCGTGCGTGTCCTTGGCGAGCACACCCCGCTCCATCAGCCGCTCGCACGCCTGCCGGCCGGTCATCAGCGCCGGGTCGATGTCCAGCCCGGCCCACAGCCCGCGACCGCGTACCGCCACCAGGCCCTTGCCGATCAGGCCGCGCAGGCCGGCGTGCAGCCGCTCACCCAGCTCGGCCGAGCGGCGCTGGAACTCGCCGGTCGCCAGCAGCCGGACCACCTCGGTCGCGACCGCGCAGGCCAGCGGGTTGCCGCCGAACGTCGAGCCGTGCTGGCCCGGCTGGAGCACACCCAGCACGTCGCGGTTCGCGGCCACCGCCGACACCGGCACGATGCCGCCGCCGAGCGCCTTGCCCAGCAGGTACATGTCCGGCTCGACGCCCTCGTGCTCGCAGGCGAACGTCGCGCCGGTACGCCCCAGACCCGACTGGATCTCGTCGGCGACGAACAGCACGTTGCGTTCGGTGCAGACCCGGCGCACACCCGGCAGGTAGCCCTCCGGCGGCACCACGACGCCCTGCTCACCCTGGATCGGCTCCAGCAGCACGGCCACCGTGTTCTCGTCGATCGCCGCGGTCAGCGCGTCCAGGTCGCCGTAGGGGACCACAGTGAAACCCGGGGTGTACGGCCCGAAGTCGGCGCGTGCGTCCTCGTCGGTGGAGAAGCTGACGATGGTGGTCGTACGGCCGTGGAAGTTGCCCTCCGCCACCACGATGTTGGCCTGGCCCGGCGCGACGCCCTTGACCTGGTAGCCCCACTTGCGGGCCACCTTGATGCCGGTCTCCACCGCCTCGGCGCCGGTGTTCATCGGCAGCACCAGGTCCTTGCCGCAGAGCGCGGCCAGCTCGCGGCAGAAGTCGGCGAACTGGTCGTGGATGAACGCACGGCTGGTCAGCGTGAGCCGGTCGAGCTGCGTGTGCGCGGCCTCGATCAGCTTCGGGTGCCGGTGGCCGAAGTTCAGCGCCGAGTATCCCGCCAGGCAGTCCAGGTAGCGGCGGCCGTCCACGTCGGTCAGCCAGGCGCCCTCGGCCGACGAGATCACCACGGGCAGCGGGTGGTAGTTGTGCGCCGTGTGACGCTCCGCGTCCCGGACCGCGGACGGAGTCCGCAGCATGTCGTCGATGATCACTTGCTCGCCTTTCCCTGACGGAGTCGCAACGTGCAGCACTTCGGTCCGCCGCCGGCCTTGCGCAGCTCGGACAGGTCGATCCCGATGGTCTCGTAGCCCCGGTCGCGCAGCTTCGCGGCCAGGTCGGTGGCCTGCGCGGGCAGCACCACGTGCCGGCCGTCGCTCACCGCGTTCAGGCCCAGCACCTCGGCGTCGGCCATGGTGGCGTGGATCGCGTCCGGGAACAGCCGGCGCAGCACCGCCCGGCTGCCGGGGGAGAACGCCTCCGGCAGGTACGCCACGGTGCGCTCGTCGAGCACCGTCAGCGCGGTGTCCAGGTGGTAGAAGCGGGGGTCCACGAGCTGCATGGTGATCACCGGGTAGCCGAAGACCTCCTGGAGCTGCGCGTGCGAGGCGTGCGCGGTGCGGAACCCGGTGCCGGCGAGCAGGTGGTCACCGGCCAGCAGGACGTCGCCCTCGCCCTCGTCGGCGCGCTGCGGGTCGCGGAACTGCACCGCCATGGCCTTGCCGTCGATCACGGTTCCGCCGTTCGCGGCGAAGACCATGTCCGGCAGGCCGGCGACCGGCTCGATCAGGTCGACCTCGTGGCCCAGGTCCAGGTACGTGCGCCGAAGCTGCTCCCACTGCCGGATCGCCAGGTCGGCGTCGACCGGGGCGGTGGGGTCCATCCACGGGTTGATCGCGTAGTCGACGGCGAAGTACGTCGGCCGGCACATCAGAAAGCGCTGGCGGATGGCGTCCATCGTCATGTCGTGCTCCCAGGGTCGGGCGCGCCCGGCCACCGTCGGCCCACGGGCTGGCGCCGTGGTCCAACGTTATGCGGCCCGGGTAGACGACATCCACCGTGGGAAGTTGCGTCCGGCAGCGGATCGTTGCGTTGAATCGGTCACCGACGAGCGATCGTTGCGCCGACGCCGGACACACTTCGGGGGCGGCGAACCGCCGCCCCCGAAAGAGGTGTTGCCCGGCCGGTGAACCACCGGAACTGATCAGGCTGGCCGGCCCTGCCGGCGATCGGGACAGTGCCCGTCAGAACCAGGCACCAAACTGTGAGTCAAGCCACTCGCGGAAGCGGCCCACCCAGTCGCCGTCGGTGGTCGGCCAGTCGAACTGGCCGGTCATCGCCACGATGCCGAGCACCACGGCGGCCAGGCCGACAGCGATGCCGATCAGCGCGTCGGTCTTGCCGGCCACGTGCCGCCGACGGGTGGCGATCAGGCCCAGCACCGCCAGCACGGCACCGACCGCGCCGACGCCGATGCCGTACCCGGCGAGCGTGCCGGAGAGCACGAACATCGCCCCGACCACGGAGACGATCAGGCCGAGCGTGGCGAGCAGGCTGGCCCGGGGACGCTTGGTCGTGTACGGCTCCGGGCGGTCCACCCGGCCGTCGCCGTCGGTGTCCGTACCGTCGGGCCGGCCGTCCCGGTCGAGGTCGGTGCGGTCCGGCCGGCCGTCGCGGTCCAGGTCGACGGTGCGCTCGGCGACGGGCGCCGCGCCGGCGGTCCGGGCGTCGGTCACCGGAGCGGTCCGCGTGTCGGCGTCGACCCGGCGGCCGGTGACCGCACGCGCCGCCGCGCCCCGGTCCGCCGCCCGTCGCCGGGCCTCCGCGTCCCGCTCGTCGTCGGCCGCCGCGATCCGGCCGTCGGTCGTCGTGGCCGCCGTCCGGCCGTCGGTGGCCGTGGCCGCGCCGAGGTCGCGTGCGTCCCGGTCGGTCGCCGCGTCCCGGGCGCGCTCGTCGTCGGTAGCGGTGGCGGCGCTGCGGTACGTGGTCCGCTCCTCGTCGCGGTCGGTGACCACGGGCCGGTCGGCCGGCTGCTCGGCGGTCCGGTCGCGCTCGTCGACCACGCCGTCGCCGTTGGTATCGGTACTGGTCGCCGGAGCGTTCCGGCGGGACAGGATCTTCACTGTGGCACCTCCTGATCCAGGCGCGGAGGCCGCGCATGACAAGCAGGAAGTACCCAGGTGTGCCGAAATCGACACCCCTGGGTCCACTCCGCACGCCGAGGTGCGCCACCCGGTCAGGACACCGTGCGTGACCACTGCTGGTTGGTGCCCGCACCGCAGGCGTACTGCTGGACGTCCGCGCCGTCGCCGGTGCCGGCGTTCACCACGTCCAGGCACTTGCCGCTGTGCCGGGCCCGCAGCTGGAACCAGCCGCCGAGCGCGGCCCACTGCCACTGCTGGTTGGCGCCGCTGCCGCAGGTGTACTGGATGATGTTGGCGCCGTCGGCGGTGGACGCGTTGGCGACGTCGAGACACTTGCCGCTCGCCGCGTTGACGAGGCGGAACCAGCCGCCACCGGCGTCCTGGAACTCCCACCTCTGGTTGCCGCCGCCGTTGCAGCCCCACTGCTTGACCTCGGCGTTGTTGGCCGTGGAGCCGTTGATCACGTCGAGCACCCGGCCGCTGTGCCGGGCGGTGACGCGGTGGTAGGTCGGCGAGTTGCCGGTGACGGTGCCCGCCGCCGTGTCGACGGTGACGGACGGATACCAGGTCAGGCTCATGCTGGTGGCGGTCGGGAAGGCGATCGGCAGCCACACGTACTGGGAGTCGTTGGCCGGGCCGCCCCAGGCGCCCGCCCACCTGTCACCCAGGTAGAGGTAGTTGGTGCCGGAGGTGCCCTGGATCGGCAGCACGAACGCCGGCTGGGAGTTGAACGTGGTGCCGTTGCCCACGTCGGTCCAGCCGCTCCACGGTCCCGAGATGCTCGGCGCGGTGGCGTACCGGGCCTGGTTCGGGCTCCAGCCCGTCGCCCCCGAGGTCAGCAGGAAATAGGTGGAGCCCCGCTTGAACATCGCCGGTGCCTCGCGGTGCGCGCCGTCCCAGAAGTTGCCCACCAGGGCGGCCACGTTGAGGTAGTCCGAGGTGAGCCGGTAGATGTTCAGGTCGTAGTTGTCGTCGGCCGCCGAGATCATGTACGCGGTGCCGTTGTCGTTGTAGAGCGTGATATCACGGGACATGTGCTGCCCGAGCGGCCGGAAGCTGCCGTGGTACGTGTAGTTCCCGTCCACGGTGGCCGACGAGGCGACGGCGGCCCGCGCCTCGTTGTAGTCGGACCCGTTCTCCTTGTGCATCCACATCACGAACCGGCCGGTGGCGGCGTTGTAGACGACCTTCGGCCGTTCGATGTTGGCGACCCGCAACTCGGCCGCCGACGACTGGGTGAGCACGTTGTTGCGGAACTCCCAGCTGCGCAGGTCCGTCGAGCGGTAGACGGACACCGCCCGGAACGTGTTGTCCGGGTTACGGTTCTCGCCGAACCAGTAGTAGTAGTCGCCCACCTTGAGCACGCCGCCGCCGTGGGCGTGCACCACCGCGCCGCTGGTGTCGGTGAACTGGGTGCCGTTGGTGACTGTCACCGGAGCCGCCAGCGCACCCGCCGCCGGACCCACCACCGTCGCCGCGAGGGCCACTGCGAGCGCCAGCCCGGCCGCCAGGAGGCGACCGGTGCCGCCGTGCCGTGCCGCCCGTCGCACGCCGGTCACCGCGCGCAGACCGGCGTGATCGTGGCGGGTGTCGCGCTGCTCGCCACGAGCAGGCCGAACGTCGCCGACGCGCCGGGCGCTAGCGTCCCGTTCCAGGAGGCGTTACGGACCGCGGCGTCCTGGCCGGAACCCTCGGCCACCCCGCCCCAGACCGACTGGATCCGCTCGTCGCCGGACCACCGCCACGAGACGAGCCAGCCCGGGACCGGCTCGGTGCCGCCGTTGCGCACCGTCACGGTGGCGACGAAGCCGCCGCCCCACCTGCTGTCGATCGTGGCCGTCGCGGAGCAGAGCGACAGCGTGCGCGCCGGTCCGCCGATCACGTACGGATCCCGCGTGCCCTTGGTGTCGCCGAACCGGAACCAGTACTCGGTACCAGGGGCCAGGCCGCCGATGGTCACCGTCCCGGATCGTTCCGGCCCGGTGACGGCCTCGGCCACCGGATCGCGCCACCCGGTGGCGTCCTCGCGGCTGGTGAAGAGGCTGATGAGGAGCGGCGGGTCGTAGCCGCAGGGCGGGCTGAGCACCATCCAGTAGGTGATGGTGAGGCTGCTGGTGGTGGCGCCCGTCACCTGGCCGGTGACCGGCAGCGCCGGCGGGCACGCGAACGTGGGCGTCGGGGTGGGCGTCGCCGCGGTGGCGGGCGTCATCGCCGTGGTGGCGGGCGACCGGTCGGCGCCGGCCGAGGCGGCCAGGCCGGTCAGGGCGAGGGCGGCGGCCAGTGCCGCGCCGAGCGTACGGAGCATCTGTCTCTCCCGAGCTGGGGGCGCCGGGGGCGGTCGGCGCCGGAGTGGTGGTGGACCGCGATGTCGCCGCCGCGGCGGCACGGCGGAGCGCCGGAGAGGACTGCCCGGCACCGGGGTGGCGCATCACCCCGCGCTTGTCCCTCCGGCGAGATCGAGCTGCTCGCACTGGCTCCCGAGCGCTGCCGCCGCCAGTCTTTCAGTCGACGACCGTCGATTCAATGGCGTCCCAGGACCCGACGTCGCCGGCGGCCCGATCCGCTGGCTACGCTTGGTCGTTGTGCCAGAGGGACACACCATCCACCGCCTCGCCGCCCGGCACGCCGAGCTGTTCGCGGGCGACAAGGTGCACGCCGACAGCCCGCAGGGCCGCTTCGCCGAGGGTGCGGCCCGCCTGAGCGGCACCGTCCTGGACGGCACCGAGGCGTGCGGCAAGCATCTGCTGCACCACTACGCGGGCGAGCTGACGCTGCACGTACACCTGGGTCTGTACGGGAAGTTCGCCGACGGGCCGGGGGAGCCGCCGGCCCCGGTCGGGCAGGTGCGGTTGCGTCTGCACAGCGACCGGCACTGGCTGGAGCTGCGCGGCCCGACCGCATGCGAGCTGCTGACCCCGCCCGAGGTGGCGGCGCTGCGCGACCGCCTCGGACCCGATCCGCTGCGCGCCGACGCCGACGCCGACCCGGATCGGGCATACGCGCGGATCCGCCGCAGCCCCACCCCGCTGGCCGCGCTGCTGCTCGACCAGTCGGTGGTGGCCGGCACCGGCCTGATCTTCGTGACCGAGGCGCTGTTCCGGGCCGGGCTGCCGCCGCTGCTGCCCGGCCGGGAGCTGACGCCGGGCGGCTGGGCCGAGCTCTGGGCGGACCTGGTGATGCTGATGGCCCGCGCGGTCGAGCGGGGCCGGATCGACACGGTGCGCGACGCCGACCTGCCGGAGGTGACCGGCCGTGCGCCGCGCGTCGACAGGCACGGCGGCGAGGTGTACGTCTACCGCCGCCCCGGCGCGCCCTGCCACGTCTGCGGCACCCCGGTCAGCCGGGGCGCGCTGGCCGGACGCAACCTCTACTGGTGCCCCACCTGCCAGGCGGGCTGACCCCTCGGCGTGCCTGCCGCTGCGCCCGCCCCGGGTGCGGCGGCGCTGTCACATCTCGTCGAGCAGCCAGCGGGCCGCCTCGACGTTGCCGGGGAAGACCTGGTCGCCGCCGATGCTCCAGGCCACCGTCTGGCCGATCGCCCAGCCGCGTACCCGCTCCCGGTTCAGGCCCAGCTCGGCGCCGAGCCGGTCGAGCCGGTGCCGCACCGCCGCGGGGGAGTGACCCAGCTCCGCGCCGCGCACGAGCGGCACCGCAGCGAACTCCCGCTCACCGACCAGCGGCTTCGGGTCGATCACCAGCCACGGTTCGCGCCCGGAGGCCAGGATGTTTCCCGCGTGCAGGTCCTGGTTGACCAGCACCTGCTCACCCTGACTCGGCGCCAGGTCGGCGAGCAGCCCGAGCGCGGTGTCGAGCAGCCGTCGCTCGTACGGGCGGCCGGCCCGCCGCCAGTTGCCGGGCATCCGGTCCGCCCAGCCGGCCGCCTCCTCGGCCAGCGGCGTGAACGGCGCGCCGGCCGGCACCGCGAGCCCCGGCAGCAGCCCGATCGCGACGTCGAGCGCCGCGTCGGGCGCCAGCGCGTGCAGCGGCGTACCCGGGTCGCACCGCTCGACGAGCAGTGCGCGCCGGTCGGGATCGTGGGCGAGCAGCCGGATCGCGCCCCGCCCGTCCCAGTGCGCCAGCGCGGTGGCCTCGTGGACGCTGTCGTCGTCCGGGTACTGGAGCTTCAGCACCGCCCGGGTCCCGTCCGGAAGCGTCGCGGGCAGCGCCAGCGAGGCGAACGCGTACGCGAACGGCGGGCCGACCGTCAGCTCCCACCGCGCGACGCAGTGGGCCAGCCGGCCGGGCAGCTCCGCGAGCCAGGCCCGGCCGGCCTCCGTCCGCTCGACCCAGCGCAGCCCTTCGGGAATGTCGCACCGCATCCGGACATCCTGACCGGTAGGGCGACGATCCGCTGTCCCCGGGCCGGTCTCGCGCTCGCCGGTGCGGCCGGCCCTGCGCCTCGCCGGTGCGCGTCAGCGCAGCCGGCGGATGTCCCCGTACGCCCGGTAGAAGCCGCCGCGGCCGGACTCGCGGACCTCGGTGACCAGGTAGCGCGCACCCGGCTCGCGGATGCCCTTGGGGAACTGCACCGACCAGTCCCGCCGGTAGCCGTCGGCGAGCACGTGCACGCGCAGCCGGCCGCCCTGCTCGACGCACTGCACCAGCACGCCGTCGCGCGCGTCGGTGGTCACCTCGACCGAGGTCCAGGCGGCCGTCTCGGGCATCCGGGCCGGTGCCTTCACGTCGACCACGTCGGGCACGCTGCCCGCCTCGGCCGCCCGGATCGCCGCCTCGCTCGCGTCGATGCAGGCCAGGTAGCCGCTCGTGGTGACCACGTAGAGCCGGTTGTCGTGGTACTGCATCGAGTACGCCGAGCCGCAGCCGGTGCCGAGCTTCCACAGCCGGTTGCCGGCCTGGTCGAAGCAGTAGATCGAGGAGGCGCTGTCGCCGGCGAACACGTACCGGCCGCCCTCGGCGGTGGCGCAGGAGAAGACCGCCGAGTCGCAGCGGTAGACCTGCTCGGCCCGGCCGTTCTTACGCAGGCGCACCACCTCGCGGGTGCCCGTGCCGGCGAACACGGCGTCCCGCTCCTGCCAGCCGAACAGCACCGCGCCGGTGCCGGTGTGCCACAGCTCGCGCCCGGTACGCCAGTCGTAGCCGGTGACCCCCTGCGAGTGGCCGTGGTAGAGCGCGTCGGCGTCGCAGCGCACCATCCACGCCGACCGGCCCCGTCCCGGCCGGCGCCAGAGGAACTCGTCCTCGTGGTCGATCGCCGAGATGCCACCGTCGCGGTCGGACACGCCCAGCACGCCGTCGTGGATGTCCAGCCAGTAGATGTCGATCTCGGGCGCGATCGCGTACGCCGCGCGGGGCACCTTGCCGGACAGGTCGTAGACGTTGCCGTCGTCGCAGCCCGCGTAGACCCAGGCGTCGTCGGCGACGATGCACTTCACCCCGTCGGGCAGCCGGACCTGGTTGACCAGCCGGGCGTCGTGGTCGAGCGTGGTGATCACGCCGTGCTCGTTGCCGACCATGCAGTGCCTGTCGTCGACGAAGATGCCGAAGGCCGGCGCGCCCGAGGCGTACCGCCACAGGACCGGGGCGGTGCGGGCGGTGGAACGGGTGCTGACGATCTGCCGGCGCGACACCGTGCGCTTCTGGCGTACGCCCGGCACCGCCGGGGCGTACCCCTTGCGGACCTTCTCGCCGATCTTCTTCGCGGCGGCGGCGCGGGCGCGGGCGTTGTCCGGGTAGGTGCTGGTCTTCACCTGGCCCTGGTCGCCGATCCGCCCGTAGCGCACTGTCATCGCGGTGTCGTCGACCACCACCTCGTAGAACTTGTGCGCTCCACCGTCCACTTCGGACAGTTCGAGGTAGGTCGTCTCCTGCGACATGGGGGGTTACCTCCGAGGGGAAGTGCCGGACCGGCAATGCGACAGCGCGCACACGCTAACGCCGGCCACCGACACTTCTCATCTGCCGTCGGCGGCCAGCGCGTCGACGGCCTTGCGGGCGGCGATCAGCACCGGGTCCCACACCGGGGCGTACGGCGGCGCGTACCCCAGGTCGAGCGCCGTCATCTCGTCCACCGTCATGCCGTTCCACAATGCCACCGCGAGCGCGTCGATCCGCTTGGCCGCCTCGGACCAGCCGACGATCTGCGCCCCGAGCAACCGCCCGCTGGGCCGCTCGGCGATCAGCTTGACCGTCATCGGCCGCGCGCCCGGGTAGTAGCCGGCCCGGTTCGTCGACTGGGCCAGCACCGTCACGAACTCGAAGCCGGCGTCCCGCGCGTCCCGCTCGCGCAGCCCGGTGCGGCCGACCTCCAGCTCGCACACCTTGGTGACGGCGGTGCCGATGACCCCGGGGAAGGTGGCGTACCCGCCGCCGATGTTGATGCCCGCGACCCGGCCCTGCTTGTTGGCGTGCGTGCCGAGCGGGATGTGCACCGGCATGCCGCTGACCCGGTGCAGCGACTCGACGCAGTCGCCGGCCGCCCAGACACCGGGTACGCCGGGTACCCGCATCCGGCGGTCGGTCCGTACCGCGCCGGAGGGACCGATCGGCAGGCCGGCGGCCTCGGCGAGCGCGGTGTTGGGGCGTACGCCGAGACCCAGCACCACGACGTCGGCCGGGATCGGCCCCTCGTCGGTGACCACTGCGGAGATCCGGCCGTCCCGCTCCTGGAGACCGGTGACCGTGAGGCCGGTGCGGACGCCGATGCCGGTGCCGCGCATCGCGTCGGCCACCAGCTCGCCCATGTCCGGGTCCACAGTCGACATCGGCTGGTCGGCCTGCTCCACGAGCTGGACGGAGAGCCCGCGCTGCACGAGCGCCTCGGCCATCTCGACGCCGACGTAACCGCCGCCGACGACGACCGCGCGCCGGGGCCGGGGCTCGCGTTCGAGCCAGGCGATCAGCGCCGCGCCGTCGTCCAGCGTCTGCACGCCGAACACGCCCGACACGTCGTCGCGTGCCCAGTCCGGCTGCACCGGGGACGCGCCGGTGGCGTACACCAGGGTGTCGAAACCGGCGCGGACCTCGCCACCGCCGTCGAGATCCCGCGCGAGGATCTCGCGGCGGTCCAGGTCGATGGCGGTGACCTCGTGCCGGGTACGGACCTCGATGCCGAACTCGTCGCGGAAGGTCTGCGGGTCACGGGAGATCAGCTCGTCCCGTTCCTCCACCAGGCCGCTCACCCAGTAGGGGATGCCGCAGGCCGAGTAGGAGGTGAAGTGTCCTCGCTCGAATGCGACGATCTCCAGGTCGGAGCGGTCGCGGCGGCGGCGTCGCGCCTGCGACGCCGCCGACATGCCGGCGGCGTCGCCACCGATGACGATCATGCGCTCGGCCACGTCGCCCATCCTGTCACGCCGGGCCGCGGCCGCACGGCCGCTCAGCCACGGGTCTGCCGTGCCACGTCCGCGACCACGTCGACGAGGCTGCCGGTACGCGCGAACACCGCCCGCTGCCGCGCCGCGCCGCTGCCGTGCCGGCGCAGCCCGCCCAGCAGGCCGGTCACCCGGTCCAGGTCGTCGTGCCGCTCCAGTTCCGGGCGCAGCCGGTCGACGAGCCGGTCCAGCAGCTCCCAGGCCGGGCGCAGCTCACCGTCGGTGAGGTCGACGCCCTCGCCCTCCAGCCCGTCGTGGGCGGCCCGCCAGTGCGCCGCCACCAGCAGGTGGTGGTCGGTGTTGACGGCCGGACGGCCGGCGGCGATGTCGGTGAGCGCGGTGGCGACGAGCGCGCGGACCAGCGCCGCCACCAGCACCGCGTCGTCCACGGACGGGCAGACGTCGCCGATGCGGATCTCCACCGTGGGGTACTTGGCGGACAGGCGGGCGTACCAGTAGAGCATCCCCTCGTCCAGCATCACGCCGCTGGCGATGAGCTGCCGGATCAGCCGCTCGTAGTGCTCGTGCGACTCCAGGAACGGGGTGGGCGCGACCGACGGCCAGCGTTCCCACTCCACCGAGCGCCAGCTCGCGTACCCGGTGTCCTCGCCCCGGGAGAACGGGGAGTTCGCGGTGACCGCCTGCAGGATCGGCAGCCAGGGCCGGACGTGGTTGAGCACCTGCACACCGGTGTCCGGATCGGGGATGCCGACGTGGATGTGCATGCCGTTGTTGCCGGGACCGGGCACCAGCAGCCGGAACCGCTCGATCATCCGGTCGAAGCGCGGCTTGTCCACCACCGGCGGCACCGGCCCGTCGACCGGCCCGGTGCCGATCGCGAGCAGCCGTACGCCGGCCCGCTCGGCCGCGTCGGCCAGCTCGGCGCGCAGCATCGACAGCGAGTGCCGGATCGAGGACAGGTCCAGCCCGGGCGGGCTGCCGATCTCGATCTGGCTGGTCTGGAACTCGCGCTCCACCTGACCGCGCAGCTCGGCCGGCACCTGCTCCATGACCAGGTCGACGGCGGGTACGGCGGTCCCGGTGTGCGGGTCGGCGAGCAGGAACTCCTCCTCGACGCCGACTGTCAGCAGGTCGGTTCCGCCCGATGCGGCGCTCCGCTCCCGCTCCGCCACTGAGCCACTCATCGTCACCACCGTCTCCTCCGGACCGCTCGCGGCACCGTGCCGCGTGGTCGAGGATCTGTTACCCACCGTGTCCGTTTCGGGAAACGTGCCGGTGGGCGTGTCGGCCGGTTCGCCCGTTCGGGGTACGCCGGCCGGGTCGGCCGGGCACGGACCGGTGTGCGCGCAGGGGCCCGCGGGGCGTGACACGGCGGGCTAGGGTGGCCGTGTGGCGGGGATGCTGGCGGTGCTGACGGGAGCGTGGGCGTACGCCCTCGCACTGTTCGCCGACCGCCCGGCCGGGCTGCTCGCCGGTGCGGCGGTCGTCGCCGCGCTGCTGCTCGCCACCCTGCTCGCGCTGCGGGTCCGCGCGCTGCCCACGCCGCCCGGCACCCGGTTCGCCGCCGCGCTGCGTGCCCGCGCCCGCCGTCGCGGGGTGCCCCGGCAGGTCGACCCGGACGCGCCGGGCCGTCCGCGGCCCCGCGCACCCGGCCTGCGCCCCTCGGCCGCGTAGCCACCTCCCGGCCCGCGTCGGCGGGCCGCCCTCCCCGGCTTCCGCGGCCGATTCCGTCGTCATCCGTCCCGCCGTGCGGCACGTCGCCGCCCGGGACACCCGGAATCGCCATCGAGGGGTCCACCCATGCTCGCCTTCGCACCGTTGCACTCCGCGGCCTCGGCCGCGGCCACCGTCGTCACCTGGCTCGCCGACGTGCTCGCCCCGCTCACCGGCGGCGCCGCCACGGCGGCCGCCATCGTCCTGTTCACCGTCGCCGTCCGGCTGCTGATCTCACCGTTAACGGTGGCCCAGGTCCGCGGGGAGCGGCGCCGCACCGCGCTCGCCCCCGAGGTACGGGAACTCCAGCGCCGGTACGCCGACGATCCGGCCCGCCTCCAGAGCGAGCTGTTCGCGCTCTACCGCAACGCCGGGGCCAGCCCGGTCGCGGGTTGTCTGCCGGCGCTGTTGCAGGCGCCGTTCTTCCTTGTCATGTACCGCCTGTTCGCCACCGGTGACGGCGCGCCGCAGCTGCTGGGGGAGCGGCTGGCCGGCGTACCGCTGGGGTGGCACCTCGGCGACGGGCTGGCCGGCCCGGTGCCGCTGGTGTTCGGGGTGCTGCTGGCCGCGCTGCTCGCGCTGGCCTGGTGGTCGTCGCGGCGGATGCGCCGGGCGGCTGCCGCCACCGGCACGGTGGCCGGGACGCCGGCCGAGGGTCCGGGCGCGGCGGTGCTCGGGCGGGTGCTGCCGTTGCTGCCGTACGGCACGGTGCTGGTGGCGCTCGTGGTGCCGCTGGCGGCGGTGCTCTATCTGGTCACCACCACCGCGTGGACGGCGCTGGAGCAGGTGGTGCTGCGTCGGCCGCAGCCGGCGGCAGCCATCGACAAGCGTTGACAAATGCGGGGGCGGGCGCGTAGAAATCGCTCTCAGAGAGCGCTCTCCCGGACCCGTCCCCGCAGAGAGGCACCCCGAATGAACCCGATCCCGGCGGCTGCGGCCGCCTCCGCCACCGTGCCCCGATCACGCCGCCGGCTCGCCCTGGCCGCCGGCGTCCTCGCGCTCACCACAGCGCTCGCGGGCGTCTCGATGACCGCCCAGGCCGCCGTGCCCCCGACGCCGTCCGGATGGAACCTGGTGTGGAGCGACGACTTCACCGGCTCCGCCGGCACGCTGCCCTCGTCCGCCAACTGGATCATCGACACCGGCACCGGCTACCCGGGCGGCCCGGCCAACTGGGGCACCGGCGAGATCCAGACCTACACGTCCAGCACCGCCAACCTGGCCCACGACGGCTCGGGCAACCTGCGCATCACGCCGCTGCGGGACTCGGCCGGCCGCTGGACCTCGGCCCGGATCGAGACGGTACGGGCGAACTTCAAGCCGCCGTCGGGCGGCGTGCTGGCACTGGAGGGCCGGATCCAGATGCCGAACGTGACAGGCGCGGCGGCGTCCGGGTACTGGCCGGCGTTCTGGGCGCTCGGCTCGCCGTACCGGGGCAATTACCAGAACTGGCCGGGCATCGGCGAGTTCGACGTGATGGAGAACGTCAACGGGATCAACTCGGTCTGGGGCGTCCTGCACTGCGGCGTCGCGCCGGGCGGCCCGTGCGGGGAGTTCAACGGCATCGGCGCGTCCCGGGCCTGCCCGGGCAGCACCTGCCAGTCGGCGTTCCACACCTACCGGTTCGAGTGGGACGCCTCGATCAGCCCGCAGCAACTGCGCTGGTACGTCGACGGCCAGCTCTTCCACACCGTCGGGCAGAACCAGATCGGTGAGCCGTACTGGAGTCAGATGACCAACCACGCCGGCTACTTCCTGCTGCTCAACGTGGCGATGGGCGGCGGCTTCCCGGACGGCGTGGCCGGCTCGGCGACGCCCACCGCCTCGACCGTGTCCGGCCGGTCGATGCTCGTCGACTACGTGGCCGTCTACACCCGCGGCGGCGGGAGCAACCCGTCGCCGACGCCGACCACGCCGCCGCCGGGCGGGGTGCGGGACGCCTACGCGACGATCCAGGCCGAGTCGTTCAACGCGCAGAACGGCGTGCAGGTGGAGACGTGCGCCGAGGGCGGCCAGGACATCGGCTGGCTCGCCAACGGCGACTGGGTCCGCTACGACAACGTCGACTTCGGCTCCACGCCGCCGCGCGACTTCGTGGCCCGGGTCGCCTCCGGCGCGGCGTCCGGGGTGAGTGGGCTGGTGGAGGTCCGGGTGGACAGCCCGACCGCGCCGCCGATCGGCAGTTTCGCGGTGGGCAACACCGGCGGCTGGCAGACCTGGCGCTCGGTGCCGGGCAACGTCGGTGCGGTGACCGGCCGGCACACCGTCTACCTGACGTTCAGTAGCGGCCAGCCGTCCGACTTCGTCAACGTCAACTGGTTCACCTTCCGCCGCTGAACGCGACCGGGGCGCGGCCCGGACCCCCTCCGGGGTTCGGGCCGCGTCGGTGCTGGACAGAAACAGTTAACACTCCTAATAATAGGCGCACGTCGACGGTTGTGAATTCCTCTCCACCCCCGCCCGTCCCCTGGAGGACGCCGTGAGACTCCGCCCCCGCCTGGCGACGCTCGCCGCCGCGCTGACCACCGCAGTGGTCGCCGGTGCCCTGCTCGCCGCGCCGCCCGCCTCCGCCGCCACCGCGGCCTTCGTCCGCACCTCCAGCTGGAGCAGCGGGTACGAGGCCCGGTTCACCGTCACAAACGACAGTTCCGCCGCGATCTCCTCGTGGAACGTCCAGTTCGACCTGCCGGCCGGCAGCACGCTCGGCTCTTTCTGGGACGCCCGGCTGACCACCTCCGGCCAGCACGTCACCGCCGTCAACCAGTCCTGGAACGGCGCGCTCGCCCCGGGCGCCAGCACCAGCTTCGGCTTCGTCGTCAGCGGCACCGGCGACCCGGTGAACTGCACAGTCAACGGCGCCTCCTGCGCCGGCGGCAACCCCGGCAACCCGGGCGCGCCCGCCACCCCCGGCGGGCTGCGGGTCACCGGCACCACCGCGTCCTCGGTCTCGCTCGCCTGGAACGCCGTCTCCGGGACGGTCACCGGCTACCGCGTGTACGAGGGCAGCACCGTCAGGGCCACCGTCACCGGCACCTCGGCCACCGTCTCCGGGCTGGCCGCGTGCAGCGGGCACAGCTACACAGTGACCGCGTACAACGGCAGCGGCGAGTCGGCGAAGTCGGCGGCGGTCGCGGCCACCACCAGCGGCTGCACCGGTGGCGGCGGCGGTGCCATGGCCGCCGCGCCCTACCTCTACCCGGGCTGGGGCGACCCGCCCGCGCCCGCCACCGTGATGGGCGCGACCGGGATCAAGTGGTTCACCATCGCGTTCGTGCTCTCCGGCGGCGGCTGCACCCCGGCCTGGGACGGCACCGGGCCGCTGACCGGCGGCACGCACGCCGCCACCATCGCCGCGATCAAGGCGGCCGGCGGCGACGTCATCCCGTCCTTCGGCGGCTGGAGCGGCAACAAGCTCGGCCCGAACTGCTCGACCGCCGCCGCGCTGGCCGGCGCGTACCAGCAGGTCATCAACGCGTACGGGCTGAAGGCGATCGACATCGACATCGAGAACAGCGACGAGTTCGAGAACGAGGTGGTGCAGGACCGCATCCTGGACGCCCTGAAGATCGTCAAGCAGAACAACCCGGGGATCAAGACCATCATCACGTTCGGCACCTCGACCACCGGGCCGTCGTACTACGGCACCCGGCTGATCAACCAGGCGGCGGCAAAGGGCACCGGGATCGACGTGTTCACGATCATGCCGTTCGACTTCGGCGGCGGCGCGAACATGTACCAGAACACGGTGAACGCGGCCGAGGGCCTGAAGACCGCGCTGCGCAACGCGTTCGGCTGGTCCGACGCCACCGCGTACGCCCACATGGGCCTGTCCGGCATGAACGGCCTCTCCGACCAGCAGGAGCTGACCTCGCCGGCCACCTGGACGCAGATCCGCGACTGGGCCAAGGCGCGCGGCCTGGCCCGGTTCACGTTCTGGTCGGTCAACCGGGACCGGCCCTGCCCGGGCGGCGGCGTGGTCGCCAACTGCTCCGGCATCGCGCAGAACACCTGGGAGTTCACCGGCATCACCGCGGGCTTCTGAGCCCGCGCGGCGGTCAGCGCCCGGCGGTCACCGACCGCCGGGCGCGCCGCCGGCGCACCTTCTTCACCGCCCAGCTCACGATCATGAAGCCGAAGACGGCGAAGATCGCGTAGTTGAACCACTGGCTGTACCTGTCGACGTCCTCCCACCGCGACCCGAGGGCGAACCCCGCGCCGACGATCAGGGCGTTCCACACGCCGCTGCCGAGCGTGGTGAGCAGGATGAACTCGCCCAGCGGCATCCGGTTGGCGCCGGCCGGGATCGAGACCAGGCTGCGCACCACAGGCACCACCCGGCCGATCAGCACCGCCCACCGGCCGTGCCGCTCGAACCAGCGGTCGGCCTTCTCCAGATCCTCCAGGTCGACCAGCGGGATGTGGTCCAGCCAGCGCTTGAGCCGGTCCTCGCCGAGCGCCGCGCCGAGCCAGTAGAGCACCAGCGCGCCGAGCAGCGAGCCGGCCGTCGCGGCGACCACGATCAGCACCACGTTGAACCGGCCCTCGGCGGACAGGTATCCGGCCATCGCCAGCACGATCTCGCTCGGGATCGGCGGGATGATGCTCTCCAGCGCCACCAGCAGCGCCACACCGACCGCGCCGAGCGAGTCGATCACGCTCGCCACCCAGCCGGTCAGCCCGGTGAACTGGTTCGGGTCGACGTCCTGGGCCAGGGCCATGGCGGTCCTTCCACGCGAGAGCCGGAGAGCCGGAGATCCGAAGGTGTTACCCGGACCGGCCGGTGTCACACCTGTGACTCAGGCCTCCGGGTGCAGCGCGGCGTCCGCCGGACCCCGCCGCCAGCCGGTGAAGCGGACCAGCAGCCCGCCCCGGCTGGGCGAGCAGCAGTACGGCCCGGCCGACGCCTGCGCCGCCGGGTCGAGCGGCGCGACCCGGACCAGCCGCCACGGCTCGTCCGCGCACCGGGCCCGTACGGTGAGCGCGTCCCCGGCCCGGCTCACCCGGACCGTCACCTCCCGGCCCGACCACTGCGGCACCGGCGCCACCGACCAGTCGGAGAACTCGTCGGTGACCACGGCGCCGACCTGCGGCGCGCCGTCGCTCACCTCCACCCCGGCCTTGGTCCACCGCCGGTCGTCCACCCGCACCAGCACGCCGGCCTGGTCGAACTGGGCCGTGTAGTCGAGCACGAACGACACCTCCACGGCGCTGTCCACGCCGAACGGCGCGAGCAGCGCCGAGCCGTCGTCGTGCACGAAGCCGTAGCTGGTGCGCCGCCAGAAGTCGCTGCCGCCGCGCGGCTCGACCAGCAGGCCGCCGTCGACCGGCTCGGCCCGCTCCGGCGGGTTCAGCCAGGTGCCGGCGGACCAGTCGTACGCCTCCTCGCTCATCGGAGCACCGTACCGGGTTTGCCGTCGCGCGCGTTCGGAGAAGTAGTCCTCGCATGGGTGACAGGTGGTATCAGGAGGCGGTCGTCTACTGCCTCGACGTCGACACGTACGCGGACTCCGACGGCGACGGGGTGGGTGACTTCCAGGGGCTGATCGGCCGGCTGGACTACCTGGCCCGGCTCGGCGTGACCTGCCTGTGGCTGAACCCGATCCACCCCTCGCCCAACGAGGACGACGGGTACGACGCGACCGACTTCTACAACGTCGACCCGCGCCTGGGCACGCTCGGCGACTTCGCCGAACTGCTGCACCAGGCGAGCAACAGGGGCATCCGCGTCATCATCGACCTGGTGGTCAACCACACCTCCGACCAGCACCCGTGGTTCCAGTCCGCCCGGTCCTCGCCGGACTCGCCGTACCGGGACTGGTACGTCTGGGCCGACCACGAGCCGGCCGACCGCCACCAGGGCATGGTGTTCCCCGGCGAGCAGCACGAGACGTGGACCTACGACCGGACCGCCAAGGCGTGGTACTACCACCGCTTCTACAAGTTCCAGCCGGACCTGAACATCGAGAACCCGAAGGTCCGCGCGGAGATCAAGAAGATCACCTCGTTCTGGCTCCAGCTCGGCGTCTCCGGCTTCCGGATGGACGCCGTGCCGTTCATCATCGAGCGCACCGAACCGGGTAACCCGAACTCGCCGAAGGACTTCGACTTCCTCACCGATCTGCGTCAGCACGTGCAGTGGCGGCGCGGCGACGCGGTCCTGCTGGCCGAGGCGAACGTCGAGCCGGACGAGCTGCCCGTCTACTTCGGTGACGGCAGCGGTTCGGGCAACCGGATCCACATGCTGTTCGACTTCATGCTCAACGGCCGGCTGATGCTCGCCCTGGCCCGTGAGGACCCGGAGGTGATCATCGAGGCGTTGCGCGACACCCCGAAGCTGCCCACCGGCGGCCAGTGGGCCACGTTCCTGCGCAACCACGACGAGATCGACCTGTCCCGGCTCACCGCCGACCAGCGCAACGACGTGCTGGCGAAGTTCGGCCCGGACGAGAACATGCAGCTCTACGGCCGGGGCATCCGCCGCCGGCTGGCGCCCATGCTGGGCAACGACCGCCGGCACATGGAGCTGGCGTACTCGTTGCAGTTCTCGTTGCGCGGCACTCCGGTGCTGCGCTACGGCGAGGAGATCGGCATGGGGGAGGACCTGTCGCTGGACGGGCGCGACGCGATCCGTACCCCGATGCAGTGGTCCTACGCCGACAACGCCGGCTTCTCCGCCGCCGAGCCGGAGAAGCTGGTCCGCCCGGTGATCGACAAGGGCGAGTACGGCTACCAGAACGTCAACGTGACCGCCCAGCGCAAGGACCCGCGGTCGCTGCTCGGCTGGTTCGAGCGGATGATCCGGACGCTGCGGGAGGCGCCGGAGACCGGCTCGGGCAGCACCACCCACATCGACGTGCCGATGCCGCCGGGCGTGCTCGCGCACCGCGCCGACGGGCGTACCGGGACGATGGTCTTCCTGCACAACCTGGGGACCGAGGACGTGGAGGTGGACCTGAGCACGCTGGCGCCGGAGGCGGACCTGCCGATCGACGTGCTCAGCGACCGCAACTACGAGGACGTGGGCAAGCTCGACCGGCTCAAGCTCGCCGGGTACGGCTACCGGTGGATCCGGCTCTGCCGGGGCCACGATCGGTAGGCGTGGACCCGGTCAGAGCCAGCCCCGCGCCGCCGCCTCGGCACCCGCCTGGAACCGGCTGGTCGCCCCCAGCCGGTCGATCAGGGCGGCGATCCGCCGGGTGGCGGTGCGGGCACTGACGCCGATCTGGCGGGCGATCGCCTCGTCCTTCAGCCCGGCCCGGAGCAGCCGCAACAGCAGCAGCTCCTCGTCGCTGGGCCCGTCCTCGACCGGCGGCCGGTCGCTTGTGAGCGGCGTGCCCTGGTTCCAGTACACGAGGAACAGTTCGATGAGCGCGTCGAGCAGCCCGGACGGGTGGATCAGCGCCAGGTTGTCGTAGCCGTCGCCGGTGAGCGAGACCACAGCCACCCGAAGGTCCACGATCCGGAGCTTGAACGGCAGGCTGGGCAGCATCCGTGCCTGTTCGCCCGCCTCGCTGAGCCGCACCAGCAGCTCGAACCGGCCGGGCCGGTACATCGAGTCCGGGCAGTAGACGGAGCGGAGATCCACCCCCTGGGCGACCAGGCTCGCGGTCATCGCGGCCTCCGCCTCGTTGGTGCGGGGGACACCGGCGATCTCCGTCCGGTACGGCGGCCGGTCCAGCACCCAGAAATGGGTCCGGATCGACGTGGTGACCTCGTCCATCCGGGCGGCGACCGCCGCGCCCGTCACCACCTCCACCCAACGTGCCGGGTCGCTCAGCCGTGCGGTGCGAAACAGGTGGTCGAAGTCGCCGATCGCGGCCTGTACGCCGTTGAGCGCCGTCTCGTGCGCCAGCCGCCGCCGGGCGACGAGCGTCGTCAGGGCCGCCTCCGGGCTCACCGCCTCGTAGTGGCCGGGTGAGATCCGCCGCACCAGGCCGAGTCGCGCCAGCCGGGTGACGGCGGTGCGTACCCGGGTCGGTGTGGCTGCCAGCGCGTCCGCGCTCGCGGCCAGCGGACGCCGGGGTTCCGCCAGCAGCAGCCGGTAGACCCGCTCGTCGAAAGCACCGACGCCGAGCGCGCCCAGGACCGGGTCGGATCGCATCGCACCTGCCTGTTGCCGTTGTTCCTCCACCGTGGCGGGTTCCGCCACGTGGCCGAAGAGGACACGAAGATATCTCGACTTGGATCCCTGCCAGGACGTTCACTACTTCCCATCCCAACCGGTGACCCTGCCGGGCGGGACCGGATCTGATCACCCCTGGTTCCCGGAAGAGGAGCAATGGCCCGTAGGTATCGACCATCCTTCCGCTACGGCGTCGCGCTGGCAGCCACCGCGCTGGCGGTCACGTTCAATCCCGTCCCCGCATCCGGTCAGACGACCCCTCCGGCACCGGCGGACGTGCTGACCGCCCGTTCCGGCGGCACCGTCGGCACCTACGTCGTCACACTCACCGAGAAGCCGCTCGCCACCTACGAGGGCGGGGTCGCCGGGATCGCCGCGACCAGGGCCGCCAAGGGCGGGAAGGTCGACGTGGGCAGCCCGGCCGCCCGGCGCTACCGCGACCACCTGACGAGCCGGCACCGCGAGGTGGCGCGCAACGTGGGCGCGCAGGCGCGGCGCAGCAACTACGTCGTCTCGAACAGCTTCGTCGCCGACCTGACCCCGGCCCAGGCGGCGCGGTTGCAGCTCAGTGGCGACGTGCTGTCGGTCTCGCCGAACAAGGTCTACACGACCACTGACGACCGCAACTCCGTGGACTTCCTCAAGCTGTCCGGCCGCGACGGCGTGTGGTCGAAGGTCGGCGGCACGGCCGAGGCCGGCAAGGGCGTCGTCGTCGGCGTGCTCGACACCGGGATCTGGCCGGAGAACCCGTCGTTCGCCGCCCCGGCGCTGGGCACCACCGCGCCGACCACCGCGGATCCCTACCGGCCGTACCGGGAGGGCTCGGCCACCGTCATGCGCAAGGCCGACGGCGGCACGTTCCGGGGCACCTGCCAGACCGGCGAGGAGTTCACCGCGAGCGCCTGCAACGAGAAGATCATCAGTGCCCGCTACTTCGGCGAGGGCTGGAAGCAGGCCGTTCCGCCGGAGGAGCGCGCCGACTACGAGTCGCCCCGCGACGCGCACGGGCACGGCACCCACACCGCCGGCACTGCAGCAGGCAACACCGCGGTCCCGGTCCGTGAGCGCGGCATCGACTTCGGGGCGATCTCCGGAGTGGCGCCCGGGGCCGCGATCGCCGTCTACAAGGTCCTCTGGAACGACACCGACGGCGGCGGCAGGGGCACCACAGTCGACATCGTCGCCGCTGTCGACCAGGCCGTCGCGGACGGCGTCGATGTGATCAACTATTCGATCGGCAGTTCGTCCGAGTCGAGCCCGGGGGACGCGGCCAAGCTCGCCTTCCTCAACGCCGCGTCGGCCGGCATCTTCATCTCCTCGGCCGCCGGCAACAGCGGACCGTCGAGCAGCTCGCTGGACAACACCACGCCGTGGGAGATGACGGTCGGCGCCAGCACCATCGCGTCGTACTCGGCCAGCGTGAAACTGGGCGACGGCACCCTCGTGAACGGCACCAGCACCACAGTCGCCACGACGTTCGGCCCGAAGCCGCTCATCGCGTCCCGGGCCGCGAAGGCCGGTGGAGCCACCGACGCGGACGCGGACTACTGCGCCCCCGGCACCCTCGACCCGGCGAAGGTCACCGGCAAGGTGGTGGTCTGCCTCCGGGGCATCATCGGTCGTACCGCGAAGTCCGCCGAGGTCGCCCGGGCCGGCGGCGTCGGCATGGTGCTGGGCAACCCGTCCGTCCAGGACCTCAGCGGTGACCTGCACGGCCTGCCGACTGTGCACGTCAACGCGCCCGACACGCAGACGGTGCTCGACTACGCCGCCACCCCCGGCGCGCAGGTCACGCTGCTGCCGACCGGCAACGACCAGCCGTACCCCCAGGTGGCGGCGTTCTCCTCGCGCGGCCCGTCGCTGAAGAACCAGGACCTGCTGAAGCCGGACCTCACCGCCCCCGGTGTCGGGATCCTCGCGGCCGTCTCCCCGCGCGGCGAGGGGAAGAACTTCGACTTCTACAGCGGCACCTCGATGGCCACGCCGCACGTCGCCGGCCTCGCCGCGATCTACCTCGCCGAGCGTCCGACCGCGACGCCTGCCGAGATCAAGTCCGCGCTGATGACCACCACCTACGCCACCAGGACCACCACCGGCGCACCGAACACCGACGTCTGGGCGCAGGGCACGGGTCACGTCGACCCGACCCGGATGCTCAACCCCGGCGTGGTCTACGACGCGTCGGCGGCCGACTGGCTGGGCTACCTGGAGGGCAAGGGGTACCGGACCGGCAGCGGGGTCGCCCCGATCGCCGGCAGTGACCTGAACTATCCGTCCATCCGCGTCGAGAACCTCTTCGGCACCCGGACGGTCACCCGCCGGGTCACCGCGGTCACCCCGGGCGTCTACACCGCGAAGGTCGACCTGCCCGGCGTCAAGGTCAAGGTGACCCCCTCGACGCTGCGCTTCCGCTCGGCCGGGGAGACCCGGGAGTTCACCGTCACGATGCAGCTCACCTCGGCCACCGGACCGGACACGATCCGCGGTGGGCTGACCTGGACGGGCGCCGGCACCACCGCGCGCAGCCCGATCGTCGTGACCCCGCACACCGCTACCGCGCCGGAGCAGGTGCAGGGCAGCGGCGCGAAGGGCTCGCTGAGCTTCGAGGTGACCCCCGGGCTGGCCAAGTTCCCGATCAAGGCATACGGGATGGTCGCGGGGCGGCCGGCATCCGACACCGTCACCCCCGAGGACATCTGGGGCAAGGAGTACGAGGTCTCGCTGGGCACCGGCACGAAGGCGGCCGAGGTCACCGTCCGCACCGACGATCCGCGGGCACAGCTCGGAGTCGTCATCTACCGCGTGGTGGAGGGCGTCGCGGAACTGGCCGACCTCTCCGACTACCCCGCGGCCGAGCAGCGGTTCGTCCTCAAGCCCGCGGCCGAGCCGTACCGCGTGGCGGTGGTCGTCTGGGGCGACATGGCGCCGGGCACCACCGCCACGCCGTACACGGTGCAGGCCAACGTGGTCACCGACAAGGGAGGAGTGGGGAACCTGACGGTGTCCCCGAAGAACCCCAGGGCCACGCCGGGAACCCCGCTGACGGTCACGACGACGTGGTCGGGGCTGCCCGGTGGGCGGCACACCGGCTACATCGAGTACGCGGGCGGCACCGGAACCGTGGTGAGCGTCAACTGACCCGCCGGTGAGCGCGGCGGGGCCGGACAGCGTCGTCCGGCCCCGCCGTCGCCGGCCCGGGTTAAGCTCCTCCGATCGAGCCACAAGTTACCGGGAGGTAAGCATGTCGGAGGAGCCCCGCGTCGCCATCGTCACCGGAGCCGCGCGCGGCATCGGCGCGGCGACCGCCCGCCGGCTGGCGGCCGACGGCATGGCCGTCGCCGTGGTCGACATCGACGAGTCCGCCACCAAGGAGGCGGTGGACGCCATCGGCTCGGCCGGCGGCCGGGCGCTCGGCGTCGGCGCCGACGTGTCCGACCGGGCCCAGGTCGAGGCCGCCGTGGAACGGGTCGCCGCCGAACTCGGCGCGCCGACTGTGCTCGTCAACAACGCCGGCGTGCTGCGCGACAACCTGCTGTTCAAGATGACCGACGGCGACTGGGACACGGTCATGGGCGTGCACCTGCGCGGGGCGTTCCTGTTCAGCCAGGCCGCGCAGAAGCACATGGTCGAGGCGAAGTGGGGCCGGATCGTCAACCTGTCCAGCACGTCCGCGCTCGGCAACCGGGGCCAGGCCAACTACTCGGCCGCGAAGGCCGGTCTCCAGGGCTTCACCAAGACGCTGGCGATCGAGCTGGGCCCGTTCGGGGTGACTGTCAACGCGGTCGCGCCGGGCTTCATCGTCACCGACATGACCGCCGCCACCGCGGCCCGGATGAAGGTCGACTTCGACGACCTCCAGAAGCACGCCGCCGCCGAGATCCCGGTCCGCCGTCCCGGCCGCCCGGAGGACGTCGCGCACACCATCTCGTTCCTGGCCAGCGAGGGCGCGTCCTTCGTCTCCGGCCAGGTCATCTACGTCGCCGGCGGTCCGAAGGACTGACCGGCCCGACCCGGCGCGGGCCCGCTCAGGCGGGGTCGCGCCGGGTGCGCCACAGCCAGAACAGGCCGAGCACCGGCAGCACCAGCGGCACGTAGCCGTAGCCGCTGCCGAAGTCGGACCAGACCGTCTCGTCCGGGAACAGATCCTTGTCGACGATGCTCAGCACGCCCACGCCGAGCACGCCGACCAGTTCGACCGTGCAGCAGGCGAGCGCGACCCGCCGTCCGGTGTGCCCGGCGCGGGCCAGCCCGACCGCCGCCACGATGTAGATCAGCGCCGCCACCGCGGACAGCAGGTACGCCACCGGCGCCTCGTCGAACTTCGTGGCGATCTGCAGGCTCGCCCGCGAGGTCGCGGCGATGGCGAAGACGATGTAGACGGCGATCAGCAGCCGGCCCGGGCCGCGGTTGGTGGCGCGCTTCTCGTGCGCGGTCGTCGGGTCAGCCACCGAGGACCTCCCAGGTCTGCTGGAGCCGTACCGCCACCACGGGCGTGACCAGGCAGATCGCGCAGACGATGCCGGAGCCCCAGCGGGTCGGCTCCATCCGGGCCAGCACCCAGGCCAGCGGCGGCAGGCAGACGAGCGTCGCCAGGTAGCCGAAGAACGCACCCGGCTCGCCCGGCCGCTCGCCGCCGCCGAGCGCGACGAGAGCCGTCACGGTGAGCGCGAGCAGCGCCACCTCCAGCACGGCCAGGCCGACGAACTGGATCCGGTCCGGCGGCCGGTGGCGTACCGCCGCCACCAGGGCCCAGACGGCGAGCGCCAGCGAGATCACGATCGCGACCGTGGCGAGCGGCCCGTCCACCGGGGAGGCGGAGGCGGCCGCCGCGCTGGTCGTCGACACGGTGTCGTTCACCGGCACAGCCTACTAATCCGTGTAGTAGCGGCTCGCCCGCCGGGTCGTGGCGCGCCGGACGGGCCGGGGGACTAGCGTGGATCACGGTCCCGGCGTACGCCGGTGGCGGACGTCGACGGCAGGGGGTCGGGGTGCGGTTCGGGTTGTTCGGCACCGGTTACTGGGCGGCGGAGACGCATGCCGCGGCCATCGAGGCGCACCCGCGGGCACGGCTCGCCGGCGTCTGGGGACGCAACCCGGCGAAGGCGGAGGAACTGGCGACCCGGCACGGCGTACCGGCCTTCACCGACGTGGACGCGCTCATCGACGCCTGCGACGCGGTCGCCGTGGCGCTTCCGCCGGACGTGCAGGCCGACATCGCCGTCCGGGCCGCCACCGCCGGGCGGCACCTGCTGCTGGACAAGCCGCTGGCGCTCGACCTCGCCGACGCCGACCGGGTGGTCGACGCGGCACAGGCGTCCGGGGTGGCCTCGGTGGTCTTCTTCACCCAGCGCTTCCACCCGAACGTCACCGGGTTCCTCGCCTCGACCGCCGCGGCGGGTGGCTGGCAGCACGCCCGGGCCACCATGTTCGCGTCGATCTTCCAGCCCGGGAACCCGTACGGCGACTCGACCTGGCGGCGGGAGCGCGGCGCGCTGTGGGACATCGGCCCGCACGCGCTGTCGCTGATCCTGCCGGTGCTCGGCCGGGTCACCCGGGTCGCCGCGATGGACGGCCCGAGCGGTCTGGTGCACCTGCTGCTCACCCACGACGGCGGCGCGACCAGCTCGCTGTCGCTGACCCTGGACGCGCCGTCCGAGGCGGTCACCCGGGACTTCGTCTTCTTCGGCGAGAACGGCACCGAGACCGTCCCGCCCGGCGACGGCAGCGCGCTCCAGGCGTTCGGCGCCGCGCTCGACCAGTTGCTGGAGGAGGTCGACGCCGGCACCCGCGACCACCGCTGCGACGTGCGGTTCGGCCGCGAGGTGGTGGCCGTGCTGGACGCCGCGCAGACCGCCCGTGCGCAGGGACGCACCGTCGACCTGTAGAAAACCGGTCGCCCGGGCCGGACCCGGTCGTTAGCGTGGCGGCATGTTCACGCATGCCCTGATCCGCGTGGCCGCCGCGCCGGCCGCGTGTGGGCTCCTCCTGGACGCCCGTCCGCGGTTCCGGCGCCCGGCCCTGGCCGGCCGGTACGCCGCCCGCGTCTGACCCGACCGCCGGTTCCCGACCCGCCCCGAGGGGCGCCGGTCGTGCCACCTCGCCGAGGTGGCGGTACCCGTGGTTCGTCCACGCCACCTCGCCGAGGTGGCCCGCTCAGGCATGCGCCGCGTCCCGGCCACTGTCCAGGGTCGTCCGAGTCCCGATCCGCTCGGACCGCCCGCCCGATCCGCCCTACGCCGCCTCGACGGCGGGGGACACCAGCGCAGCGGTCCGTACCCGTCGCCGTCCGGCGACAGACAGGACGAACCCGTGGCGCCCCGCCGAACCACCGCACGCGACCGGTCCCGTCGCGTACTGTCCCAGAACTTCCTCGCCGACCCGGCCGCCGTCGCGCGGATGGTCCGCGCGGCCCGGCCCGGCCCGGACGACCTGCTGCTGGAGGTCGGCGCCGGACGCGGCCGGCTGACCCGGCCGCTCGCCGCGCGGTGCGGGCGGCTGATCGCGTACGAGGTCGACCCGGCCGTGCTGCCCGAGCTGACGGCGGCCTGCGCTCCGCTGCCGAACGTCGAGGTACGGGCGGCCGACTTCCTGGCCGCTTCCCCGCCCGTCGGGCCGTTCTCGGTGGCGGGCAACATCCCCTGGTCGCTCACCGCGGCGGTGGTCCGCTGGTGCCTGGCCGCACCAGGGCTGGGCGCAGCGACGCTGCTCACCCAGCTCGACTACGCCCGCAAGCGCACCGGCGACCACGGCCGGTGGAGCCGGCTCACGGTGCTCACCTGGCCGGAACACCACTGGCGGCTGGCCGGGCGGGTGCCCCGGGCCGCGTTCCGGCCGGTGCCGGGGGTGGACGGGGGCATCCTGCGGCTGGAGCGCCGGACGACGCCACTCGTGGCGCCGGCCGCGCTGCCCGCGTACCGGCGGATGGTGGAGCTGGGCTTCGGCGGAGTCGGCGGCTCGCTCGCGGCCTCGCTGCGCGCGGGCCATCCCCGGCCGCGGGTCGACGGCGCGTTGCGGGCCGCGCGGATCGCGCCGGACACCCCGGTCGGGCTGGTCTGGCCGGAACAGTGGCTGGTGCTGTTCCGGCTGCTGCACGCGCCGGTCAACCGGCGAGGGTGACGAGCGCCTCGACCAGTTCGGCCGGGGTGTCGAACTCCTCGGCCGGCAGCGTGCGCAACCGCTGGAGCGTCTCGGTGCTGGCGCCGTTCTCCTGGCCCCAGCGGACCAGGTCCTCCCGGGAGACCGGGTAGTCCAGCCCGGCCAGGAACTCCTGCAACTGCGCGCCGGTGACGGTCATGCCGCCCGGCTACCCGCTGGGCCCGGCGGCATGCCCGCCGCCGGGCCGCGGCGGCGGTTTGTCCCGGCGGGCCCCGGGTAGCCGCGGACATGCTGGTACAGCGGCTCGGCGCGCCGAGCGACTTCGACCCCTTGCTGGACCGCGTGCGGGACGCCCGGGTGGTGATGATCGGTGAGGCGACGCACGGCAGCTACGACTACTACCGGCTGCGGGAGCAGTTGACCCGGCGGCTCATCGCCGAACAGGGGTTCGACTTCGTGGCGGTGGAGGGGGACTGGCCGGACTGCGACCGGGTGCACCGGTCGGTGGTGTGCGCGCCGGGCGGGGCGGCCGATCCGCTCGCCGCGCTGGAACGGTTCGAACGCTGGCCCACCTGGATGTGGGCGAACGCCGAGGTGGCCCGCTTCTGCCGCTGGCTGCGGGCGTGGAACCTGGAACGCCCCGAGGGGGAGCGGGCCGGCTTCCACGGGCTGGACGTGTATTCCCTCTGGGAGTCGATGCAGGCCATCTTCGACTACCTCGGTGAGGAGGATCCGGCCTCGCTGGAGGCCGCCCAGGAGGCGTACCGCTGCTTCGAGCCGTACGGCAAGCGGCCCGAGGAGTACGGGATGGCCAGCCGGTTCGTCTCCGCCCGGTGCGAGGAGGAGGTGGTCCGGCTGCTGGCGCGTACCCGGGAACAGGCCGCCGCGGACGGCCCGGACCGCTTCTCGGCCTGGCAGAACGCGGAGGTGGTGGCCGGCGCGGAGCGGTACTACCGGGCCATGGTCGGCGGCGGCCCCGAGTCGTGGAACGTGCGGGACGTCCACATGGCCGACACGCTCGACCGGCTGCTGGACCGGTACGGGCCGGGCTCGCGAGGGATCGTGTGGGCGCACAACACGCACGTCGGCGACGCCCGGGCCACCGACATGGCGGCGGACGGCATGGTCAACATCGGGCAGCTCGGCCGGGAACGGCACGGCCGGGACGCGGTGGCGCTGATCGGCTTCGGCAGCTGGCACGGCAGTGTGGTGGCCGCGCCGCGCTGGGGCTCACCGGCCGAGACGATGGTGGTGCCGCCGGCCCGGGAGGGTTCGGTGGAGCACCTGCTGCACGAGCTGATGCCGGACCGGGCGGTGCTGGTCTTCGGCGGCGACGACCAGCCGGAGTGGGTGACCGGCGAGGCGGACCACCGGGCCATCGGGGTGGTGTACGACCCGAGCTTCGAGTCCTGGGGCAACTACGTGCCGACCCGGCTGGGCGAGCGCTACGACGCGTTCATCTGGTGCGACGAGACGACGGCGCTGCATCCGCTGCCGACGCTCGTGACGCCGGGCGAGATGGAGACGTACCCGGCGGGTGTGTGAACGGGTGGGGCCCGGACGGACCCCACCCGCACGGATCACACGTTCGCGTGCTGCTTCTCGGCGAGGTGGGCGCGCAGGCCCTCACCCTCGACGTCCACGTTGGGCAGGATCTTGTTCAGCCAGCGCGGCAGCCACCAGGCGGCGTTGTTCAGCAGCGACATCACCGCCGGCACGATCGTCATCCGGACCACGAACGCGTCGATGGCGACACCGATCGCGAGCGCGAAGCCCATCGACTTGATGATCGGGTCCTCCAGGAACACGAAGCCGCCGAACACCGAGATCATGATGAGCGCGGCGGCGGTGACCACCCGGGCGCCGTGCCCCATGCCGTTGATGGTGGCCTGCTGGGCGGTGTCGCCGTGCACGAAGTCCTCGCGCATCCGGGAAACCAGGAAGACCTCGTAGTCCATGGCCAGGCCGAACAGGATGCCGATGAGCAGGATCGGCAGGAAGCTGACCAGCGGTGCCGGCGTGTCCAGGCCGACCAGGTCGGCCAGGTGGCCCTGCTGGAACACCGCGACGGTGATGCCGAACGTGGCCGCCACGGTGAGCAGGAAGCCCAGCGCCGCCTTGACCGGCACCAGGATCGACCGGAACACCAGCATCAGCAGCAGGATCGACAGGCCCACCACCAGCAGCAGGTAGACCGGCAGCGCGTCGGACAGCTTCTCCGACACGTCGATGCCGACAGCTGTGACGCCGGTGAGCAGCACGTCGGCGTTCTGGATGCCCGAGACCTGCTTGCGGATGTCGTGCACCACGGTCTCGGTGGCCTCGTCGGTCGGCCCGGTCTTCGGGATCACCCCGATCAGCGCGGTACGCCCCGACGGGTCGACCTGCGGCGGGGCCACCGCCAGCACCCCGTCGGTCTTCTGCACCAGCGCGGTCACCTGCGGGATGGCGGCCTGGGTGTCCTGCGGCGAGTCGGCGGTCACCACGACGGCGAGGCGGCCGGTGAAGCCGGGGCCGAAGCCTTCCCGGATCAGGTCGCTGCTGACCCGGGCCGGGGTGCCCTCGGCGGCGGCGGAGGCGTCCGGCAGCGCCAGGCGCATGTCCTGGGCCGGGATGGCGAGCAGGCCGAGGCCGAGCAGCCCGACCAGGATCACCGGGATGCGCAGCTTGGTCACCCACCGCGCCCAGCGGAAGCCGAAGCCCGAGCGGTCCTCGGAGCCGGTGGTCGGGTCCTCGACCGCCTTGCGGTCACGCAGCTTGCGCGGCAGCACCTTGTGGCCGGCGAAGCCGAGCAGCGCCGGGGCCAGCGTGATCGCCACCAGCACGGCGATCGTGACGGTGCCGGCCGCGGCCAGGCCCATCACGGTCAGGAACGGGATGCCCACCACGGCCAGGCCGGCGAGCGCCACCACCACGGTGGCGCCGGCGAAGACCACTGCCGAGCCTGCGGTGCCGACCGCCCGGCCGACCGCCTCCTCCGGGGAGAGCCCGTCGAGCAGGTTCTGCCGGTGCCGGGAGGTGATGAACAGCGAGTAGTCGATGCCGACCGCGAGGCCGAGCATCAGCGCCAGGATCGGCGCGGTGCTGGTCAGCTCGACCGCACCGCTGAGCGCGAACAGACCGGCCATGCCGACACCCACGCCGATCAGCGCGTTCAGCATGGTCATGCCGGCCGCCACGAGCGAGCCGAACGTGATCACCAGGACGATCGCCGCGACCAGCACGCCGATCGCCTCGGTCGAGCCGACCTCCGGCTCGGCGTTGAGCACCTCACCGCCGGGGGCGATCTGCCAGCCCTGCGCCTCGGCCTGCGCGCCGACCTTCTCGTACGCGTCGCGCTGCTCGTCGGTGACGTCGTCGGCACCGCCGGCGAACTGCACCTGGACCAGCGCGTACCGGCCGTCCGGGGTGAGCGCCTGCGCCTGGTACGGGTCGACCGCGCCGACCACGCCGGGCAGCGTGGCCGCCTCCTGCGTGACCTGCTTGACCACCGCCTGACCGGCGGGCGTGGTCAGGGCGCCGTCCTGTGGCGCCTTGATCGCGATCGTGCCGGTGGCGCCGCTGGCCGCCGGGAAGCGGTCGGCGAGCAGGTCGATCGCCTTCTGCGACTCGGTGCCCGGCATGGTGAAGTTGCTCGCCGTCGGGCCCCGCAGCGTGGCCGCGGCCAGGCCGAGGCCGACGAGTACGACGAGCCAGACGACGGCGACGAGTCGCCGCCGGCGCAGGGATGCCCGGCCGAGCCGGTACAGCAGGGTCGCCATGGACCTTCCTTGTCCTCGCAGAAACGGATCAGGTGGTGACTTCGAGCGCGCGGTACGCCACGGCGAGCAGTGCGGGTCGCAGCTGTTCGTCGGGGATGTCCAGGAACTCGCCGCAGGTCTCGGCGATGCCGGCGAGCACGACGAGCGCCGCGACGCGTGCCTCCGGACGGTCGGAGAAGCCGGCGAACGCGGCGACGAGCCGTTCGGAGATCTGCTGGATGTGGGCGAACGCGGGCTGCTGGAGCAGGTCGGGGAACTCTCCCCGGAGCAGGGCGATCTCCCGGCGGAAGCGGACCGCCAGGTCGACGAAGCCGTCCGCGGCGACGCGCTGGGCCTCTGCGCCGGTGTGCGCCGCGATCCGGGCGTCCAGCTCCTCCAGCACGGTGATGGCCGGGGCCATCAGCTCGCAGAGCAGGGCGTCCTTGCTGGCGAAGTGGTAGAGCACCGTCGCCTTGGAGCAGCCCACGTCGCGGGCGATGTCCTGGAGAGAGGTGCCCTTGTACCCGGTGACGGCGAACCGGCGAGCGGCCGCGGCCAGCAGCTCGTCGTGGGTGGCGGTGGTGGGTCGCGCCATGTCCTCCAGCATGCCTGACCGATCGGTCAGGTGCTGACCGATCGGTCAGATCCGCCGCGTGGCGTTCGCCACAGCGTCCTGTTTTCGCAGCTCAGTCCGGTGTTCCGGTCCAGTCGGCCAGCCATTCGCCGGACCAGGTGAGCGCGCCGGAGCGCAGGTCGGCGACGAGTCCGCGTACCCAGTCCAGCTCGGCGCGGAGCACTGTCAGCTGGTACTCGTCCTCGACCAGGAAGAGGCGGGGCAACTCCACGGCGCTCAGCGCCGCCTCACGCTCGCGCAACCGTGCCTCGATGGCGCCCGCCCGCTCGTCGAGCCGCCGGGCCGCCTCCTCGGGCGGCAGGATCGGCAGGAACGACAGGGCGGCGGGGAACTCCGGGAACTCCCGGGCGGGGGTGGCGAGCGCGTCGGCGAGCCACCCGTCGAGCGTGCGGCGGCCGGCCGGCGTGAGCGCGTACACGGTGCGCTCCGGCCGCCCCTCCTCGCGCCTGGTCTCGGCCACCCGGATCAGCTCGTCGCGGCGCAGCCGCTCGATGGTCTGGTAGATGCTGTTGCGCTGCGCGACGTTCACCACGTCCTGCTTCTCGCGCTCCCGGATGAGCTGCTGCATCCGGTACGCGTGCATCGGCTCCTCGACCAGGAGGGCCAGCACCATCATCGCCAGCGGCGAGCGACGAACCGTCATGGCCCCACCCTAGGTGGCCCCTGTCGCGCCATAGTCATTTTATGTATAGTCATGACATGACTAAAGCTCTCGTCGTCGGTGCCGGACTGGCCGGCCCGGTCGCCGCCATGGCCTTGCGGCGCGCCGGCATCGACGCTGCGGTGTACGAGGCGTACCCGCGGGACGCGGTCGGGGTGGGCGCCTTCCTGACGCTCTCCGCCAACGGGCTCGACGCGCTGCGCGCGATCGACCTCGACGACCTGGTGGCCGGGCTCGGACACCCGACACCCCGGATGCTCATGCACAACCACAGAGGGCGCCGGCTCGCCGAGTTCGGGGCCCCCGGCAGTCGTACCGTCGGTCGTTCCGACCTCTACCGGGCGCTGCGCGACGAGGCGCTGCGCCGGGGCGTCGAGTTCGTCCACGGCGCCCGGCTGGCCGGCGCCGACCCGACCGACGGCGGCGTGACCGCCCGGTTCGCCGACGGCCGCACCGCAGACGGCGACCTGCTGGTCGGCGCGGACGGGCTGCGCTCCCGGGTCCGCACGCTGATCGACCCGGCCGCCCCCGCGCCGCGCTACGTGCCGCTGCTGAACGCCGGTGGCTTCGCCCGCGGGCTGCGCCTGCCCGACGAGCGCGGCGTGATGCAGATGATGTTCGGCCGGCGCTGCTTCTTCTGCTGGATCGTGGTGGGGGAGGACGAGGTCTGGTGGTTCGCCAACCCGCCGCAGCCGGTCGAGCCGAGCCGGGAACAGCTCGCCGCGATCGGCCCGGACGAGGCCCGGACCCGGCTGCGCGCTCTGCTCGCCGACGATCCGGGACCGGCGACGCGGATCCTCGACCACACCGCGCGGATCGAGTACGGCTGGCCCACGTACGACCTGCCCTCCGTGCCGGTCTGGCACCGCGACCGGTTGATCGTGATCGGCGACGCGGCCCACACCGCCGCCCCCTCCTCCGGGCAGGGCGCGGCGATGGCCTTCGAGGACGCCGTCCAGCTCGCCCGCTGCCTGCGCGACCTGCCGGACGTACCGGCCGCGTTCCGGGCCTACGAGCGGCTGCGCCGCGACCGGGTGGAGCGGGTGGTGGCGCAGGGGCGGCGGACCAGCACCACGAAGGTCGCCGGCCCGGTCGGGCGGCTGGTCCGGGACCTGGGCATGCCACTCGCCGCCCGCTACCTGGCGCGCGACGGCGGCGCCGCCCAGGCCTGGCTGTTCGACCACCACATCGACTGGACCGAGCGGGTACGGGACTGAGTCAGGCCGGTGGGCCGCCGTGCCGGCGGTCGTACTCGGCCCGGGCCGCGCTGATCGCCTCGCGGTGCCGCTCGGCCCAGCTCGTCAGCGCCACCAGCGACTCGTACAGCTCCCGGGCCATCGGCGTGGCGGTGTACTCCACCTTCGGCGGCACCGTGGGATGCACGTGCCGGTCCAGCAGCCCGTCGCGCTCCAGGTTGCGCAACGTCAGCGTGAGCATCCGGCGGCTGATCCCCTCCACCCGGCGCTCCAGCTCGCTGAAGCGGACCGGCCCGGCCGAGGCGGCGATCAGGATGCCGATGGCCCACTTGCCGCCGACCCGGTCCAGCGCCTCCCGCACGGTGCACGCGCTGGCCTGCCCGGCCGCGCCGGCCCCGCACTCGTCCGCCTCTGCCTCACCCACGCCCCGATCGTCGCAGGTGCGGGCCGGCGAGGCGCGCCGGGCACCGTGTCGGGGTTGCCGAGCCGGGCCCGGCCCGGGATGGTGGTCCGATGGGTGCCGCCGACGAGACCCGGGCCGGAGTGTCGCTGACCAACCTCGACCAGCCGCTGTTCGACGGCGCCGGGGCGACCAAACGCGACCTGGTCGACTACCTCGACGCGATGAGCGACCGGATCCTGCCGGAACTGCGCGACCGGCCGCTGTCGGTGCTGCGGGTGCGGCCCGGCCAGGAGCCGTTCATGCAGAAGAACCTGCCGAAGTACACGCCCGACTGGGTGCGCCGCACCGAGGTCTGGGCGGAGGCGTCGCACCGGCGGATCTCGTACGCCCTCTGCGACGACCGGCGGACGCTGCTCTGGTTCGCCAACCAGCGGGCGGTGGAGTACCACCCGACGTTCGCCCGCGCCGGGCAGCCCGAGCATCCGACCCACCTGGTGCTCGACCTGGACCCGCCGGAGGGGGACGCGTTCGGCGCCGTGGTGCGGGTCGCGCTGCTGGTGCGGCAGGCGCTCGCCGACGCCGGGCTGGCCGGCGCGGTGAAGACGAGCGGGGCGAAGGGGCTGCACGTGATCGTGCCGGTCGACCCGGCCACCACGGCCGAGGAGGCCGCCGCGGCGACTCGGGCGCTCGCCGCCCGTACCGAACGGCTCGACCCGGCGGCCGCGACCACCGCGTTCATCGTCGCCGACCGCGGCGGCCGCGTCTTCGTCGACTCCACCCGGGCGTACGGGGCGACTGTGGTGGCCGCCTACAGCCCTCGGATCCGGCCCGGCGCCCCGGTGTCGTACCCGGTGGGCTGGGCCGACCTGGAGAGCGCGAGCCCGGCCGACTTCACCGTGCGGACCGTGCCCGCGCTGCTGGGCGACCGGGATCCCTGGGCGGAGGCGCTGCCCGCGCCGCAGCGCCTGCCGGCGGAGCTGGTCGAGCAGGGGCGGACCATCCCGGTGGCCCGGGTCCAGGCGATGCACGAGGGCAAACGCCGCGCCAAGGCCCGCCGCGAGGCCGGGTGACGCCGGTCCGCGTCAGCGGCGCCGGGTCGCCGTCGCCGGCGGGCGCTTGCCCCAGGTGAGCGCGATCAGCACCACTGCCAGGGCCCAGGTGACGATCATCGTCCAGATCGGGCGGGTCTCGGTGGCCGCGCCGACGAACCCGCCGATCGCGTAGCTGACCAGGCAGAGCAGGCCGGTCGCGGCGAGCCGCCCGGCCGCGCTGCGGCCCTCCGGCTCGAACACCCAGTCGGCGATGCCCTTCGTGGTGCGCAGCACGGTGCCGGTCTGGTACGACGTGGCGGTCTGCACGCCGAACGTGCGGACGATCAACCCGCCGAGGATGCCGACCGGGAACGCCAGCAGCGCGGTCAGGATCGTGCGCTCGGTCAGCGAGTCGCGCCCCGAGTCGAGGGAGCGGTCCACCAGGCCCCAGAGCACGAGCAGCGCCAGCATGGCGAGCAGTTCCATGCCCGGCGGGGTGAGCGGGCCGGCCGGGCGCAGGCGGCGGATGCCGGCGCCGAGCAGGCCGCCGAGGCCGAACGCGACAAGCGACGCCACCGCGGCCGGCCAGGGCGGAAAGTGATCGGCGGCACCCATTCCGACGAACGCCACATTGCCGGTCTGAATACCGACGAACACCTTGTACTTGAGGAACGAGAATGCGTCGACAACACCGGCGAGGCCGGTGGCGAGCGCAAGTGCCAGAAACGGTACGTGGAAGTCGTATTCCCCCACCCGCCAGCGATCCTCCGCGTTGTTGGACATCGCCCTCCCTACCCCTGCTCGCAACCGCGAAACCGGTGCGGCGTGCGATGCGCGGAAGTGCCGGGAAAGGGTGTCCCGTCCGTTCCGGTGAATGGCGCGATCGCGTTATTCACCGGGGGGATCCGATTCGGCAGCATCGTAATTGCGTCTCGACGGCGAGACTCGAAGCCGAAGGAGGCCGAGCGCATGTTCGTGCTCCCCGTCGCCAGAATCCGCGTCACGTTCTATTCGATCGCGGCCCTGGCCGTCGCCGGAGTCGCCACTGATGCTCCGATCTGGAGCATCGCGGCGTCGCTGTTCCTCTGTGTCGCGATTCCGCTCGCGGTGGCCTTTCAGAGCCCGGAACACCTGCGGGCGTTGTTCGTCCCGTCCCGGGCCGCCGAATCGGCGGCCCTCACCCGGAAGGACATCCGTCATGCCCAGATCCACTGACCCCGTCGGAAAGGGATCGGCGAAGGACCACTCGATGGTTGGCACCGTTCCGCGCAACCCGGCGATCGACGACACCCACCCGGACCTGGTGAACCCGCCGTCGACCGACCACGGCCTCATGCCGAACCTGGTGTTCCCGTTCTCGCTGGCCCACACCCGCCGGGAGAGCGGCGGCTGGACCCGGGAGGTCACGAACCGCCTGCTGCCGATCGCCCACGACCTGGCGATCGTGAACATGAAGCTCGACCCCGGCGCCTACCGGGAACTGCACTGGCACATCCAGTCCGAATGGGCCTTCATCCTGTCCGGCAGTTGCCGGATCGCCGCGGTGGACCAGGAGGGGCGCAACTTCCTGGAGGACGTCAAGGCGGGTGACCTCTGGTATTTCCCGGCCGGCATCCCGCACCACATCCAGGCCCACGACGAGGGCGTGGAGTTCCTGCTCGTCTTCGACGACGGCTGCTACTCCGAGGACGGAACGTTCCAGGTCACGGACTTCTTCGCGCACGTGCCGAGGGAGGTCATCGCCAAGAACTTCGGCTGGACCATGCAGCAGATGGCGAACTTCCCGGCGGAGTCCGAGCGGTACATCTTCCCGGGGCAGGTGCCGCCACCGCTGGCCGAGGACCGGGTGTTCAGCCCCACCGGCGACGTGCCCCGGACGTTCAAGCACAGCCTCCTCGCGCAGACGCCGGAGAAGTTCGAGGGCGGCAGCGTACGCATCGCCGACTCGAGCAACTTCGCCGCGGCGATCACCACCACCGCCGCCCTGGTGGAGATCGAGCCCGGCGCGATGCGGGAGCTGCACTGGCACCCGAACGGCGCAGAGATGCAGTACGTGATCTCGGGCAAGGGACGCATGGGCGTCTTCGCCAACCACGCCACGGCCCGCACCTTCAACATGGAGACCGGCGACGTCGGCTACGTACCGATCTCGATGGGCCACTACATCGAGAACATCGGCGACAAGCCCTTCGTCTACCTGGAGCTGTTCCGGACCGCGAAGTTCGAGGACGTGTCGCTCGCGCAGTGGCTGGCGAACATCCCGCCGGAGGTGGTCGCGGACACGATCAACGTGCCACGCGAACTGGTCGAGGCGCTTCCGAAGACGAAGAGCCCGCTGCAACGGCACTGAGGACGTGGTGCTGAGCGCGGACGCCACAGGGTCGTGGCGTCCGCGCTCAGCCTTCGTCCCGCGACTCCCAGACCAGCGCCAGCTCCACCCGGTTGTGGACGCCGAGCTTCGCGTAGATCGAGCGCAGGTGGGTGTCGACGGTGTGGAACGAGACGAACAGGTCCCGGGCCGCCTCCTGCTTCGTCATGCCGACCGCGAGCAGTTCGGCCACCCGTACCTCGGCGGGCGTCAGCGCGGCCACGGCCGGGCGGCAGGCGTCCTCACCGGCCGTGCCGTCGGGTTCCCGCGTCCCGTCCCCGGCGCCCATCCGGGTGTACATCGCGGCGCACTCGGCGAGCAGGCCGGGCACCTCCGCCGGCGGCAGCCCGGGCGACCGCGCCAGGTCGTGCAGCGCGTCGGCCAGGGCCGGCCGGGCGGAGGTGGTGCGGAGCAGCCGTACCGCCGCGCGCAGCGCCGCCGGATCGCCGGTCAGCAGCCCGTCGGCCTGGTGCGCCACCCCGCGCCAGAGCGCGTTGTTGGTCATGCCGGCGGCCCGCTTCAGGTGGTCGGCGAGGATCCCGGCCCGCTGCCGGTCGCCGAGCGCCAGCGCCGCGCGAACCAGTCGCGGGCCGTGGTGCGGCACCAGCAGCAGGGGAGCCGCCGAGCGGTCCGGCATGGCGAAGGCGGCCTCCAGGAGCGCGGCGTGCCGGCCCGGTTCCGGATCGCCCGCGGCGGCGCAGCCGAGCCGGAACCACTGCATGTCGTCGGGCCAGCCCACCGCGGGACGTTCGTCGGCCAGCAGATCCCGGGCCGCGGCCACCTCACCCCGGCGCAGCAGCACCTCCACGACCGTGGCGAGCAGGTCCACCCGCGCCTGCGCCGGCAGGGCGCCACCGCGTTCGGTCAACGCGAGCCGGGCCCGGACCTCGGCCTCGGCCAGCTCACCGGTGGTCAGCCGCAGGACGCAGTCCAACGCGGTCACCAGCGGCTGCCCCACCGTGCCGAGCGTGTCGATCTCCGCGGAGACGCTGTCGAGCGCGGTCGCCGCGTCGACGTACCGGCCGAGCGCGATCTGGTTCGCCACCCGGTCGACGCGCAGGAAGACCGCCTGGGTGCGGGCGGTGGGCTCGCCCGCGTCCACCTCCCGCAGGATCCGCGCGGCGCGGGGCAGATCGCCGGCCGCGGTGGCCCGGGACGCGTGCGCCAGGGCCAGGCGGATACCGCCGCCGGGGGAGGGGCTGCGTTCGTGGGCCCGCTCCGCCGCCGCCACCAGCTCGGCGGCGTCCGGGTGCCCGAACCGGGCCGCCAGCGACGCCAGCATGGTGAGCGTCCAGCTCCGCCCGGCGGCGTCCAGCTCCTGGTTGAGCGCCTGCCCGAGGTACGTCAGGGACAGCGAGGGACGCTGCGTCGCGTAGTAGGCGCCGAGCCGCCCGAGCAGCATCGCCCGCTGCCGTGGCCCGTACCGGTCGGCGGCGACCTCCCGGTGCAGCATCCGCAGCGTCTCGTCCACCCGGCCGGCCAGATAGAGGTTGTCGGCGACGTCGACCAGCCGGGCCAGGCGCTCGTCGGCCGGGCCGGGCGCGGGGGTGGCGAGCAGCAGGTCCGCAGCGAGGCTCGGGCCGACCGCCGGGTCGCCGGCCAGCCGCGCGGCGAGCGCCCGGGCGGACCGGCTCACCGCCGGGAGCACCCGGAGGAGCTGCCGGGCCGCCTGGGCCGGGCGCCCGGCGTCGGCGAGCACCTCGGCCGCCGCCTCGCGCAACGCCTGGCGTACCGACGGCGGGGTGTCCCGCAGGACGTCGTCGCGCAGCGCGATCGAGGCCAGCCGGAGCCCGGCGGCGGTGTCGACGAGGAACCCGCGCGAGATCAGCTCCTCCACCGTCGCGTCGACCGGCTCGTCCGGTGCGGTGCCGGTGCATGTGGCCACCGCTTCGAGGAACCACAGGCCGCAGGGGGCGTCGGCGACGGCGATGCCGCGCAGGACCCACCGTTGCGTGGTGGTCAGCGAGGAGGGAACGCCCGTGTGCATCTTGGGACGGTTGGTCAACGGCGTCTCGGGCAACTGGCTCACCTTCGCAGGTGCTGTGGTTCGACCCGTTCACCGCGAGGTTAGCCAGCTCACGACCGGCCCATCCGCGAATCGGGGACAAAGGTGAGGGTGGCTCACTAGAGCACGCGGCGCCGGACCCGCCAGACCACCACACCGACCAGGATCGCCGCGACGGCGACGAACACTGCCGCCTCGATGAGCTGGAACGTCCAGAACCGGTCGGCCGGGTGGTAGACCCCGAACTGCTGGATGCCCCGCGCGTGCAGGAACTGGTTGACGTTGGCGCCGGCCCGGTTGGCGGCGTCCTCCAGCTCGTAGTACTCGACGCTGCTCAGCCTGTGCCCGGTGGCGTCCGCGTAGCCGCGTTCGATCACCCAGTCGGCGACGCCGGGCACGAACCGGTGCCCCGCCTGGTCCGTCGCGCCGCCGGCGGGGACCGGCTCCATGGCCGTGAGCGGCGTGGCGTACGCGGGACGGGCCAGCAGCGCCACCGACATCCGGGCGGCGAGGAACGCCCCGAACGCGACGCCGAACGCGGGCAGGCTGCGCCGCAGGATCGCCCCCGCCGCGGTGGCCACGCCGAACGCGAACAGCGCGTACGCCACCGGCACAAGCCCCTCCAGGTCGAAGGCGTCGTACTGGAACCGCCCCTCCCACGCGTCGAACGGCTGACGGAACCAGGTGAGCACCGCGGTGAACATCCCGGTGAGCACGACCGTGACGCCGGCCAGCGCCACGAGCTTGGCCGCCAGCCAGCGCATCCGCGGCACGGCCTGGGTCCAGGCGAGCTGCCAGGTGCCGTCCTCCAGCTCGCGCGCGAGCAGCGGCGCACCGAGGAACGCACCGATGACGACGGGGACCAGATAGAAGGCCGCAAGGAGGTTCTCGACGTACCCGTACTCGTCGTCGAGCCGGCGGAAGGAGGCCGCGCAGGCGTCGCCGACACCTGCCTCTCCCGCACAGCGGGCGGGACCGCCGGGGAACAGGTCGTGGGCCTGCGTCCCGAGCACGAGCAGGGCGATGCCGAACACGCCGACGAGCAGGCCCAGGACGCAGACCTCGGTCCGGTGCTGACGCCAGATCAACCACGTCACGCCGCCACCCCCGACGGGACACCGGCGCTCGGCTCGGACGGCCGGCGCAGGTACGCCAGCACCAGGTCCTCCAGCGCGACCGGCCGGGCCTGCCATCCCGGCGCGGCCGGGATGCCGCCGTCGCGTACCAGCAGGGTCGTGTGCCGGTCGCTGTGGACGGCCTCCACGACGGCGGCGGCCCGGTCGAGGTCGTTGGCCGTGCGCGGGCCGACGAGCAGCCGGTGTTCGGCGAGGAGGGCGTCGATGTCACCGGCGAGCGTGACCCGGCCCTGGTTGAGCACGACCAGGTGGTCGCAGACGCGCTCCAGCTCGTGCACGACGTGGGAGGAGAACAGGACTGTCACCCCGCCCTCGGCCACCGCGCCCATGAGGACCTGGAGGAACTCGTGCCGGGCCAGCGGGTCGAGGCTGGCCACCGGCTCGTCGAGGACGAGCAGCTCCGGCCGCTTCGCCAGGGCCAGAGCCAACGCGACCTGGGCCTGCTGCCCGCCGGAGAGCGAACCGGCCCTGCGGTCGAGCGGGATGCCCAGCTTCGCCAGCCGGCGCTCGGCCAGCCCCTGGTCGAACCGCAGGTTGCAGGCCCGGCCGAAGCGGAGCATCTCGGCGACGGTGAAGCGCTTGTACAGCGGGTGGTCCTGGGCCAGGAACCCGACCCGGGACAGGGTCTGCGGGTGCTCGCAGTGACGTCCCGGCCGAGGACCTCCACCGTGCCGGTGCTCGGTGCCAGCAACCCGACGACCAGGCGCAGCAGCGTGGTCTTGCCCGCGCCGTTCGGCCCGACCAGGGCGATCACGCCGCCCGCAGGCAGGGCCAGGGTGCAGTCGCGCAGCGCCCAGCCCTTCCGGTACCGCTTGCCCACACCGTCGGTGCGTAGCGCCGACCCGGTCGCTGTCACGCCACGTCCTCTTTCCTGGTCTGCTGGTGGACGGAGGTGAAGAGCGCGTCCACCGCCTGCTCGTCGAGGCCGGCCGCGTAGGCGCGGCGCAACCAGGTCTCCAGGCCGCGGCGCAGCGACGTGTACGTGGACGCCGACATGGCGGCCGACTGCTGTTCGTTGACGAACGTGCCCTGGCCGGGCCGGCCGGTGACCAGGTTCTCCTGCTCCATCTGCCGGTACGCCTTGGCGACGGTGTTCGGATTGATCGCCAGGTCCTCGACCACCTCGCGGATGAGCGGGAGGCGGTCACCGGGCTGGAGGAAGCCCAGCAGCACCGCCTGGCGGACCTGCTGGACGAGTTGCAGGTACGGCGGCACGCCGGAGTGGGTGTCGAGCCGGAAGACGAACACGATGCTCCTCACTGCTTTACTAGTAACGTAGTAAAGCAGTGAGCCGGTGGTCAAGGAGGCCGGCTCGCCCGGGAACGGAACGAGCCCGGCAGCCAAGGTGGCTGTCGGGCTCGTGAAGGTCTTCTGTGAGGTGCCCCCGGCAGGATTCGAACCTGCGCTCCCGCCTCCGGAGGGCGGTGCTCTATCCCCTGAGCTACGGGGGCTCAGCGACCCGAGAAGAGTAGCAAACCCCCTCCCGGATCACCGAATCGGTACCCCCGCGAGTCGATCTTCGTCGGATCAGGCCGCGGCGACGGCGCGACCGCAGCTCGGCAGCGGGTGCAGCACGACCCGGCGGGGCAGCCGGCGGGGCCACTCGTTGCGCGGCCACGAGCCGTCCACGATCAGGTGCACGGTGCGCTCCTCGGCGCCGCTGAGCCGCAGCACGAAGTCCCGGGGCAGCGGCGGGTCCACCGACGGCGTGGTCACCATGAACCGCACCCGTCCCCGCGAGGACACCGCCGAGACCACGTCGGCGGCGGGCATGGTGCCGCGCAGACGTACCCGGCCGATCCAGTAGACCTCCGCGGCGTGCTCCTGGGCCGCCCGCGTGATCGCCGGGTACTCGCTGCGTACCCAGCGCTCGACCGCGCCGACGCACAGGCCGCAGGCCCGCTCGCGCGGCTCGCGCGGCCCGAGACCCCAGGCCCGGAGGTACGCCCCGACGGTGCCGGCGTCCATCGCCAGCCCGAACCGCCGCTCGATGAGAGCGGTCAGGCTCTGCCGTGTCCACAGCTCCTCGTCGAGGCCGAACTCGTCGGGGTGGACGCCCCGGAGCACGTCGATGAGTTCGAGTTCCTGTTCGCGGCTGAGCGTTCCCGGCTCGCCCTGCCGCAGTCCGCGACGGACGGCTGCCACCGCTCCGTCACCGCCGATGGTGTGGCGTCGGCACCAGCTGGTCACCGACCGCCCTGCGTCTCTGAGTGCAACCCCCACGTCTTGGGCAACGAGCCCGAATCGCAACTGGTCACGATATGTGGGTAGAAAACTCTCCAACCCCCTCAATGACCCGTTAACCCCAAACCGTTACAAACCCCCATACCGAACATTCCGGACAGCCCGCAGCTGTCCACAGTCAAGATCTTGGTACGAAACGGCCCGCCCAGGGGCCCCTTCGTACCAAGATCTCCGCGCCGCGACCCCCGCACCCCCCCTGTGCGCGATCTTGCAGTTGCGGCCCCTCGATAACGGGGCGAATCTGGCATCACCGGGGCAGTAACTGCAAGATCGCCGGCGCTCCGCGGGGCGGCGCGGGGCGGGGCGGGGGCGGGCGGAGGGCGGGGATGGTGAGGCCCGGTGCCCCTGGGTGGGGGACCGGGCCTCGGTGGATCGGGTGGGCGGGTGTTACGGGGTTCCGCCCAGGCGCTTCAGGGCGGCGTTCAGGTTGGTCAGGTCGTTCTGCTGGGTGTTCTTCATGATCTGGGCGACCGCCAGCACGTCGTCGTCGTGCCCCTCGTCGAGGATGCCGTCGATCATGTGCACCCCGCCGATGTGGTGGCGGATCATCATCTGGAGGAACAGCACGTCGAACTCGCGACCGCTCGCGCCGCGCAGCTTCGCCATCTCCTCCGGCGTCGCCATGCCCGGCATCAGGCCGTTCTTGACCAACCCGCCGCCGTCCTTCATCCACGCCATCGGCGCCTGCTCGCCGGTCGGGTCCAGCTTCCAGGACCGCAGCCAGGTCTGCATGGTGCCGATCTCGCCCTGCTGGCCGGTGGCGATGTCCACGCCGACCTGGCGTACCTCCGGGTCCTGACCCTGGCTGAACGCCAGCAGACCCATCGCCACGGCCTGGTTGTGGTGGGCCGTCATGTCCCGGGCGAACCCGGCCTCCGCCGAGTTCTCACCCGGACGGGTGAGCGTCGGCGTGAGCAGGCCGCCCGCGTACCCGAGGACCAGCCCGACCACGAGGGCGGCGGCCACCGCCAGCAGGCCGTAACGGCGCGCGGCGCTCCGGCCGCCCTGGTCGGCGGCCGGGGCCTCGTCCAGTTCGCTGTCGGTGGTCACCGGAGCGGTCATCGCGGCGTCCTCACTGGGTGGGCTGCTGGGGCATGGTGTTCTGCAGGTTGTCCCGCGGGGTGGTGCCGGTGGCGGTGACGCCCTGGTCGCAGAGCGCGTTCGGGCCCTCGATCGAGGCGTTCACCCGCAGGGTCTTGATGAAGTCGTCGATCCGGCCGTCGTCGGCGTTGTCGACCTTGAGCTGGTAGCCCCAGGCCTGGAGCGAGATCGGCTTGTCCAGCCCCTCGAACGGGCTGAGCATCGTCTTCTCCTTGCCCTGCACCTTGCTGCGGAGCTTCTCCACCTGGTCGGCGGGCAGGTCCGGGCGGTAGGTGATCCAGACGGTGCCGTGCTCCAGGCTGTGCACCGCGTGCTCGTTGGCGATCGGGGCGTCGTAGACGTCACCCATGCAGTTCTGCCACGCCTGGTTGTGCGGGCCGCCGACCGGCGGGAGGATGTCGTACTTGATCGCGCCGGGCTGGTGGTTGCCGCCCTTGACCAGGTCCTTGTCCTTGGCGTGGTAGTCGACGATGCCGTCGATCGCCTCGGCCCGCTTCTGCCACGGCTGGCCGCCCTGGTAGACCGCCCAGGCGCCGACGCCGATGATGCCCACGGCCAGGACGCCGACCGCGACGAAGAGGGCGATCGGGCCCCACGAGCGGCCCTGGCTCACCTTCACCGGGGCGACCGGCTTGCGGCCCTTGCCCCCGGCGCCCTGCCGTGGCGTGCCCTTGCCGCCCCCGGCCTTGCCCGAGCCGGCCTTCGCGGCGGGCTTGTCGGCAGCCGCGGGCCGGCCGGCGGCCGGCTTCTTGCCGGTGCTGACCACGGTGGGACGGCGCTCCGGGCCGCCCGGGGTGCTGATGCTCATCGTGCCTCGTCAGGTCGGTCGGTCAGGGGAGCGCGGGGCCGGTTCACATGCTGGGTCGCCTCCGCGGTGCCCGAGTCTACCCCCGATAACATGGATCAGTGACTCCCGCAGAACTCGCCGAGGTCGTCCTCGCCGCAGCCCACGCCGTCTTCGACGAGCGGGGACTGGACCGCGCCGCGCTGCCCGCGCAGACCACCGTCGAGCGACCACGTAATCCCGATCACGGTGACTACGCCTCGACGCTGGCGCTCCAGCTCAGCAAGAAGGTGGGCGTACCGCCGCGGGAGCTGGCGACAGCGCTGGCCGACGAGCTGGCCAAGGCGCCGGGGATCAAGTCGGTGGAGATCGCCGGTCCCGGCTTCCTGAACGTCCGCCTGGACGCCGCCGCCGCCGGCCAGCTCGCCAAGGTCATCGTCGAGGCCGGTCCGGCGTACGGGCGCAGTGACACCCTCGCCGGTCAGCGGATCAACCTGGAGTTCGTCTCGGCGAACCCGACCGGCCCGGTGCACATCGGCGGGGTCCGCTGGGCGGCCGTCGGCGACGCGCTCAGCCGCCTGCTCCGCGCCACCGGTGCCGAGGTGGGCACGGAGTACTACTTCAACGACGCCGGCTCCCAGATCGACCGGTTCGCCCGGTCGCTGCTGGCCGCCGCGAAGGGCGAGCCCGCGCCGGAGGACGGCTACGGCGGCGCGTACATCGCGGAGATCGCCGCCGAGGTGGTGCGGCTGCGGCCGGACGTGCTCGACCTCAGCGAGGACGCCGCCCAGGAGGTGTTCCGGAACGAGGGCGTCCAGCTGATGTTCGCCGAGATCAAGTCCTCGCTGCGCGACTTCGGTGTGGAGTTCGACACCTACTTCAACGAGAAGGACCTGCACGACGGGGGCGCGCTGGACGCGGCGCTGGACCGGCTGCGGGAGCAGGGGCACGTCTTCGAGTCCGAGGGCGCGACCTGGCTGCGCACCACCGAGTTCGGCGACGACAAGGACCGGGTGCTGCGCAAGTCCAACGGCGAGTGGACGTACTTCGCCGCCGACTGCGCCTACTACCTGAACAAGCGGGAGCGCGGCTTCGACCGGGTCGTGATCATGCTGGGCGCCGACCACCACGGCTACATCGGCCGGATGAAGGCGATGTCCGCGTGCTTCGGCGACGACCCGGCGCGCAACCTGGAGATCCTCATCGGCCAGCTGGTCAACCTGGTCCGCGACGGCGCCCCGGTGCGGATGAGCAAGCGGGCCGGCACCGTGGTCACGCTGGAGGACCTGGTCGACGCGATCGGCGTGGACGCGGCCCGGTACGCGCTGGCCCGCTACTCTGCCGACTCGCCCATCGACATCGACGTGGAGCTGTGGACCCGGGCCAAGAACGACAACCCGGTCTACTACGTGCAGTACGTCGCGGCGCGTACCGCCGGGGTGGCCCGCAACGCGGCCGAGATCGGGCTGACCCGTGGCGACGCCGCCGCGTTCCAGCCGGAGCTGCTCGGCCACGACAAGGAGAACGAGCTGCTCAAGGCGCTCGCGGAGTTCCCCGCCGTGGTGGCCACCGCGGCCGAGCTGCGCGAGCCGCACCGGGTGGCCCGCTACCTGGAGGAGAGCGTCGCGCAGGCGTACCACCGGTTCTACGACAACTGCCGGATCGCCCCGCAGGGCGACGAGGAGATCACCGACACCCACCGGGCGCGGCTCTGGCTCAACGACGCCACCCGGGTGGTCATCGCCAACGGCCTGCACCTGCTCGGGGTGTCCGCGCCGGAGCGGATGTAGCGTGCGAGCGCGAGGAGTGAGCTTGCGAGCCCCGCAGTCGCGAAGCGGAGACGAGTAGACATGCGGGCCCACGAGGCAGGAGCGCTGCACGGCGAGATCGGCACCCGGGGGCCGGCCTGGCTGCGTACCCCGGTCGACGTCAACGCCCTGGTGCCGCAACTGTGGCCGCGCAACGTGGCGCGCGGCCCCGGCGGCGCGGTCACCGTCGCGGGCCTGGACGTCCGCGACCTGGCCGCCGAGTACGGCACCCCGGCGTACGTGCTGGACGAGGACGACCTGCGTGAGCGCTGCCGCGAGTTCCGCGCGGCCTTCCCGGACGCGGACGTGTACTACGCCGGCAAGGCGTTCCTGTGCCGCGCCGTGGTCCGGATGATCGCCGAGGAGGGCATGTTCCTCGACGTCTGTACCGGAGGCGAGCTGGCCACCGCGCTCTCGGCGGGGATGCCTCCGGAGCGGATCGGCTTCCACGGCAACAACAAGTCGGTGGCGGAGCTGACCCGGGCGGTCGACGCCGGGGTGGGCCGGATCGTCGTCGACTCGTTCACCGAGATCGACCGGCTGACCGAGCTGGCCCGTGAGCGCGGGGTACGTCCGAAGGTGCTGGTCCGGGTCACCGTCGGCGTGGAGGCGCACACCCACGAGTTCATCGCCACCGCGCACGAGGACCAGAAGTTCGGCTTCTCCCTCGCCGGCGGGGCCGCCGCGGCGGCCGCGTTCAAGATCCTCGACGAGGACGTGCTGGAGCTGCGCGGGTTGCACTCGCACATCGGCTCGCAGATCTTCGACGCCAGCGGCTTCGAGGTGTCCGCCCGCCGGGTGCTCGCCCTCCAGTCGCAGATCCGCGACGCGCGGGGCGTGGAGCTGCCCGAGCTGGACCTGGGCGGTGGTTTCGGCATCGCGTACACCACGCAGGACGACCCGGCGTCGCCGCACGACCTGGCGAAGCGGCTGCGCAAGATCGTCGACGGGGAGTGCGCGGCGGAGAACCTCGCCGTGCCGCACCTGTCCGTCGAGCCGGGCCGCGCGATCGTCGGCCCGGCCGTGTTCACGCTGTACCAGGCCGGGACCGTGAAGGACGTCGACGGCCTGCGGACCTACGTGAGCGTGGACGGGGGGATGAGCGACAACATCCGGACCGCGCTCTACGACGCCTCGTACTCGGCCACGCTGGCGAACCGCACGTCAGCCGCACAGCCGATGCTCGCCCGCGTGGTGGGAAAGCATTGTGAGTCCGGGGACATCGTGGTGAAGGATGAATTCCTGCCCGCTGACGTGCAGCCCGGAGATCTTGTCGCGGTGCCCGGCACCGGGGCGTACTGCCGGAGCATGGCGAGCAACTACAACCATGTCCCGCGGCCCCCGGTCGTCGCCGTCCGCGAAGGTCGGGCGCGGCTGATCGTCCGCCGGGAGACCGAAGACGACCTGCTGGCATTGGATGTGGGATGACCTCACCGGTTCGCTTGGCGCTGCTCGGCTGCGGCACTGTCGGCAGCGACGTGGTCCGGCTGCTGCACGAGCAGTCGGAAGACCTCGCCGCCCGGATCGGCGCCCCGCTGGAGATCGCCGGGATCGCCGTACGCCGGATCGGCCGTGACCGCGGCGACCTGCCTGTCGACCCGGCGCTGTTCACCACCGACGCGCTCGGGCTGATCAAGCGCGACGACGTGGACGTGGTGGTCGAGGTGGTCGGCGGCATCGAGCCGGCCCGCGGCTGGCTGGTCGAGGCGCTGCGCGCGGGCAAGAGCGTGGTCACCGCCAACAAGGCGCTGCTCGCCGAGGACGGCGCCGCGCTGCACGACGCCGCCGCCGAGGGTGGCGCCGACCTCTACTACGAGGCCAGCGTCGCCGGGGCCATCCCGTTGCTGCGCCCGCTGCGCGAGTCGCTGCACGGCGACCGGATCACCCGGGTCACCGGCATCGTGAACGGCACCACGAACTTCATCCTCTCCGCCATGGACTCCACCGGCGCCGGGTTCGCCGAGGCGCTGGAGGAGGCCACCGAGCTGGGGTACGCCGAGGCCGACCCGACGGCCGACGTGGAGGGCTTCGACGCCGCCGCGAAGGCCGCCATCCTCGCCTCGCTGGCGTTCCACACCCGGGTGACCGCCGCCGACGTGCACCGCGAGGGCATCACCGAGGTGACCGCCGCCGACGTGGCCAGCGCCAAGGCCATGGGCTGCACGATCAAGCTGCTCTGCATCGCGGCCCGCGGCGTCGACGCGGAGGGCCGGGAGACCGTCAACGTGCGGGTGCACCCGGCGATGATTCCGCTGACGCACCCGCTCGCGAGCGTCGGCGACGCGTTCAACGCGGTCTTCGTCGAGGCCGACGCCGCCGGGCAGCTCATGTTCTACGGCCGGGGCGCCGGTGGCGCGCCCACCGCCAGCGCGGTGCTCGGCGACGTGGTGGCGGTGGCCCGCAACCGCCTCGCCGGGGTGCACGCGGCGAGCGAGTCGGCGTACGCGGACCTGCCGGTGCGGCCGATGGGCGAGGCGCTCACCCGCTACCACATCAGCCTCGACGTGGCCGACCGGCCGGGCGTGCTGGCCGGGGTGGCGGGCGTCTTCGCCCGGCACGAGGTGTCCATCGCCACCGTCCGTCAGGGCCCGGCCGGCGGTGACGCGGAACTCGTTATCGTCACCCACGTCGCGCCCGACGCCGCGCTCGCGGCCACCGTGCGTGAGCTGCGCGGACTCGACATCGTCAGGTCGGTGACGAGTGTGCTTCGGGTGGAGGGCGGCGCGTAACCCACGCGTCCCGCCTGATGGTTAGAGCAGGGTGTGCCGGTGGCCGGGCGGGCAGGCTGGTCCACGCTGTTGGCAGGCCCCGGAGCGGGGCGACAGAGGCGAGGAGCACGACATGTGGCGGGGACTGATCGAGGCGTACCGGGATCGGCTGCCGGTCACCGAGGCGACTCCCGTCGTCACCCTGCACGAGGGCAACACGCCGCTGCTGCCGGCGCCGGTGCTCTCCGCCCGGGTCGGCGCGGACGTGTGGCTCAAGGTCGAGGGCGCCAACCCGACCGGCTCGTTCAAGGACCGCGGCATGACCGTCGCGGTCTCCAAGGCCGTCGAGGCCGGTGACAAGGCGATCATCTGCGCCTCTACCGGCAACACCAGCGCCTCCGCCGCCGCGTACGCGGCCCGCGCCGGGATCACCTGCGCGGTGCTGGTGCCGCAGGGCAAGATCGCGCTGGGCAAGCTGGCCCAGGCGCTCGTGCACGGCGCGAAGCTGCTCCAGGTGCAGGGCAACTTCGACGACTGCCTCGGGCTCGCCGGCAAGCTCGCCCAGGACTACCCGGTCGCGCTGGTCAACTCCGTCAACATCGACCGGCTGCACGGCCAGAAGACCGCCGCCTTCGAGATCGTCGAGGCGCTCGGCGACGCGCCCGACATCCACTGCCTGCCGGTCGGCAACGCCGGCAACATCACCGCGTACTGGATGGGCTACTCCGAGGACCTGCGCGACGGCAACGCCACGAAGGCCCCCCGGATGTACGGCTTCCAGGCGGCCGGCGCCGCCCCGATCGTCACCGGTCAGGTGGTGCCGGAGCCGTCGACGATCGCCACCGCCATCCGGATCGGCAACCCGGCGAGCTGGACGAAGGCCATCGACGCGCGGGACGCCTCGGACGGCCTGATCTCGGCGGTCACCGACCGGGAGATCCTGTCGGCGTACCGGCTGCTGGCCCGCGAGGTGGGCGTCTTCGTCGAGCTGGGCAGCGCGGCGAGCGTCGCCGGTCTGCTCCAGCAGGCCGAGGCCGGCCGGGTGCCGGCCGGGTCGCGGGTGGTCTGCACGGTCACCGGGCACGGCCTGAAGGACCCGGAGTGGGCCATCTCCACCGCGCCGGCGCCGGTGACCATCGCCAACGACGCGCTGGCCGCCGCCCGCTCCCTCGACCTGGTCTGAGGTCGGGTACCAGCGGCCGAAGTGTCATCGGCTGGGGCGGATGCCGGGAGTGTCGGGGCGTGCGGCAGACTCAGACACCCCCCTGCCGGACACCTCTCCAGGAGTGAGTAACGCCGATGTCGCTGCTCGCCAGATTCAGCCTCGCCAACCGGGGGCTGATCGCCCTCGTCGCGTTGGTGACCACGGCCTTCGGCCTGTTCGCCGTGCCGTCGCTGAAGCAGCAGCTCCTGCCGTCGCTGGAGTTCCCCGCCGCGTTCATCGTGGCGACGTACCCGGGCGCCGCGCCGGAGATCGTGGAATCCCAGGTCGCCGAGCCGATCGAGAACAGCCTCAAGGGCATCCCGGGCCTCGACGAGGTCACCTCGACCTCGCGCGAGGGCGCGGCGACGGTCCAGGTGCAGTACGAGTTCGGCACCGACCTGGACGACGTCGTGAACAAGATGGGGACCGCGCTCAACCGGATCGACTCCCAGCTCCCCGAGGGCGTCGACCCGCAGGTCATCGCCGGCAGCACCGACGACCTGCCCGCAGTGGTGGTCGCCGCGACCGGTGACGGCGACGAGCGGGCGCTGGCGGAGAAGCTGCGCAACGCCGTCGTACCGGAGCTGGAGGCGCTGGACGGCGTCCGCTCGGTGGACGTCACCGGCGCGCGCAACCAGGTCGTGACGATCACGCCGGACCCGGCGAAGCTGGCCGCCGCCAAGGTGGCACCGACCGCCATCGCGTCGGCGCTCAAGAGCAACGGCGTGGCTGTGCCGGCGGGTGCGCTCGCCGACGGCGACCGGTCGCTGCCGGTGCAGGTGGGCACGCCGATCCGGACCGTCGACGACCTGCGCGGCATCGTGCTGACCACGGCTCCCGCCGCCCCGGTACGCCTCGGCGACGTGGCCGCCGTGGAGCAGCAGCTCGCCCCGGCCACCTCGTTCACCCGGACCAACGGCAGGCCCAGCCTCGGCATCGCGGTGACCGCCGCGCCGGACGGCAACGCGGTGGAGATCTCGCACGAGATCCGGGACCGGTTGGACGAGCTGTCGAAGACCTCCGGCGCCGAGCTGACAGTGGTCTTCGACCAGGCCCCGTTCGTCGAGAAGTCCATCGAGAGCCTGACCACCGAGGGCCTGCTGGGCCTGGTCATGGCCGTCGTGGTGATCCTGGTGTTCCTGCTGTCGGTGCGCTCCACCGTCGTCACCGCGGTGTCCATCCCGCTGTCGGTGCTGGTCGCGCTGATCGTGCTCTGGTCCGGCGACTACTCGCTGAACCTGCTCACCCTCGGCGCGCTGACCATCGCCGTCGGCCGGGTGGTGGACGACTCCATCGTGGTGCTGGAGAACATCAAACGCCATCTGGAGTACGGGGAACCGAAGCGGGACGCGATCCTCACCGCGGTCCGCGAGGTGGCCGGCGCGGTGACCGCGTCCACGCTCACCACTGTCGCCGTGTTCGCGCCGATCGCCCTGGTGGGCGGCTTCGTCGGGCAGCTGTTCGCACCGTTCGCGATCACCGTGACGGTGGCGCTGCTCGCCTCGCTGCTGGTGTCGCTCACAGTCATCCCGGTGCTGGCGTACTGGTTCCTGCGGCCGCGCGGCGGCGCCGACGACGCCGCCGCCCGGCGGGCCGCCGAGGAGAAGGAGCTGCGCAACCCGTTGCAGCGGGCGTACCTGCCGGTGATCGACTTCGCCACCCGATCGCGCAAGACCCGCTGGGCCACTGTGGGCCTGGGGCTGCTCGTGCTGCTGGGCACGTTCGGCCTGGCGCAGAAGCTGGAGACGAACTTCCTGGACGACTCCGGCCAGGACACGCTCGCCATCCGGCAGGAGATGCCGGCCGGCACCTCGCTCGCCGGCACCGACCGGGCCGCCGCGCGGGTCGAGGAGGTGCTGCGGCGTACGCCGGGGGTGGAGACCTACCAGGTCAGCGCCGGTGGTGGGGACAACCCGTTCGCGGGCGGCGGCAGTGACCGGGCCACCTGGTCGCTGTCGCTGTCCGACGACACCGACGCCGCGGCGGTACGGCAGGACCTGCGCAAGGAGTTCGACGCGCTCGGCGCGGAGGTGGGCGAGCTGACGTTCGGCGGCGGGCAGAACGCCTCCGCCAACCAGGTCGAGGTGGTCGTGCAGGCCGCCGACCAGGAGACGCTGACCCGGGCGGCCGAGGCGGTACGGGGCGCGATGGCCGGCACGCCGGGCGTGGAGGACGTCACCAGCAGCCTGGCCACGCAGGTGCCGCGCGTCGAGGTGACTGTGGACCGGGTGGCGGCGGCCCGCGCGGGTCTCACCGAGGCGGCAGTCGGGCAGCTCGTCGCGCAGACGTACCGGGGTGCGCCGCTCGGGCAGGTGACGCTCGACGGTACGGCGCAGAGCGTGGTGCTGAGCAGCGGCGCCCGGCCGCCGCTGACCGTCGACGAGCTGCGGGCGCTGCGGGTCGGCGCGGTGCCGCTGGACGCGATCGCCGACGTCGAGCAGGTGGACGGTCCGCAGCAGGTGACCCGGATCGACGGGGAGCGCAGCGTCTCGGTCAGCGGCACGGCGACCGGCTCGAACCTGGGCGCCACCACGCAGGAGCTGCAGAAGCGGCTGGACGCGCTGGACGTGCCGGGCGCCACGTACGTGATCGGCGGTGTCAGCGCCGACCAGGCGGACGCGTTCGCGGACCTCGGTCTCGCGGTGCTGGCCGCCATCGCGATCGTCTTCCTGATCATGGTGGCGACGTTCCGCAGCCTGACCCAGGCGCTGATCCTGCTGATCTCGGTGCCGTTCGCCGCGACCGGCGCGATCGGGCTGCTGCTCGTCACCGGCACGCCGTTGGGTGTGCCGGCGCTGATCGGCGTGCTCATGCTCGTCGGCATCGTGGTGACGAACGCGATCGTGCTGATGGACCTGATCAACCAGTACCGGGCCCAGGGCATGGACGTGACCGAGGCGGTGGTGGAGGGCGGCCGGCGCCGGCTGCGGCCGATCCTGATGACCGCCGTCGCCACCATCTTCGCGTTGCTGCCGATGGCGCTCGGCCTGACCGGCGAGGGCGGCTTCATCTCCAAGCCGCTGGCGGTCGTGGTGATCGGTGGCCTGCTCAGCTCGACGCTGCTGACGCTGGTGCTCGTGCCGACGCTCTACACGATGGTCGAGCACACGAAGGGCTCGTTCCGGAACCGGCGGCGGGGCGGCGCTCCCGAGCCGGTCGGGCCGCAGCCGGAGCCGGACCCGGTGCCGGTGACTGTCGGCGGCGGGGAGCGCGCCGAGGAGCGGGCCGTGGTGGCGCCGCCGCCGGCCCGCCCGTCGGGCGCGCTTGTCGACGGCACCGACCAGTTCGAGGTGCTCCGCCTGCCCAAGAGCCGCCAGTCTCCGCTGCCGCCCACCGAGTGACGGACCGGGAGGGGCCCCGCGCGGGCCCCTCTCGGCGCCTCGGCGCGCGGGACACACCGGAACCGCGTCGGACGGTACGCTCAGTGAACTGCTGCCTACTTTCGGTTCGGGGGTGCGATGGCGGGGGGTGCGGGCCGGTGGGACCGGCGTGCCGTGTTGCGCCGCTCCGCGCTGCTGCTCGGCGGGGCCGCGGTCGGCTCGTTCGCGACCGCTGAGAGCACCTGGGTGGCCGACCGGAGGCTCCCGATCGCGGGCGGGCCGGCGAGCGCCACGCTCGGCAACCGCCACCAGGAGGTCGGCACCGGCGGGCTGCAGGTCGTCTGGGGCGTCCGCACCGAGGAACCCCTGGTGGCGCTCACCTTCGACGACGGCCCCCGCCCACAGTGGACCCCGATGGTGCTCGACACGCTCGCCGAGCACCGGGTGCCGGCCACCTTCTTCCTGGTCGGTGAACGGGCCCGCGAGCACGCCGCGCTGGTCCGCGGCCGGATGGACGCCCACGAGGTCGGCAACCACAGCTGGGCGCACCGCGACCTGGCCCGGATGGACGCCGCGACGGTCTACGACGACCTGCGCCGCAGCCACGACGCGATCACGGCGGCCACCGGCTCGGCGCCCCGGCTGCTGCGCCCGCCGTGGGGGCACCTCGGCGGGTCGGTGCTGTACGCGTCGGCCCGGCTGGGCTACCGCCTGGTGCTCTGGACGCTCCAGATGGTCGAGAGCGAGTTCCCGCACGACCCGGCCGGCCACGCCCGGCGCATCGTCGCCGACGTACGCCCCGGCACGATCCTGCTCGGCCACGACGTCGGCACCGACACCCGGCTCGTCGCGCTCCGCGGCCTGCCCGACATGATCAACGGTCTGCGGGCCCGGGGATACACCTTCGTCACGGTCTCCGACCTGCTGCGCCGCGCTGCCGCGACAGGGGCGGCCCGGTAGGGTGCCCGCGTGTCACCCACCCTGTCGGTCCTCGTCCGCAACCGCGACTTCCGCCATCTGTTCCTCGCCGAGCTGGTCGTCTTCGGCGCGGACTGGTTCGTCATGGTGCCGCTGCTGGTGCTGCTGCCCGACCTGACCGGCAGCGGGGTCTGGGGCGCGCTGGTGCTGGCGGTGGACACCGGCACGACCGCGTTGCTGCTCCCGTACGCCGGAACGATCGCCGACCGGTTCGACCGCCGCAAGGTGATGATGGTGGCCAACGTGGGCGCGCTGGCCGGGGTGCTGCTGCTGCTCGGCGTGCGCAACGCCGGTACGGCCTGGCTGGCGCTGGCGGCGATCGCGCTGGTGGCCGTGGCGAAGGCGTTCTACTCGCCGGCCGCCCAGGCCGCGCTTCCGAACGTGGTCGACCCGGAGGACCTGGCCGCGGGCAACGCGGTGGCCGGTTCGGCGTGGGGCACGATGACAGTGGTCGGCGCCTCGCTCGGCGGGATCCTGAGCGCCGTCGCCGGCCCGTACGCCAGCTTCTGGGTCGCCGCCGTCGGCCTGGTCGCCGCCGCGGGCCTGGCCGCGCTGATCCGCCGGCCGTTGCAGGCGCCGCGCGACCCGGCGGCGACGGCGCCGCGCACGTGGGCGGCGATCCGGGAGGCGCTGCGCTACATCGCCCACCGCCCGCGCGTGCTGGCGCTGGTGACGGTCAAGTCGGCGGTCGGCCTGGGCAACGGCGTGCTGACCGTCTTCCCGCTGCTCGCCGGGGTGTACGGGGTCGGCGCGGTCGGCGCCGGTCTGCTCTTCGCCGCCCGCGGCGCCGGGGCGCTGGTCGGCCCGATCATGATGCGCCGGGTGCTGAGCAACCGGACCTGGCTGCTCACCGGCCTGGCGATGTCCATGTCGTTGTACGGCCTGGCCTACCTGGGCGCGTCGGTGGTGACCTGGTTCCCGCTGGTGCTGGTCCTGGTGTTCCTGGCCCACCTGGGCGGCGGCAGCAACTGGGTGCTGTCCAACTACGCGTTGCAGGGCGAGGTGCCGGATCGGCTCCGGGGCCGGGTCTTCGCCACCGACATGATGCTGGCGACGCTCGCCATCGCGGTGAGCCAGCTGGTGGTGGCGCTCGTGGTGGACCGGGTGGACGAGCGCACCGTGCTGGCCGGCTGCGGCCTGGTCACCGTCGTGTACGCGATCGGCTGGCGGTTCGCCACCCGGCGGCTCTCGCTCACCGACCCGGTCGACACGCCGACCCCCGAGCGCACCGGCTGACACGCCGGTCCCACGCTCCGGGCGGTCCGGCCGGGCTGTCGGGGTGACGTCCTAGCATGAGCCGGTGCCGACCACATTCACCACCGGCCCGGTGCGGGTCCGGGTGCCCGCGACCAGCGCCAACCTGGGCCCCGGCTTCGACGCGCTCGGGCTGGCCCTGGGCCGCCACGACGACGTCACGGCCGAGGTGACAGACGGCGGCGTACGGGTGTCGGTCACCGGCGAGGGCGCCGGCGAGCTTCCGTCGGACGAGCGGCATCTGATCGTCACCGCGATGCGGGCCACCTTCGACGCGCTCGGCGCGCAGCCGGCCGGCCTGGCGCTGGAGTGCGCCAACCGCATCCCGCAGGCCCGCGGTCTCGGCTCGTCGTCGGCGGCGATCGTGGCCGGGGTGCTGGCGGCCCGCGCGCTGGTTGCAGGCGGCGAACGGCGGATGGACGACGACGCCGCGCTGCGCCTGGCGGCCGAGCTGGAGGGGCATCCGGACAACGTCGCGCCCTGCCTGCTCGGCGGCTTCACCATCGCCTGGACCGAACCGGGTGGCGCGCGGGCGGTCTCGTTGCCGGTGGCGCCGGCCGTGCGCCCGACCGTCTTCGTGCCCGCCGAGCGGGGTCTGACCTCGGTGGCCCGGGCGGCGCTGCCGGCCACCGTGCCGCACGCCGACGCGGCGTCGAACGCGGGCCGGGCGGCCCTGCTGGTGCACGCGCTGACCGCCGATCCCGCGCTGCTGCTGCCGGCCACCGTCGACCGGCTGCACCAGGAGCAGCGGGCGCCGGGGATGCCGGCCACGGCGGCGCTCGTCGCTGAGCTGCGTGCGGCGGGTGTGGCGGCTGTGGTCAGTGGGGCGGGGCCGACCGTGTTGGCGCTCTCCGAGGTCCCGGCGGGATTCCGGCTGGGAACAGACTGGCGCCGGTGGGAGTTGCCGATAGATGTCAGCGGTGCCCGGGTCATCCGGGGTAGACTTTGACACGCCGAGCGGGGCCCTGTTGCCGCAGGTCGGACGAGGCGATTACGCTCTAGACCTAGCACAGCCGCGAAGCATGCGATCTTCCTGCGGTTCGGCGCACCCCCGAAGCTCTCGGCGGTAGCCCGTCACCCCTGCTCAAGGCCCACGCCGCACCGCAGTTTCCACAGGTCGCCGCAGACGGCGAGACCTGCTCACCGATGGTGGTGAGTCGGGAAACCACCGGCTGCTGTGTCACAGACTCCCGCGACGCGTCCATGCGAGGCGGGTGCACCGAGGCCGCCCGGCCACCTGGTTCCACGACTCCGGGCAGCCCGGCCTATCGAGGGAAGGAATCCATTGAGCGACACCACCGACGTGACGTCGGATGTTTCCAACGTCGCTGGCGATGCCACCACCGCCGCCCCCACGCGCCGCCGGCGGAGCGGCACCGGTCTGTCGGCGATGCTGCTGCCGGAGCTGCAGAGCCTGGCCGCGTCGCTCGGCATCTCTGGTACCGCTCGCATGCGCAAGGGCGAGCTGATCAGTGCCATCACCGAGCGGCAGCAGGGCGGCGCGGCCGGAACCCCTCGACCACGAGCCGAGGTGGCGGCGGCTGCTGCTCCCGCCCGTGAGGAGGTGCACGCGGAGGTCCGTGAGGAGCGGGCCGAGGCACGCCCCGCCGAGCAGGCGCCGGCCGCCGAGGTGACCGAGGGTCGTACCCGCGGTCGCCGCAGCCGGGCCGCCGCCGCGACCACCGATGCCCGACCGGCCGAGGCGCCGGCGACCGAGGCGCGGCCGGCCGAGACGACGCGCGCCGAGGAGGCGCCCGCCGAGACCGGCGAGCGCGCCGAGCGTGGCGGTGACCGGGCCGAGCGCGGTGAGCGCACCGAGGGCCGGGGCCGTGAGCGCGGCGGCGACCGGGCCGAGCGTGGCGGTGACCGGGCCGAGCGTGGCGGCGAGCGGGCCGAGCGCGGCGAGCGCAACGACCGGGGTGACCGCAACGACCGTGGTGACCGGGCCGAGCGTGGCGAGCGGGCCGAGCGTGGCGAGCGGGCCGAGCGTGGTGACCGCAACGAGCGGGGCGACCGGGGCGAGCGCGCCGAGCGCAACGACCGGAACGAGCGCGGCGACCGCAACGACCGCAACGACCGCAACGACCGCAACGACCGGGGTGACCGTAACGACCGTGGTCAGCGCGCCGAGCGGGACAACGACGGCGACGACGACGGCGAGGGCGGCGGCCGGCGGGGCCGGCGCAGCCGGTTCCGGGACCGTCGTCGCGGCCGCGGCGAGCGGGGCGAGGGCGACAGCGGTGGCGGCCGCGAGCCGCAGGTCGGCGAGGACGACGTGCTCGTCCCGGTCGCCGGCATCATCGACGTGCTCGACAACTACGCCTTCGTCCGGACCACCGGCTACCTGGCCGGCCCGAACGACGTGTACGTCTCGATGTCCCAGATCAAGAAGTACGGCCTGCGCCGCGGTGACGCGATCACCGGCGCCGTGCGGGCCGCACGGGACGGCGAGCAGCGGCGCGACAAGTACAACCCGCTGGTCCGGCTGGACACCATCAACGGGATGGAGCCGGACGAGGCGAAGCGCCGGCCGGAGTTCTACAAGCTCACGCCGCTCTACCCGCAGGAGCGCCTGCGGCTGGAGACCGAGCCGCACATCCTCACCACCCGGGTGATCGACCTGGTCATGCCGATCGGCAAGGGCCAGCGGGCGCTCATCGTGTCGCCGCCGAAGGCCGGTAAGACGATGGTGCTGCAGGCGATCGCGAACGCGATCACCCGCAACAACCCGGAGTGCCACCTGATGGTGGTGCTCGTCGACGAGCGGCCCGAAGAGGTCACCGACATGCAGCGGTCGGTGAAGGGCGAGGTCATCGCGGCCACGTTCGACCGTCCGCCGCAGGACCACACCACCGTGGCGGAGCTGGCGATCGAGCGGGCGAAGCGCCTGGTCGAGCTGGGCCACGACGTGGTCGTGCTGCTCGACTCGGTGACCCGGCTCGGGCGGTCGTACAACCTGGCGGCGCCGGCCAGCGGCCGGATCATGTCGGGTGGTATCGACTCCACCGCGCTCTACCCGCCCAAGCGCTTCCTCGGCGCGGCGCGCAACATCGAGAACGGCGGTTCGCTGACCATTCTCGCCACCGCGCTTGTGGAGACCGGGTCCATGGCGGACACGGTCATCTTCGAGGAGTTCAAGGGCACGGGTAACGCCGAGCTGAAGCTGGACCGGAAGATCGCCGACAAGCGGGTCTTCCCGGCGATCGACATCAACCCCTCCGGCACCCGCAAGGAGGAGGTCCTGCTCGCGCCGGAGGAGCTGGCGATCATCCACAAGCTCCGCAAGGTGCTGCACTCGCTGGACTCGCAGGCGGCGCTCGACCTCCTGCTGGACCGGCTCAAGCAGTCCCGCACCAACATCGAGTTCCTGATGCAGATCGCGAAGTCCACTCCGGGCGAGTGAGCTGACGGTTCCGACGAACGAGGGGCACGGCCGCATCGGCCGTGCCCCTCGTCGCGTACCGGGTGGCAGGTCGTGAAGTTTTTCTACGGTTAAGCCGCTAGGTATTGAAACTTCTGTTCACCGTCGGGTTGACTGTCGTCCATGCGAACCCGCAGTCGACCCGCCCGCCTCGCCGGCGTCCTGCTGCTGACGCCGTTGCTGACCCTCACCGCGCCGCCACCGTCCGCCGCGACTGCCGCGCCGTCGGCCATCGCGCCGGCGGGCGCCACCGCCGCCGAGGACGCGCCACGCGCCTCCTCCCGCCCAGACTCCGCCGTCGCGCTCGCCGGTGTGGAACCGGCCGGCGGCCTGGAGACCGCCAAGACCACCCGGCCGGTCGCGCCCGGCCTCGACCTGACCTCCTTCGACAGGTACGACGCGGCCGGCTGGCTGCGCGCCGACGCCCTCACCGCGGACCTGGCCGGCGGGCTCACCGTCGACTACGTGAACTCCGGTGAGGTCACCAAGGACGAGCCGCTGCGCGCCGCGGTGGATCGCTCCCGTGCCGTCGCGGCCGTGAACGGCGACTTCTTCGACATCAACAACTCCGGTGCCGCCCAGGGCGTCGGCGTCCGCTCCGGCGAGCTGGTGCAGTCCCCAGTCGCCGGGCACCCCAACGCCGTCGGGATCAGCGCCCAGGGCATCGGCCGGGTCGTCGAGGTCGGCTTCGAGGGCACCGCGACGCTGCCCGCCGGGCCGGTGCCGCTCACCCAGTTCAACAACATGGTGCAGCGCGACGGCGTGGGCGTGTTCACGCCGCTCTGGGGGTCGTACACCCGCAAGCGGGCCGTGGAGGGCGCGACCCGGACGGTCGAGGTGACGGTGACCGGCGGCCGGGTGGCGAGCGTCGCCACCACGGCGGGCGAGGGGCCGATCCCGGCCGGCACCACCGTGCTGCTCGGCCGCGAGGCCGGCGCCGACGCGCTCGCCGTGCTGCGTCCCGGCGACGCGGTGGACCTGACCTGGCGGCCGCGGGCCTCCGACGGCGGTGACCTGCGCGCCGCCGTGGGCGGCGGCAACGTGCTGGTCCGCGACGGCGTGGTGCAGAGCATCGCCGACGCGTCGCTGGCCCCGCGCACCGCAGTCGGCTTCTCCGCCGACGGCCGCAAGATGATCATGCTGACGGTGGACGGCCGGCAGGTGGACAGCCGTGGCGTCACCCAGACCGAGATGGGCCGCATGATGGCCGAGCTGGGCGCCGCGAACGCGCTCAACCTCGACGGCGGCGGCTCCTCCACGCTGCTCGCCCGGGAGCCGGGCGCGGCCACGGTCCAGGTGGAGAACAGCCCGTCCGACGGCAGCGAGCGGCCGGTACCGAACGGGCTCGCCGTCTACGCGCCGAAGGGCAGCGGCCGGCTCACCGGCTACTGGCTTGAGACCGCCAGCGACCCGACCGCCGCACCCGGCGTCGCGCCGGTGCGCGGCGGCCGGCCGGACCGGGTCTTCCCGGGCCTCACCCGCCGGCTCACCGCCGCCGGATACGACGAGACGTACGGCCCGGCCGCCGGCGAGCCACGCTGGCACGCCACCCACGGACGGGTCGACGGCGACGGCGTGTTCCGGGCCGCCGTCCCCGGCCGCAGCACCGTCACCGCCGCCCGCGGCCGGGCCCGGGGCACCATCGAGCTGACGGTGCTCGGCCCGCTGCAGCGGATCGACGGCACCGTCGACCGGGTCGGCCTGGACCGGGCCGGCGACAGCGGCCTGTTCGGCGTCGTCGGCTACGACGCCGAGGGCAACACCGCGCCGATCGAGCCGGCCGACCTGACGCTGGAGTACGACAGCGACCTGCTCTCCGTCACCCCCACCGCCGACGGCAACCTGGCCGTCAAGGCGCTCGCCGCGACCGGCTCGGCGCTGGTCACCGCGCGGGTCGGCAACCGCACCACGGTCCTGCCGGTGACCGTCGGGCTGACCGACGTGCCGGTGGCCGGGTTCGACGACGCGGCGTCCTGGAAGTTCAGCCAGGCCCGCGCCTCCGGGTCGGTCGCACCGGCCGAGGGGCACACCGGGGGCGGGCTGCGGATGTCGTACGACTTCAGCCAGTCCACCGGCACCCGGGCCGCGTACGCCGACCCGCCCGCCTGGATCGACGTCCCCGGCCAGCCGCAGGCGTTCGGTATGTGGATCAAGGCCAACGGCACCGGCGAGTGGCCCAGCCTGCACCTGCACGACGCGCAGGACACCCAGTTCGTGCTGCGCGGCCCGTACCTGGACTGGACCGGCTGGAAGTACGTCGAGTTCGCCGTACCGCCGGGCGTGCAGTACCCGGTGCGGGTGCGCCGGTTCTACGTCGCCGAGACCGACCCGGCCAAGCAGTACCGCAGCGAGGTGGTGATCGACGACCTGGTGGCCCGGGTGCCGCCGGACGTGCAGGCGCCGCCGGAGCCGAACCGCACCGACCGGGTGGTGCTGCGCGACGGCACTGTGGACGGGGCGCCCTGGCGCTTCGCGGTGCTCTCCGACGCCCAGTTCGTCGCCGCGAACCCGGACAGCGACCTGGTCGCCCAGGCCCGCCGTACGCTGCGCGAGGTCCGCGCCGCCCGGCCGGACTTCCTGATCATCAACGGCGACTTCGTGGACACCGCCTACCCGGCCGACTTCGCCCTGGCCAAGCGCATCCTGGACGAGGAACTGGGCGGCGAGGTGCCGTACCACTACGTGCCCGGCAACCACGAGATCATGGGCGCGCCGATCGACAACTTCCGGAGCGTCTTCGGGGACACCTCGCGCGTCTTCGACCACCGGGGCACCCGGTTCCTCACGCTGAGCACCGCCACCGGTTCGCTGCGCGGCGGCGGGTTCGACCAGGTGGAGCTGCTGCGCCGGACGCTCGACCAGGCCGCCGCCGACCGCTCGGTGGGCTCGGTGGCGGTGTTCTTCCACCACCCGCCGCGCGACCCGAGCCCGGCCAAGGCCAGCCAGCTCGGCGACCGCAAGGAGGCGGCACTGGTCGAGCAGTGGCTGGCCGACTTCCAGCACCGCACCGGCAAGGGCGCGGTCATGGTCAACGGCCACGTCGGCACGTTCCACGCCGACCGGGTGGACGGCGTGCCGTACGTGATCAACGGCAACTCGGGCAAGGATCCGTCCACCCCTGCCGCGCTCGGCGGGTTCACCGGCTGGACCGAGTTCGGGGTGGACCCGGTGACGCCGGGCGAGGCCGAGCGGGCCCGCCGTGACCCGCTGGCCGAGGGCCCGGAGTGGGTGAGCGCGGAGATGCACGCGCACGTCGACCGGCTCGCGCTGACCGCACCCGCGCAGGTGTCCCGGCGTACGCCGGCCGACGTCACGGCCACGCTCACCCAGCCCAGCGGCCGGCAGGTGCCGGTGGCCGCGCCGGTCAGCGCCGACTGGTCCGGTTCGCCGAACCTGCACATCGGCGGCGCGGCGGGCGTACGCCCCTGGCACGCCGCCCGCTTCGACCCAGTTACCGGCAAGCTGACCGCCCTGCGCCCCGGCGCCCAGGTCCAGCTGACGGTCACGGTGAACGGAGTGAAGGCCGAGACCCAGGTGACCACGACCCGGTAACCCCCGGGCCCCGCCCCGGTGATCATGAAGTTGGCTCGGACAAAAGCGACAGGAAATGCCGCTAACTTCATGATCGTCGGGGGCGGGCCGGGGTCGGGCCGGGCCCCGGGTGGGAGTGGGTGGGGTGGGGGTGGGAATGCTGACGGGTGGGCCGGCGTTGGAGGTGGCGGACCTCCTGTGCCGGGTGGAAGACGCCCGTGGCAGACTGGTCAATCGGCCACCGGTTCCGGTTCACGCCCGAGCCCGTCGTGACGACGGGGAGCACCGACGGCGACCCGGCGACCACCGACGAAAGGACCGAGGCGACATGAAGCCCAACATCCACCCGGAGTACGTGACCACCGAGGTCCGCTGCTCCTGCGGCAACTCCTTCACGACCCGCAGCACCGCCAAGGGCGGCGCCATCAGCGTCGAGACCTGCAGCGCCTGCCACCCGTTCTACACCGGTAAGCAGCGCGTGCTGGACACCGCCGGTCGGGTCGCGAAGTTCCAGCAGAAGTACGCCAAGGTTCAGGCCAAGAAGGCCAAGTAGCTCCGTCGACGACGCCCGTGTCCGGCTCCTGCCGGGCACGGGCGTTCGTCCGTTTCCGCCGGTTCTTGCGTGAAGGAGCACCCGCAGCATGAGCAGTGAGCGCCTGGCCGCCCTCCTCGACGAGTACGCCGAGCTGGAGAAGCGGCTGGCCGACCCGGCCATCCACGCCGACCAGGGCGCCGCCCGGCGGGTGGGCCGGCGCTACGCCGAGCTGGTCCCGCTGCACAAGGCGGCCGGCGAGCTGGAGCAGGCCCGCGCCGACCTGGCCGCCGCCCGCGAGCTGGCTGCCGAGGACCCGACGTTCACCGGCGAGGCGGACACCATCGCCGCCTCCCTGCCGGCGCTCGAGGAACGGCTCGCCGAACTGCTCATCCCGCGCGACCCGCACGACGCCAAGGACGTGATCGTCGAGATCAAGGCCGGCGAGGGCGGCGAGGAGTCCGCGCTGTTCGCCGGTGACCTGCTGCGGATGTACACCAGGTACGCCGAGCGGCACGGCTGGGTCACCGAGGTGATCGACGCGCAGGACTCCGACCTGGGCGGCGTCAAGGACGTCTCGCTGGCGATCAAGAGCAAGGGCGTACCGGAGGGCGGCAACGGCGTCTGGTCCCGGCTCAAGTGGGAGGGCGGCGTGCACCGGGTGCAGCGCGTCCCGGTCACCGAGTCGCAGGGCCGCATCCACACCAGCGCCGCCGGTGTGCTGGTGCTGCCGGAGGCGGAGGACGTCGACGTCACCATCGACCCGAACGAGCTGCGCATCGACGTGTTCCGCTCCTCCGGGCCCGGTGGGCAGTCGGTGAACACCACCGACTCGGCGGTCCGGATCACCCACGTGCCGACCGGCATAGTGGTCTCCTGCCAGAACGAGAAGTCGCAGCTGCAGAACCGGGAGCAGGCCATGCGCATCCTGCGCGCCCGGCTGCTCGCCGCCGCCCAGGAGCAGGCGGACGCGGCGGCGTCGGACGCCCGCAAGGCGCAGGTCCGCACCGTGGACCGGTCCGAGCGGATCCGCACCTACAACTTCCCGCAGAACCGGATCACCGACCACCGCATCGGCTACACCGCGTACAACCTCGACCTGGCGCTGGCCGGCGAGCTGGACGGGGTGCTCGACGCGCTGACCGAGGCGGACCGCGCGGCCCGGCTGGCCGGCGAGACCGAACTGTCCCGCCGCTGACCGCTTGGGGTGTTAAGCGGGGGCCCCTCCTCTACCGGAGGCGTTAACAGGGGGCCCTTCCTTACCGCTCAGCTCGCCCGCAACCGCGCCTTGGCGCGCAGCATCTCCCGGTCGGCCAGCTCGAACGCGGTGCCGAGCGCCTCCCGCACGCTCACCGTGGTGCTGCCGTCCACCTCGGCGAAGCCGATCGTCACCCCGACCGGCGTGCCCGGCACCAGGGACTCCCAGTCCTCGGTGCGGACCGCCGCCTCGATCCGGCGGGCCACCTCGACCGCCTCCGGCATGCCGGTGTCGGGCAGCACCACGACGAACTCGTCGCCGCCGTAGCGGGCCACGAAGTCGCCCCGCCGCATCACCCGGTTGATCACCCCGGCGACCCGTTGCAGCACCAGGTCGCCGGAGTGGTGGCCGTGGCGGGTGTTCACCGCCTTGAACCCGTCGAGGTCGCAGACGCCGATCACCACCCGCTCGCCCCGGGACACCACGGCGCCCAGGTAGCGCTCCAGCCGGCGCCGGTTGGGCAGGCCGGTGAGCGGGTCGGTGAGCGCCTCGCCCTCGTACCGGGCCGCCTCGCGGCGCATCTCCTCGTGGTCGATCCGGGCGGCGATGCCGTCGATGTAGACGTCCCGCAGCCGGTCGCTGCGCCGCGCCGCCAGCCGGAACGCGTGCCGGTCGGCCCGGTGCGCGCCCGCGTGGTCGCCGGCCCGGGCGAGCGCGATGCTGCGCAGCCGGGGCGGCTCGGCCGCGCCGAGCGTTTCGTCGGAGACCCGCAGCGCGTCCAGCCGGGTGACCGCCTCGATCGGGCGGCCGGCCGCCACCGCCAGGCAGACCTGGCCGAGCTGGCGCAGGTCGCGGGCGCGTGCGCTGTCCCCGCCGTGGCCGAGCAGCCGGTTCGGGTCGGCGTCCCCGGCGGACTCCACCCGGTCGCCGAGCGCGGCCCGGCGGGCGGCGGCGTAGCCGTACGCGGCGAGGCTGCTCGGGCGCAGGTTGCCGGCCCGTCCGCCGCGCAGGAACCGGGCCAGGTCACCGGCGACGTCGCGCAGTACGCGCAGGCAGCCGTCGCTGTCGCCGTTGTGGTCGAGCGCGACCGCGTTGCGCAGCCGGATGCCGGGCGCGGCGAACGTCTCCTCGGGGATGCCGACGCTGAGCCCGACCTCCCGGGCCCGCTCGATCGCGCCGAGCGCGTGACCGTGGAAGCTCAGGTACGAGTACGCCATCGCGAGGTCGTGCCAGCCCCAGGCGGTGTCCCGGTCGGGGGTGTCGTCGGCGCCGAGCGCGCGGGCGGCCCGGACCAGGTGCATCACGCACCTGTCCAGCGCGCCCTGGTGGTGGGCGGCGAGCGCGGCCAGCGCGTTGAGGTGCCCGTGCAGGTAGGGCTCGGCCAGGTCCCGTACGGCGGCGGAGGCGTCCTCGACGGCCCGGGTGAACTCGGCGGTCCGGCCGAGATTGATCAGCGCGGACAGGCGTTGCACGAGCGCGTCGGCGCGGGCGTACGGGTCGTCCGTGGTGCGGATGACGCGGTCGAGCAGGGCGCACGCCTCCGCGGACCGGCTGGCCTCCTGGAGTGACCGAGCGCGTCGGAGAGCGTCAACCTGGTCCTCGACCTGGTCGAGCCAGCCCACTCGCGACCTCCCTGCGGTGTGCGCCCGGACGCACCCGCTCGTGAGGTGAGCCGCGACGCCTCATGATTATTGCGTGACCGCACTCCCGCAACACCCGTCCGAAGGGACAGAACGCGAACGCCCCTCGCTGGTGATCAACCGGGTGGCGCGCGCGCTCGCCGCGGCGGGCGTCGAGGCGCCCCGCGCCGAGGCCGAGCAACTCGCCGCGTACGTCCTTGACGTGCCGCGCGGCCGGCTGGCGCTCGCCGACGGTTTCACCCCGGCGCAGCGCGACCGCCTCGACGAGCTGGTCGGGCGGCGGGTGACCCGCGAGCCGTTGCAGCACCTGCTCGGCTCGGCCGGTTTCCGCCATCTGGAACTGGCGGTCGGGCCGGGCGTATTCGTGCCCCGGCCGGAGACCGAACTGCTGGCCGGCTGGGGGATCGAGCGGGCCCGGGAGCACGCCGCGCCGCTCGTGGTGGACCTGTGCAGTGGTTCCGGCGCGATCGCCCTCGCGGTCGCGCATGAGGTGCCCGCGGCGCGGGTGGTGGCGGTGGAGCGGTCCCCGGCCGCGCTGGCGTGGCTGCGGCGCAACGCGGCGGACCGGGCCGCCGCCGGGGACCGGCCGGTCGAGGTGGTGGCCGCCGACGTGACCGATCCGGACCTGCTGGCCGGCCTGGCCGGGCGGGTCGACGTGCTGCTGTGCAACCCGCCGTACGTGCCGAGGTCGGTGGCGGTGCCGCCGGAGGTGGCCGGGCACGACCCGGACGAGGCGGTGTTCGGCGGCGCGGACGGGCTGGACGTGATCCGGCCGGTGGTCGGCCGGGCCGCCGCGTTGCTGCGCCCGGGCGGCGCGATCGGCATCGAGCACGACGACACGCACGCGGCGGCGGTGCCCGCGCTGCTGCGCGGCGACGGCCGCTACGACCGGGTCGAGGAGCACCGGGACCTCGCCGGGCGGCCGCGCTGGGCGAGCGCGTCCCGGCGGGCGGACGGCACCCACGCCGAGCCCGCCCGGGCGTGGCAGACTGACTCCTCGTGATGCTCTACGACTGTCGGTCGCCCGCCGACCGGGACCGCGGCATCGCCGCTGCCATCGAGGCGGTCAAGAACGGGGAACTCGTCGTCCTGCCGACCGACACGGTCTACGGCATCGGGGCGGACGCCTTCACCCCGTACGCGGTGAAGGCCCTCGCGGACACGAAGGGTGCCGCCCGGCAGGCGCCCCCGGTGCTCATCGGTTCTCGGCACACGCTCGACGGCCTGGTCTTCTCGCTGCCCGGCGCGGCCCGCGACCTGGTCGAGGCGTTCTGGCCCGGTGCGCTGACCATCGTGGTGGAGCACTCGCCGAGCCTGGCGTGGGACCTGGGCGACTCCAGCGGCACGGTGGCGGTGCGGATGCCGCTGCACCCGGTGGCGCTGGAGGTGCTGCGGGAGACCGGGCCGATGGCGGTCGCCTCGGCCAACAAGATCGGCCAGCCCGCCGCGCTCACCGCCGAGGAGGCGCGTGACCAGCTCGGCTACGGCGTCCGGGCGTACCTGGAGGCCGGGCCGGCGGTGGACCCGGTGCCGAGCACCATCGTCGACCTGACCGGCGACGTGCCGCGGGTGCTGCGCGAGGGCGCGGTGACGATGGCGAAGCTGCGCGAGGTCGTGCCCGACATCCTCGACGAGCGGGGGGTCTGAGTGCCGCCCTTCACCGTCCTGCACGTCTGCATGGGCAACATCTGCCGGTCGCCGATGGCCGAGCGGCTGCTGCTGCTCGCGGTCCGGGAGCGGCTGGCCCGCCTCGACGTCGACCCGGCCGGGTCGGACGCGCTCGTGCACAGCCACAGCGCCGGCACCGGCGGCTGGCACGCGGGGGAGGAGATGAACCCGCCCGCCGCGCGGCAGGTGATCTCGCGCGGCGGTGACACCGAGGGGTTCGCCGCCCGGCGGCTGCGCTCCGACCTGATCGACGCCGCCGACCTGGTGCTCACCGCCACCGCCGACCAGCAGGAGTACGTGGTGGCGCTGCGGCCGGACGCCGCCGCGCGCACGTTCGTCCTCGGTGAGTTCGGCCGCCTGCTCGGCGCGCTGGACCGGTCCGCCCTGCCGCCGGCCGAGCCGACGCCGGACGCCGTGTACGCGCGCGGCACCGCGCTCGTCGCGGCCGTCGACGCGGCGCGGCAGAACGCCTCCGCGCTGCCCACAGACGACCTGGACGACCCGTGGGGCCGGGGCGACCAGTGCTTCAGCCGGGTCGCGGACGAGATCGAGGAGACCGTGCAGCCGCTGGCTGCCGTCCTGCTCCCCTGATCGCGGTTCATCCTTCCTCGCGAACTTCCTGCGCATTTCGCGGAAGATGGCGGCGAAAGCGGCCATTCCGGTCATTCTGAACGGGTCCGTACGGCCGGCTCCTGCGGGGAGAGCTGATGAACCGGGCCTATCTCGACAAGCTGTTCACCGTTGTGCTCGCCGGCGTGCTCGCCGGACTGGCCCTGGCCGCAGCCGCGCTGCCGGCCGCGCTGGTCTTCGGGCTGGGCGTGAAGAACCTGATGCCGTACACCGCGTTGCCGGAGGCGCTCAAGACGCCGCAGCCGGCACAGCGGTCCAACCTGTACGCGAACGACGGGCGGACGCTCATCACCTCGTTCTACGTCGAGGACCGGGTGGACGTGCCGGTCGGCGACGTGGCGCCGGTGATGCGCGACGCCATCGTGGCAGCCGAGGACGTGCGCTTCTACGAGCACCACGGCGTCGACGTGCGCGGCGTGGCGCGGGCGTTCACGGCCAACCGCCGGGAGGGCACCCGGCAGGGCGCCTCCACGCTGACCATGCAGTACGTGCGCAACGCGCTCGCCGGTGATCCCCGGCTGACCGAGGAGCAGCGCGCCGCCGCCACCGAGATCACCGTCGGGCGCAAGATCCGCGAGATGCGGTACGCGCTGACGCTGGAACGGCAGGTCGGCAAGGACGAGATCCTCGGGCGCTACCTGAACATCGCGTACTTCGGCGCCGGTGCCTACGGCATCGCCGCCGCAAGTAAGCGCTACTTCTCCACCACCCCGGAGCGGCTCACGCTGGCCCAGGCCGCGCTGCTCGCCGGGCTGGTCCGGTCCCCGGCCGACGACCCGATCAACGGGGAGGCCGACTCGGCGCTGCAACGCCGGGCGTACGTGCTGGACCGGATGGTGGAGACCGGCCGGGTGAGCGCGCCGGACGCCGAGGCGGCGAAGGCCACCGAGCTGGCCCTCAAACCCAACACCACGCCGAACGACTGCGCGGCGGTGCCCGCCGACCACAACGACTGGGGCTTCTTCTGCGACTGGTTCACCCAGTGGTGGAACGCCCAGCCGGCGTTCGGCGAGAACGTGGACGAGCGGCAGCGGACGCTGCGCCGGGGCGGCTGGAAGATCGTGTCCTCGCTCGACCCGGACGTGCAGGCCAAGGCCAGCGAGCAGGTGCGGGCGATCTACCCGGAGACGATCGCGCGGGCGGCGCCGACAGCCGTGGTGCAGCCGGGCACCGGCCGGGTGCTGGCGATGGCGGTGAACCGCACCTACGGCACGGCCGCGAACCCGGACGGGCAGCAGAACTACCCGAACACGGTCAACCAGCTGGTGGCCGGCGGTGGCGGCATCACCGGCTACCAGGCGGGCTCGACGTTCAAGCTGTTCGCGCTGCTGGCCGCGCTGGAGTCGGGTCTGCCGCTGGACACCGAGTTCGACGCGCCGCGCGTCTACGTGACGCAGTACCCGGTCGGCGCCGGCCCGGCGAGCTGCGGCGGCCGGTGGTGCCCGGCGAACGCCAACACGTACTGGATGGACGGCGACCGGGACATGTGGGACGCGTTCGGCCGGTCGGTGAACACGTACTTCGCGTGGCTGACCGAGCGGGTCGGCGCGGACCGGGTGGTCGAGATGGCCCAGCGGCTGGGCATCGTGTTCCGCGCCCCGGCCGACGCCAAGATGGCCCGGGAGGGTGCCAAGAGCTGGGGACCGTTCACGCTCGGCGTCTCCGCCACCACGCCGCTGGACCTGGCCGGCGCGTACGCCGCGGTGGCCGCCGAGGGCACCTGGTGCCGGCCCACGCCGGTCACCTCGATCACCGACCCGGGCGGCCGCAAGGTGGCCGCCGGGAACACCGACTGCCGGCAGGTGCTCGACACCGAGGTGGCCCGCGCGGCGGCGGATGCCAGCCGCTGCCCGGTCGGCGACCAGTCGATGTACCGGCGCTGTGACGGCGGCACCGCCGAGGAACTGGCCCCTGGCCTGCGCCGGCCGGTGGCGGGCAAGACCGGAAGCTCGGAGCGGAACGCCACCGAGACGGTCGTCGCGTTCACCCCGCAGCTGTCGGTGGCGACGATCGCCGCGAACCCGGACGACCCCCGGGACGCGGTCGGCGGCGGCGTGCAGAAGCGGCAGATCGCCGCCGTGGGCCGCATCCTCGCGTGGTCGCTGCGCGACGAGCCGGTACGCGACTTCGTCCCGCCCGGCCAGGCCGTCGCCTTCCAGCACACCAGCCCTCGCACCGGCGACTGACCACCCCACCCCACCCCACCCCACCCCGTCCCCGTCCCCGTCCCCGCGCGATCTTGCACTTACCGCCCCGGCAAGAGGTGCATAACGGGCGCACCCAGGGTCGCAAGTGCAAGATCGCGGGAGCGGGGACGGCGGGGGAGGGCGGTCAGCCCGGGTGTTCGGCGCCCCGGGCGATGTTGCGGGCCATGCCGCCGAAGACGACGGCGTGGAACGGGGCCACCGAGGCCCAGTAGAGGTGGCCGGGCAGGCCGCGCGGGAGGAACACGGCACGCTGGACGTACCTGCTGCGGCCGTCCCCGTCCGGCTCGGCGCGCATCTCCAGCCAGGCCCGCCCGGGCAGCCGCATCTCGGCGCGCAGCCGCAGCAGCTCACCCGGGACGATCTCCTCGACCCGCCAGAAGTCCAGCGCCTCGCCGACCTGCAGCCGGTGCGGGTCGCGCCGGCCGCGGCGCAGCCCGACGCCGCCGACCAGCCGGTCCATCCAGCCGCGCACCGACCAGGCCAGCGGGAACGAGTACCAGCCGTGCTCGCCGCCGACGCCCTCGATGACCCGCCACAGCGCCGACGGCGGCGCGTCCACCGTCCGCTCCCGCAGATCGGTGTACGCGGTGCCGCCGGACCAGTGCGGGTCCGACGGCAACGGCTCGGCGGGCGCGTCCGGCCCGCTCGCGTTCGACCAGCGCGTCTCCACCTGCGCGTCCCGCACCTTCGTCAGCGCCAGCGCGACCGCCTGGTCGAAGCCGATCAGCCCGTCCGGCGGGTCCGGCACGTACCGGGCGATGTCGTGCTCGTGCGCCACCGCCTCGTGCACCAGGCTCTCCACGAGCGGCCGGGCGATCGCGTTCGGCACCGGCGTGATCAGGCCGACCCAGTGCGAGGAGAGCGACGGGGTGAGCGGGCGTACCGGCAGGATGACCCGGCGCCGCAGCCCGGCGACCCGGGCGTACCGCTGCATCATCTCGGCGAACGTCAGCACGTCCGGGCCGCCGATGTCGAAGGCCCGGTTCACGTCGGCCGGCAGGTGCGCGCAGCCGGCCAGGTAGCGCAGCACGTCCCGGACCGCGATCGGCTGGATCCGGTTGCGCACCCAGCGCGGGGTGACCATCGCCGGGAGCCGCTCGGTCAGGTAGCGCAGCATCTCGAACGACGCCGAGCCGGACCCGATGATCACCGCGGCGCGCAGCACCGCCGTGGGCACGCCGCTGTCCAGCAGGATCCGCGCGACCTCCGCCCGGGACCGCAGGTGCGCCGAGGGCAGCCCCTCGCGCTCCGCCGGCTCCGGCCCGCCGAGATACACGATCCGGCGTACGCCCGCGGCGCGCGCCGCCTCGGCGAAGTTCGTCGCCGCCTCCCGGTCGGCCGCCTCGAACCCGCGCTGGCCCAGCGAGTGGACCAGGTAGTACGCCACCTCCACGCCCTCGAACGCGGCCGGCAGCGTCTCCGGCCGGCGCAGGTCACCCTCGACGATCTCCGCCTCGGCCGCCCACGGCACGTCCCGCAGCCGCCCGGCGGTCCGGGCCAGGCAGCGTACGGTGTGCCCCTCGGCCAGCAGCCGGGGCGCGAGGCGTCCGCCGATGTAGCCGGTAGCACCGGTGACGAGGCATCTCACGGCCTCCAGTGTGCGGCTCCGTAGACTCCTTCGCTGTGGAGAACGCGAGGGACACCTTCTGGGGACCGGACTTCCAGCAGCTCAGCACCGTCGACCCGGAGATCGCCGAGGTGGTGCTGGGTGAGCTGGACCGGCTGCGCGGCGGCCTGCAGCTGATCGCCAGCGAGAACCTGACCTCGCCCGCGGTGCTGGCCGCGCTGGGCTCCACGCTCACCAACAAGTACGCCGAGGGCTACCCGGGGCGGCGCTACTACGGTGGCTGCGCCGAGGTGGACCGGGCCGAGGAACTGGCCGTCTCCCGGGCGAAGGAGCTGTTCGGCGCCGAGCACGCGAACGTGCAGCCGCACTCCGGGGCGAGCGCCAACCTGGCCGCGTACGCCGCCCTGGTGCAGCCGGGCGACACGGTGCTGGCGATGGACCTGCCGCACGGCGGGCACCTGACCCACGGCAGCCGGGTGAACTTCTCCGGCAAGTGGTTCCACCCGGTCGGCTACACCGTCCGGCGGGACACCGGGAGGATCGACTACGACGAGGTGCGCGACCTGGCCCGCGCGCACCGGCCGAAGATGATCATCTGCGGCGCGACCGCGTACCCGCGCCTGATCGACTTCGCCCGCTTCCGGGAGATCGCCGACGAGGTCGACGCGTACCTGATGGTGGACGCCGCCCACTTCATCGGCCTGGTGGCCGGCGGCGCGATCCCGTCCCCGGTGCCGTACGCCGACGTGGTCACCGCGACCACCCACAAGGTGCTGCGCGGCCCGCGCGGCGGCATGATCCTCTCCCGCGAGCCGCTCGCGGCCCGGGTCGACAAGGCGGTCTTCCCCTTCACCCAGGGCGGCCCGCTGATGCACGCCGTCGCCGCCAAGGCGGTCGCGCTGCGCGAGGCCGCGCAGCCCGAGTTCCGCACGTACGCCGCCCAGGTGGTCACCAACGCCCGCGCGCTCGCCGACGGGCTGGCCGCGGAGGGGCTGCCGCCGGTCTCCGGCGGCACCGACACCCACCTGGCCCTGCTCGACCTGCGCGAGACCGGCGTGACCGGCGCCCAGGCCGAGGCCCGCTGCGACGCCGCCGGCATCACGCTCAACAAGAACGCGATCCCGTACGACCCGCAGCCGCCCTCGGTCGCCTCCGGCGTCCGGGTGGGCTCGCCGAGCGTCACCACCCAGGGCATGCGCGAGGGGGAGATGCGCCGGATCGCCACGCTGATCGGGCGGGCGGTGCGGACCGATCCGGAGTCCCCCGGCGGCGGCGACGAGCTGACCCGGATCGCCGCCGACGTGACCGAGCTGGTCACCGAGTTCCCGGCGTACCCCCGTGGCTGAGCCCGGGACGCACGCGGCGGAGGCGGCCGCGGACCGCGGCTGGCGACTGCGCCACCTGCCGGTGCTGCTGGCGGCGGTCGCGGTGCTCGCTGCTGCCGCGGCGGTGGCCGGCGGGGTGTGGCGTGGCGCGGACGGCGCGCTCGGCGCGGCGGCCGGGGTGGCCGTCACGGCTGCCAGCTACACGCTCACCACAGTGGTCCTGGCCTGGGCGGACTCCAAGGACCCGCAGCTCGTGCTGCCGTTCGGCCTGGGCCTGTACGTCGCCAAGATCACCGCGCTCGGCGGCGTGATGGTGCTGGTGGCGTCGACCGGCTGGCCGGGACTGATCCCGTTCGCGCTCGGCATCGCCGCGGGTGTCGTGGTGTGGACCGGTGTGCACGTCTGGTGGCTCACGACCGTCCATGCCCGACGGATGCCGCGCTGAGGCGTCCCACCCTTCGGGCGACGCGCGGTTCTGTCCGCGATCGGTCATTCTCTCAGTGGCGGGGGAGGAGTACCGTGCCTCCAGACGACTTCGCCCGCCCGTGTCCCACACAACCAGGTTGTGCGGGGGGTGAGGCACAGCCTCTTCTGCTCGACTGATATCGTTCGCCCCGTCATGGCCGGTGACCAGAAACCCCCCAGCACTGGCGGCCCGGGCGACGTTCCGTCCGGTGCCGGTCAGGGTTGGACCGCGCTCTCATACCTCATCGGGGGCATGCTCGTCTGGGGTTTCATCGGCTGGCTGGTCGACCGTTGGCTCGACACCGGCGGCGTCGCCACCGGTATCGGGGTCGTGCTCGGCATGGCCGGGGGGATCATCCTGGTCGTCCGCCGACTGGGCACGCCTACTTAGGAAGGGACGCGGTGTTCGGACAGGCGAACGTCCTGGCTCAGGGCCAGGCGGAATTCCCACCCAGTGTGGGGGACTTCTACCTGCCCAGCATCCTGCCCTGGGGTGCGGAGAACTCGTACTGGTTCACCAAGATCACGGCGATGGTGTGGATCGCCGTCGGTATCTTGATCATCTTCTTCCTGGCGACGTACCGGAAGCCGCAGCTCGTCCCCACCAAGAAGCAGTGGTTCGCCGAGTCGATCTACGGCTTCGTGCGCAACAACATCGCAGTGGACATGATCGGGCACGCGGGAGTGCGGTTCGCGCCGTACTTCACCACGCTCTTCTGCTTCATCCTGCTGACGAACTTCTTCGCGATCGTGCCGTTCTTCCAGATCTCGCCGAACTCGCACATCGCGTTCCCGGCCATCCTCGCCGTGATCAGCTACGTGATGTTCATCTGGGTCGGCATCCGGCACCACGGCTTCGTGAAGTACGTCAAGGCCTCTCTGGTCCCGCCGGCGCCCTGGTACATCCTGCCGCTGCTGGTCCCGATCGAGTTCTTCTCGACGTTCCTGGTCCGGCCGTTCTCGCTGGCCGTCCGTCTCTTCGCGAACATGTTCGCCGGCCACATGCTCCTGCTGGTCTTCACGCTCGGCGGGTTCGCCATGCTCAGCGCCAACGTCTGGCTGGCACCGGTGTCGGTGCTGTCCTGGGTGATGACGATCGCGCTGACCTTCCTCGAGTTCCTGGTGATCTGTCTGCAGGCGTACGTCTTCACGGTGCTGACCGCCAGCTACGTGCAGGGCGCCCTCGCCGACGAGCACTGATCCGATCTTTCGCACCAACCGTTGTCGTCCCGCGTGACCGTCACGCGTGATAACCAGGAGGAACCAACCAATGGACATCTACGCCGCGGTAGAGGGCAGCACCGCCGCCATCGGCTACGGTCTCGCGGCCATCGGCCCGGGCATCGGCGTGGGCCTGGTCTTCTCGGCCTACATCCAGTCGACCGCCCGCCAGCCGGAGTCGTCCCGGATGACCCTTCCGTACGTCTGGATCGGCTTCGCCGTCATCGAGGCGCTGGCGCTGCTGGGCATCGCCTTCGGCTTCATCTGGGCCGGCTGAACCAGCCCCTTTGACCGGGAGGTTTTCCCATGTACTTCCTCGCCGCTGAGGGTGGTGAGACGACCCACAACCCGATCATCCCTGTCTGGCAGGAGATCGTGGTCGGGCTGGTCGCCTTCGGTGTCCTCTGCTTCGTGCTGATGAAGTTCGTCTTCCCGCGCATGGAGCAGACGTTCCAGGCCCGGGTGGACGCGATCGAGGGCGGCATCAAGCGAGCCGAGGCCGCGCAGGCCGAGGCGAACCAGCTGCTCGAGCAGTACCGGGCCCAGCTCGCGGAGGCGCGTACCGACGCCGCCAAGATCCGTGACGACGCCCGTGCCGACGCCGAGGGCATCCGCCAGGACATCCTCGCCAAGGCGCGCGAGGAGTCCGACCGGATCATCGCCGCCGGCAAGGAGCAGCTCGCCGCGGAGCGGGCCACCATCGTGCGCGAGCTGCGCACCGAGGTCGGCACCATCGCGGTGGACCTGGCCAGCAAGATCGTCGGTGAGTCGCTCGCCGACGAGGCGCGTCGCAAGGGCACCGTCGACCGGTTCCTGAGCGGTCTCGAGAGCACGGGGGCCCGCTGATGCAGGCCGCCAGCCGGGAGTCGTACTCCGCCGGGGCCGAGCGCCTCGACGCGTACGCCCGCGGCGCGGAGCCGTCGGCGGTGGCCTCCACCGCCGACGACATCCTCTCCGTCGCCGCCCTGCTGCGGCGCGAGCCGCGGCTGCGCCGGGCGCTGTCCGACCCGGCGCGCTCGGGTGAGGACCGCACCGCTCTGCTCACCGGGATCCTGAGCGGCAAGGTCGGCGCGGACGCGGTCGACCTGCTCACCGTGCTGGTCTCCGGTCGCTGGTCGGCCTCGTCGGAGCTGCTCGACGGCGTCGAGCGGCTCGGCGTGGAGGCGCTCCTGGCGAGCGCCGACTCGACCGGCGAGCTGGGCGAGGTCGAGGACGAGCTGTTCCGCTTCGGGCAGGTCGTCTCCGGCTCCGGCGAGCTGTCCAACGCGCTCTCCGACCCGATGGCCTCGGTGCAGCGGCGGGCCGAACTGGCCCGGCAGCTGCTCGCCGGCAAGGCCCGGCCGGTCACCGTCCGCCTCGTCGAGGCCGCGCTCGCCGGCTTCGGGGGACGCTCCTTCACCGGTGCGCTCACCCGGCTGGTCGAGCTGGCCGCCGACCGGCGGGACCGTCAGGTCGCTTACGTGACCGTGGCGGCTCCGCTGAACGACGAGGAGGAGCGACGCCTCGGCGCCCGCCTCTCCCAGATGTACGGTCGGGAGGTGTCCGTCAAGCAGACGGTCGACCCCGACGTGCTCGGCGGAGTGCGCGTACAAGTCGGATCCGACCTGTACGACGGGACCGTCCTGCGCCGCCTCAACGAGACCCGCAACGCGCTCGCGAAGCGCTGACCAGCGTCTTAGCAGCCCTGATTCGACGCCATCGGACCGGTCGGTACTAGGTATCCCGGGCCCCTGATACTTAAGGAAGCAGAGGATGGCCGAGCTGACCATCTCGACGGAGGAGATCCGCGGCGCCCTGGAGCGCTACGTCTCCTCCTACACGGCCGACGTCTCCCGCGAGGAGGTCGGCACCGTCGCCGACGCCGGTGACGGCATCGCCCACGTCGAGGGTCTCCCCTCGACCATGACCAACGAGCTCCTGGAGTTCGAGGACGGCACGCTCGGCGTGGCGCTGAACCTCGACGTCCGGGAGATCGGTGTCGTCGTCCTCGGTGACTTCGGCGGGATCGAAGAGGGTCAGCGCGTCAAGCGCACCGGCCGCGTGCTCTCCGTGCCGGTCGGCGACGCCTTCCTCGGGCGCGTGGTGAACGCGCTCGGCGAGCCGATCGACGGCCTCGGCGACATCGCCAACGAGGGCTTCCGCGAGCTGGAGCTCCAGGCTCCGAACGTGATGTCCCGCAAGTCGGTCGACGAGCCGCTCCAGACGGGTATCAAGGCCGTCGACGCGATGACCCCGATCGGCCGCGGCCAGCGCCAGCTGATCATCGGTGACCGCAAGACCGGCAAGACCACCGTCGCGCTGGACACCATCCTGAACCAGCGTGAGAACTGGCGCTCCGGCGACCCGAAGAAGCAGGTCCGCTGCATCTACGTCGCGATCGGCCAGAAGGCCTCCACCATCGCCTCCATCAAGGGGACGCTGGAGGAGGCGGGCGCGATGGAGTACACCACCATCGTCGCCTCCCCGGCCTCCGACCCGGCCGGCTTCAAGTACCTCGCCCCCTACACCGGCTCGTCCATCGGGCAGCACTGGATGTACGGCGGCAAGCACGTCCTGATCGTCTTCGACGACCTGAGCAAGCAGGCCGAGGCGTACCGCGCCGTGTCGCTGCTGCTGCGCCGCCCGCCGGGCCGTGAGGCCTACCCGGGTGACGTCTTCTACCTGCACTCGCGTCTGCTGGAGCGCTGCGCCAAGCTCTCCGACGAGCTGGGTGGCGGCTCGATGACCGGTCTGCCGATCATCGAGACCAAGGCGAACGACATCTCGGCGTTCATCCCGACCAACGTCATCTCCATCACCGACGGCCAGATCTTCCTCGAGACCGACCTGTTCAACCAGGGCGTCCGGCCGGCCATCAACGTCGGCACCTCGGTCTCCCGGGTCGGTGGCGCCGCGCAGGTGAAGCCGATGAAGAAGGTCGCCGGCTCGCTGCGGCTGAACCTGGCCCAGTTCCGCGAGCTGGAGGCGTTCGCCGCCTTCGCCTCCGACCTGGACCGGGCCTCGCGGGCCCAGCTGGACCGCGGCTCCCGCCTGGTCGAGCTGCTCAAGCAGCCGAACTACTCGCCGTACCCGGTGCAGGAGCAGGTCGTCTCCGTCTGGGCCGGCACCGAGGGCAAGCTGGACGACGTCCCGGTCGGCGAGGTCCGCCGCTTCGAGTCGGAGTTCCTCCAGTACCTCCGGCACAAGCACGAGGGCGTCCTGGCCGGGATCGCGGACAACAAGTGGGACGACGACATCATCTCCTCGCTCGACTCCGCGATCGCCGAGTTCAAGCAGGTCTTCCTGGGCAAGGAGGACGAGGTCCGGGTCAACGACGCGCCGGCGAAGCCGCTGGAGGGCGACCAGACCCGCGAGACGGTGACCCGCTTCCGCGACGGCACCACCGACCGCCCGGCCGAGAGCTGATCCGATGGCCGCCCAGGTACGCGTTCTCCGGCAGCGGATCCGTTCCGCCAAGGGGATGAAGAAGATCACCAAGGCGATGGAGCTCGTCGCGACGAGCCGCATCGCCAAGGCCCAGGCCAAGGTGGCGGCGTCGCTGCCGTACGCCGAGGCGATCACCGGCGTGCTGACGGCGCTGGCCTCGAACGCGCGGATCGACCACCCGCTGCTCACCCCGCGCGAGCGGGTGCGGCGGGCGGGCGTCCTGCTGGTCACCGCCGACCGGGGCCTGGCCGGTGGTTACAGCTCGAACGCGATCCGGACCGCCGAGTCGCTGATCGCCCGCCTGCGTGCCGACGGCAAGGAGCCCGTGCTCTACGTCATCGGCCGCAAGGGCGTGGCGTTCTACCGGTTCCGCAACCGGCAGATCGCCGCCAGCTGGACGGGCTTCTCCGAGCAGCCGTCGTTCGAGGACGCCCGCGAGGTCGGTGAGACGCTGATCAAGGCGTTCACCGCCGGCGCGGACGACACCGACAACGACGCCGGTGCCGACGGGATCCTCGGCGTGGACGAACTGCACATCGTCTACACCGAGTTCAAGTCCCTGATGACGCAGAACCCGGTGACCCGGATCGTCGGTCCGATGCAGGTCGAGGACCGGCCCCGGTCCGAGGGCCTGCTGCCGGCGTACGAGTTCGAGCCGGAGCCGGAGTCGCTGCTCGACGCCCTGCTGCCGAAGTACATCAACACGCGGATCTACGCGGCGTTGCTGGAGTCGGCGGCCAGTGAGTCGGCCGCCCGTCGGCGGGCGATGAAGAGCGCCACCGACAACGCCGAAGAGATGATCGAGAAGTACACGCGTGAGATGAACTCGGCCCGTCAGGCCGGCATCACCCAGGAGATCAGTGAGATCGTCGGCGGCGCGAACGCGCTGGCCGCGTCGGGAAGTGAAGTGTGATGACTGTATCCGCAGTTGAGACCAAGACGGCCACGGGTCGCGTGGTCCGGGTCATCGGCCCGGTCGTCGACGCCGAGTTCCCGCGCGACGGCATGCCGGAGCTGTTCAACGCCCTGCACGTCAACGTGACGCTCTCCGGCGGCGAGAAGACGCTGACCCTGGAGGTCGCCCAGCACCTGGGTGACAACCTGGTCCGCGCCATCTCGATGCAGCCGACCGACGGCCTGGTCCGCGGCACCGAGGTGCGCGACACCGGTGCGCCGATCAGCGTGCCGGTGGGCGACGCGGTCAAGGGCCACGTGTTCAACGCGATCGGCGAGTGCCTCAACCTCACCGAGGGCGAGACCATCCAGGCCGACGACCGGTGGGGCATCCACCGCAAGGCCCCGGCCTTCGCGGACCTGGAGCCGAAGACCGAGATGCTGGAGACCGGCATCAAGGTCATCGACCTGCTCGCCCCGTACGTCAAGGGCGGCAAGATCGGCCTGTTCGGCGGCGCGGGCGTGGGCAAGACGGTGCTCATCCAGGAGATGATCACCCGTGTGGCCCGGAACTTCGGTGGTACCTCGGTCTTCGCCGGCGTGGGTGAGCGCACCCGCGAGGGCAACGACCTCATCGCCGAGATGACCGAGTCGGGCGTCATCGACAAGACCGCGCTGGTCTACGGCCAGATGGACGAGCCGCCGGGCACCCGCCTGCGGGTCGCGCTGTCGGCCCTGACCATGGCGGAGTACTTCCGTGACGTGAAGAAGCAGGAGGTGCTGCTCTTCATCGACAACATCTTCCGCTTCACCCAGGCCGGTTCCGAGGTGTCCACGCTGCTCGGCCGTATGCCGAGCGCCGTGGGTTACCAGCCGACCCTGGCCGACGAGATGGGCGAGCTCCAGGAGCGGATCACCTCCGTCCGGGGCCAGGCCATCACCTCGATGCAGGCGATCTACGTGCCCGCCGACGACTACACCGACCCGGCGCCGGCCACCACGTTCGCCCACCTCGACGCGACCACCAACCTGGAGCGGTCGATCTCCGACAAGGGCATCTACCCGGCCGTGGACCCGCTGGCGTCCTCGTCCCGGATCCTCGCCCCGGAGTTCGTCGGCGAGGAGCACTTCGCCGTCGCCACCGAGGTGAAGCGGATCCTGCAGCGCTACAAGGACCTGCAGGACATCATCGCCATCCTCGGTATCGAGGAGCTCTCCGAGGAGGACAAGCTCACCGTCGGCCGCGCCCGCCGGATCGAGCGGTTCCTCTCGCAGAACACGTACGCGGCGGAGCAGTTCACCGGCGTGCCCGGCTCGACGGTCCCGATCGCCGAGACCATCGACGCCTTCCGCCGGATCAGCGAGGGGGAGTTCGACCACTTCCCGGAGCAGGCGTTCTTCATGTGCGGCGGCCTGGACGACCTTCGGGCCAAGGCCAAGGAGCTGATGGGCGAGGAGGGCTGAGAGCCCGCTCACAACCCACGAGGGCCGTCCCGGCGAAAGCCGGGGCGGCCTTCGCCTTTTCGGGCCCCCGCACTACCAGATGCCCGGTTCTCCAGCAAGCAGTTCGCCGGATCGCGCGGTACCGTTCCTGACACGACTTCACATCCGGCCGTTGATCTCTGCAACCAAACGGACCCCCGCGCCCGTCTTCCTACCCGTGGGCGCGACGATTGGAGATGCTCGTGGGTGGTAAGGGCGGCGCCGATCGCGGCAAGCGGTCCATGTGGCGCGGCGTGCCCCGGTGGGCCCGCGTCTGCACGATCCTGGGCATCGTCATGGTGGTGCTCAGCGGCTCCGTGCTGATCGGCTCCCGCGCCCTCGTCGCCCGCTACGAGGGATCTGTCGGCAAGGCCGACCTCTTCGGTGACCAGGCCGCCGGCGCCAACGAGAAGAAGAGCGACATCAAGGGCCCGCTCAACATCCTGCTCGTCGGTGTGGATCCCCGCACGTCGACCGCCCGCCCGCTCGCCGACTCGATCATGGTCCTGCACGTGCCCGCCACCATGGACCGCGGCTACCTCTTCTCGCTCCCGCGCGACCTGCGGGTGGACATCCCGGAGTTCCCCAAGGCCGACTACTCGGGCGCCAACGACCGGCTCAACGCGGCCATGTCGCACGGCAGCAACGTGCCCGGGCAGAACCCCAGCACCGCGCAGGGCTTCGAGCTGCTCGCCAAGACCGTGCAGGGGGTCACCGGCATCAAGCGCTTCGACGCCGGGGCGATCATCAACTTCAGCGGCTTCAAGAAGATCGTCGACGCCATGGGCGGCGTCGACATGTACATCGAGCGGGAGGTGCGCTCCGAGCACCTCCAGCCGGACGGCACGCCGCGCCAGCTCAAGCCCGGCGGCGGTGGCTACCTGGGCCCGCAGGCCGTGTACAAGAAGGGCAACGCCCACCTCGAGGGCTGGCAGGCGCTGGACTACGTCCGGCAGCGCTACCCGAAGAACGGTGTGCCGGACGCCGACTACGGCCGGCAGCGGCACCAGCAGCAGTTCGTCAAGGCGATGGTGAGCCAGGCGTTCAGCGCCGACGTGGTGGCCAACCCGGTCAAGCTGGACCGGGTGCTGCGCGCGGCCGGGAAGTCCCTGGTGTTCAACGGCCGGGGCAGCAGCGTCGTCGACTTCGGCCTGGCGCTGAAGGACATCCGGCCCGAGGCGATCGAGACGATCAAACTGCCGGGCGGCCCGATCGGCAGCGGCAGCAACTACCGGGGCGAACAACTGCTCGAGCCGGCGGAGGACTTCTTCACCGCTCTGCGTACCGAACAGCTCGACGCGTTCCTGCTGGAGCACCCCGACTTCAAGCAGAAGACCAAGTAGCCTGAGCGGGTGCGGGGCCGTGGTGGTCCGGCTCTCACCACCCGCGTTGGGTGGGCTGCGGGGTCGCGACTAGACTTTCGGCAATCCGCCGCCGCAGCAAGGAGACAGCGTGGCACAGCAGCTTCACGTCGAGCTCGTAGCCGTCGAGGAGAAGGTCTGGACCGGCGAGGCCGAGATGGTCGTCGCCCGGACGACCGAGGGTGAGCTCGGTGTGCTGCCAGGGCACGCACCGCTGCTCGGCCAGCTCGCCGAACCCAGCCAGGTACGCATCAAGCAGGCCGGTGGTCAGCAGGTCGCGTACGACGTGGCCGGCGGCTTCCTGTCGGTGACCGGTGAGGGCGTCACGGTCCTCGCCGAGAGCGCAACCCCCGCCACCCCGGCCCGCTGAGCCGACCCGCCGATGGAGATCGTCGAAGGGATCGGAATCGGCGTCGCGATCGTCGTCGTCGCGCTTCTGATCCTCTTCATCCGGCGGGCCCTGTTCACGCGTAGCGGTGGCATCATCCGGCTGAGCGTCCGGGTCAACACGATCCTCGACGGTCGTGGCTGGTCACCCGGGTTCGGTCGCTTCGTGGGCGACGAACTCCGCTGGTACCGCATGTTCAGCTTCGCGCTGCGCCCCAAGCGGGTGCTCTCCCGCAAGGGGCTGGCGGTCGAGCGCCGTCGGCTGCCCGAGGGGCAGGAGCGCATGTCCATGCCCGCCGAGTGGGTGATCCTGCGCTGTACCAGCCACCACGCGCCGATCGAGATCGCCATGGCGCGATCCACTGTCACCGGATTCCTGTCCTGGCTCGAGGCCGCCCCACCCGGGGCGGTCTCGCCGCGTCTGGCCTCCCAGGACTGGCCCGCCGCCTGACCCCCCGCCCTCCCCGGGTCACGCGGGGCGTGCCGGGGCGCCGCCGCTGACGCCGATCTTGGAGTTGTGGCGCCACAAGATGCCCGTTTCGCACCGTTAGCGAGGCACCACAACTCCAAGATCGCCGCACCCCCCCCCGGGCCCCCCGCGATCTTGCACTTGAGGCCCCGGCAAACCTCGCGAACGGGACGCCTGGAGGGCTCGAACTGCAAGATCGCGCGGGCGATCCTTCGGGCGAGTGCTGGCGTCGCGCTCCCGCCCGGCCAGCCCTGCCCGGGCCAGCCCCGCCTGGGTCGGGTCGATCATGAACTTGGCGGCGTTTGGTGTCCGGTTTGTCGCCGCTAACCTCATGATCGACGGCCCGGGGGCGGGTGGCTGTGGTGCCGCCCGTGCACGCGAGCCCGTCCCAGGCGCCCTCCGCCGCCTCGGCGACCCGAGCCATCCGTAGATCTTGGTACGAAACGGCCCCTCTGAGGGCACTTTCGTACCAAGATCTACGGCTGTTCCTGAAATGCGGACATGTGTCTCGGTGGTGCCGGGTCCGGGGGCGTGTGGGTGGGGGTGTTCGGTTCGGGGGTGGTGGGCGGCACTCTGAGGGCGGAATCGTGGGCGGGTGGGTGGCGTTGTAACCGGGTGAACGACCGAGCACCGGCCGCGCCCCTGAGAGGCCGGCAGGCCTGTGGGAACAGACCCGGCGGGCTGGTCGTTGAACACGGTTCCGACGACGTGAGCCGGCCCGGGAATGATGCCGGGTGGTGGGTCGTTGGACATGCTTCCGGCGCCGCGTAGTGGCACCCCCTGTGCCCCGCGAGCAGCCGGGATCCCCTCGAAGACTTTTTGAGCGCCTGACGGTGCCACGCGCCCTTCCCCCGGGTGCGTCGACCCCCGAATGGAGCACTTGTGATGAACACGATTCTGCGTAAGAGCGTTCTGGGTATTGCTGGTCTGGCTTTCACCGGTGGCGTGTTCGCCGGTCCGGTGGCCGCCCATGCCGCAGACACCACCGCGCACACGAAGCCGGTTGCGGTGAGTGTGCAGGGTGACAAGCTGATCCCGCATGGCGTGCAGGGTGAGCAGTCGCGGATCGAGTTGAACGACGAGCAGACCAAGAACGTCAAGGCGATCATCGCGGCGACGAAGAAGGCCGGCATGGACGAGCGTGCCGCGGTCGTCTCGATCGCCACCGCGTTGCAGGAGTCGAAGCTGGAGAACCTCGGCCACCTCGGCGAGCGTAACGACCACGACTCGCAGGGCCTGTTCCAGCAGCGTCCGTCCAGTGGTTGGGGCACGGTGGAGCAGATCACCGATCCTGAGTACTCCACGACGGCGTTCCTGAAGGGTCTGAAGCAGGTCGACGGCTGGCAGGACATGCCGCTGACCAAGGCCGCCCAGACCGTCCAGGTGTCGGCCTACCCCGACCACTACGCCCAGTGGGAGCAGCAGGCCGCCGACCTCGTCGCCCAGCACTGGAACAGCTAAGACGAACAAGTAACAGACACGAGCTGAAGGCCGGCACCCCGAACCAACGGGGTGCCGGCCTTTTCACGTCTGCGCGACCAGCTCGACCTCGTACCCCTGCCCGTCGGTGAGGTACGCGGCGTAGCTGTCGGGGCCGCCGGCGTACGGGTGCCGGTCCGGGAACAGCAGCGTCCAGCCGTACTCTCCGGCGGCAGTGACCAGCCGCTCGACGGCGGCCGGCGGGCCAGCGTGGAAGGCCAGGTGGTTCAGGCCGGGCGCGCGTCTGTCGTGGGTGCGGCCGGTGAGCGCGGGTGACTCCTCCAGCACGATGTAGGTCGCGCCGAGCCGCCAGGAGCGGCCGGCGGGCCAGTCCTGGTAGAGCGTCCAGCCCAGCTCGCCGAGAAGCCAGCCCCAGGAACGACTGGCCGCCGCCAGGTCGGGTACCCAGACCTCCACGTGATGGAGGCCGCCGATGGTCAGCGCTTCCCGCCCGGTACCCATAGCACGTCGCCGTCCGGATTTGCCGTTCTTGACAGGATAAAGAGCAAATCGGAGAGCCGGTTGAGATACTTTGCCGGGAGGGGACTGGTCCGATCGGGGTCGTGTGCGACCAGCGCCCATGCCGCACGCTCGGCGCGCCGGGCGGTCGTCCGTGCCACGTGCAGCAGTGCCGCACCAGCGGTGCCGCCGGGGAGGATGAAGGAGTCGAGCTTGCTCAGGCGCGCGTTGTACTCGTCGCACCAGCCCTCGAGGCGCTCGACGTACTCCTCGGTCACCCGCAGCGGCGGGTACTTCGGATCCGGTTCGACAGGCGTCGCCAGGTCCGCGCCGACGTCGAACATGTCGTTCTGCACGGACTCCAGCACGGCCCGCAGCTCGTCCGAGAGCTGCCCCAGGGCGAGCGCGACGCCGATCGAGGCGTTGCACTCGTCCACGTCCGCGTACGCGGCGATACGCGGATCGGTCTTCGGCACCTGCTCGTTGTTGCTCAGCCTGGTCATGCCGGCGTCGCCGGCCTTGGTGTAGATGCGCGTGAGGTGGACGGCCATGACGCACAGCCTACGGATACCGGACCTGACCATCCCGGCCCGGCCGAGCCCGGTGGGGCCGGGGGACGCGGGAGATCCGGCGGTCAACGACGTCGACGTCATCCGGGTACGCGGTGACGCCCGGCTCGCCGGCACCGTGCACGTGGTGGGTGCGAAGAACTCCGCGCTGAAACTGATGGCCGCCGCGCTCCTCGCGCCCGGCCGCAGCATGATCACCAACGTGCCCCGGATCACCGACATCGCGATCATGGGCGAGGTGCTGCGGCGGCTCGGCTGCGGCGTACGTTTCGGGCCGGACGACCCGGTCGACCCGATGGTGGCCCACGGCGGTGTGGCGCGGTCCCGCTCGGTGCTCATCGACGTGCCGGAGCAGCCGGGTGCGGAGGCCGACTACGACCTGGTCCGGCGGCTGCGCGCGTCGATCTGCGTGCTGGGTCCGCTGCTGGCCCGCCGGGGGTACGTCCGGGTGGCGCACCCGGGCGGCGACGCCATCGGCTCGCGCGGCCTGGACATGCACATCGCCGGGCTGGCCCGGATGGGCGCGGAGATCTCCGGTGAGCACGGCTTCGTCATCGCCGAGGCGCCGGGCGGCCTGCACGGCGCCGACATCGTGCTGGACTTCCCGAGCGTGGGCGCGACCGAGAACCTGGTGATGGCGGCGGTGCTGGCCCGGGGCGCCACGACTATCGACAACGCGGCCCGGGAGCCGGAGATCGTCGACATCTGCACGATGCTGAACCGGATGGGTGCGCGGATCGAAGGGGCCGGCACGTCGACGCTGCACATCGTCGGCGTACCCGAGCTGCGCCCGGTCCGGCACGCCACGGTGGGGGACCGGATCGTGGCCGGCACCTGGGCGTTCGCCGCCGCGATGACCCGTGGGGACGTGACGGTGACGGGCCTGGACCCGGCGTACCTGGAGGTCGCGCTGGACAAGCTGGTCGCGGCCGGCGGCCTGGTGGAGACCCGGGGCGACGCCTTCCGGGTACGCATGGACGACCGCCCGAGGGCGGTCGACGTGGTCACACTGCCCTACCCGGGCTTCGCCACCGACCTGCTGCCGATGGCGATCGGACTCGCGGCGGTGAGCGAGGGCGGCTCGCTGATCACCGAGAACATCTTCGACGGCCGGTTCATGTTCGCCAACGAGATGATGCGGCTGGGCGCGGAGATCCGTACCGACGGCCACCATGCCCTGGTGTGCGGCCGGGAGCGGCTGTCCGGCGCCCCGGTACGCGCCACCGACATCCGGGCCGGCGCCGGGCTGATCATCGCCGGGCTCTGCGCCGACGGGCTGACCGAGGTCTCGCACGTGCACCACGTCGACCGGGGCTACCCGGACTTCGTGGCGGACCTGCGGGCGCTCGGCGTCGAGGTGGAGCGCGGCACCGCGCCGGAGGAGCCGGACCTGGCCATCTGACGGCCGGGGCTTATCCCTCGTTAAGTAGGGTTCTCCCAGACGTTGCAGAACACGGCGAGGGAGAAGCAGATGGCGGGTCGACTCGCGGTCGTCGGTGCCGGGCTGATGGGCTCGGGCATCGCCCAGGTGGCGGCGCAGGCGGGCTGGCAGGTGACGCTGCGCGACATCGACGACGCGGCCACGAAGCGCGGTGTGGACGGCATCCGGAAGTCGCTGACGAAGTTCGCCGAGAAGGGCAAGATCGAGGCGTCCGAGGTCGAGGCGACGCTGGCCCGGATCACCCCGACCACCGAGCTGGAGGCCGCCGCCGACGCGGACATCGTGGTCGAGGCGGTCTTCGAGAAGATCGAGATCAAGCACGAGGTGTTCCGCGCGCTCGACAAGATCTGCAAGGCGGACGCGGTGCTCGCCACCAACACGTCGGCCATCCCGGTGACCCAGATCGCCACCGCCACCGAGCGCCCGGAGTCGGTCGTCGGCACGCACTTCTTCTCGCCGGTGCCGATGATGAAGCTCTGCGAGCTGGTACGCGGCTACAAGACCAGCGACGCGACCATGGACACCGTCAAGTCGTTCGCCGAGGGAATCGGCAAGACCGTGGTGGTGGTCAACCGGGACATCGCCGGTTTCGTCACCACCCGGCTGATCTGCGCGCTGGCGATGGAGGCGGTCAAGCTCGTCGAGTCCGGCGTGATCTCCGCCGAGGACCTGGACACCGCCTGCAAGCTGGGCTTCGGCCACGCCATGGGCCCGCTCGCCACCGTCGACCTGACCGGCGTGGACGTGCTGCTCAACGCCACCCGCAACATCTACACCGACACCGCCGACGAGAAGTTCTTCCCGCCGGAGCTGCTCCAGCGCATGGCCACCGCCGGCGACCTGGGCCGCAAGACCGGCCAGGGCTTCTACTCGTACTGACCGGCCCGTCCCGCCCCCGGCCCGCGCGGCCGGGGGCGGTTCACGTCCGGTGCCGGTTCACGTCCGGGGCGGGCTGAGCGCGGCGCCGATCAGCGCGAACGCGTCCGGGATCACGGTGCCCCAGTAGCCGAAGTTGTGCCGCCCGTCGGCCCAGGCGGCGCGTACCGGCTCCTCGGGCAGCACCCGGGCCAGCGCACGGACGTCGGAGAGGAAGTTGTCCTGCCGCCCGCACCAGAGCCCGACCGGGGTGCCGCGCAGCTTCTCCACGTCGGTGAAGACCGCGTCGCCGGGGCTCACCGCGGGGGAGAAGGCCGCCGCCATCCGCAGCCACTTCGGGTACGTCTCGGCGAGCAGCAAGGCGCCGAAGCCCCCCATCGACCAGCCCCACACGGCCAGCCGGCTGCTGTCGAACCCGCGCCGGGCGCACCAGGTGGGCACCTCCTCGCGCACCATCCGCTGCGGGTCGTCGTCACCGGCGGCGCGCCAGGACAGCCGCCCGCCGGTGGCGCCCGCGAGCGCGAACGGCGGGGCGCCCCGGCGTACCGCGTCGGTGAGGAAGCGGGCCAGCCCGAACCGTCCGTAGTCGCGCGGGGTGGCCGACGCGCCGTGCAGCACCAGGCAGACGGGCAGGCCGCGGCCGTCGCCGTACCCCTCGGGGACCGCCGTCCAGAAGTCCACCTCGCGGCCGCGCGCGCCGGACGCGATGCGGATCAGCCGCTCGTCGCCGGGCGGGGCGTCCGGCAGGGCCGGCGCCGGTCCCGGGCGGGGGCCGGAGAGCTGCCTGGCGGCGAGGCCGCCGACCATCACGGCGCCGGCCACGCCGGCGGCGGCGCCGAGCAGGGTACGCCGGGTCAGCGTCGATGCCATGCGGGCGAGTGTGCCACCGCCAGGCGCGCGTTAAGAAGGGGCCCTTCCTCTACCGCAGGCGTTAAGAGGGGGCCCTTCCTTACACCTCAGCCGTCGCGCTTGGTGGTCCAGCGGAACGTGGTCAGGCAGAGCACCAGGCCGATGACGCACCAGGCGCCCAGCACCAGCGCGACGGTGCCCAGCTCGAACGAGCCGCCCGGCTCCCGGGCGCCGAAGCTGTCCGGCAGGAAGACCGAGCGCAGCCCCTGGCACATCCACTTGAGCGGGAAGATCGCCGCGACCTGCTGCATCCAGGTGGGCAGGCTGGTGAAGACGAAGAACACGCCGGAGATGAACTGGAGCACCAGAGCGACCGGGGTGACCACGGCCGAGCCGCTGCGGGCGGTGCGGGCCAGCGACGAGATGGCGATGCCGCAGAGCGTGCAGGCGGTGACGCCGAGGACGGAGACCCAGGCGAACGTCAGCCACTTGGTGGTGGTCTGCGGCAGGTCCAGGTCGAACATCGCCACCGAGACGGCGAGCAGCAGCACGGTCTCGGCGATGCCGATGACCACCACCATGATCACCTTGCCGGCGAACCAGACCCACTTCGGCATCGGCGTACCGCGGTAGCGCTTGAGCACGCCCCGGTCCCGCTCGATCGGGATCCAGATGCCGAGGTTCTGGAAGCTGACTGTCATCAGGCCGGTCGCGATCATGCCGGTGATGAAGTACTGCGTGTAGCTGACCCCGGGCGCGATCTCGTCGCTGAAGATCGCCGCGAAGATCAGGATCATGATGATCGGGAAGCCCATCGTGAACACGACGGACTCCCGGCTGCGCAGGAACTGGGTGATCTCCAGCCGCCCCTGGCGCAGCGCCAGCGCGCCCGCGCCGGGCCGCCGGGCCGCGGCGGCGGTGACCGGGGCCGCGGGGTTCGTCGTGGTGGTCATGAGTGTCCGATCATCCGCAGGTAGACGTCTTCCAGGGTCGGCCGGGTCACGGTCAGGCCCGGTACCTCGCCGCCGAAGTACGCAGCCAGGTCGTGCACCAGGGCCGTCGGGGTCGCGGTCTCCCTCGATCCCGGCGTGCCGTCGGGGTTGATCCAGGAGACGCTCGCCAGCGCCTCCTGCCGGTTGCCCAGCCGGTTGGGCGGCGCGACCTCGATCACCCGTCCGGCGGCGATCACGCCGACCCGGTCGGCGAGCGCCTCGGCCTCGTCCAGGTAGTGGGTGGTGAGCACGATCGTGGTGCCGGCGGCGGACAGGTCCCGGATCAGCTCCCAGAACTCGCGCCGGGCCTCCGGGTCGAAGCCGGTGGTCGGCTCGTCGAGGAAGAGCAGCTCGGGGCGGCCGATGATGCCCAGCGCCACGTCCAGGCGGCGCTTCTGCCCGCCGGAGAGCGTGTGCGTACGGGCCTTGGCCTTGGCGCCCAGCCCGACCCGCTCGACCACCTTGTCCGGGTCGTCGGCGCCCGGGTAGAAGCCGGAGAAGTGCCGGACCACCTCGATGACGCTGAGCTCGTCGAACTCGCCGGTGCCCTGAAGCACGATGCCGACCCGGGAGCGCCAGCCGGCGTCCGGGTGGGCCGGGTCCGCGCCGAGGACGCGTACCTCGCCCGCGTCGCGCTGCCGGTAGCCCTCCAGGATCTCGACCGTTGTGGTCTTGCCGGCGCCGTTGGGGCCGAGTAGGGCGAACACCTCGCCCCGGCGGACGTCCAGGTCCACCGACGCGACGGCGACGTTGTCGCCGTACGCCTTGCGCAGCCCTCGCACGGAAATCGCGAGCTCGTTCTCCATGACGTCAAGTGTGCGTCGTGCGGTAGCCCGTTCCACTGCCGGGTCAGCTATATACGCGAGGTATACACTCGGTGTAGTCTCTGGTCATGACGGTTCCCCTGACCCTGCTCGGCCTGCTCGAACGCGAACCGAGCCACGGCTACGACCTCAAGCGCGACTACGACACCTTCTTCGGACGCGGCAAGCCGCTGCCGTACGGGCAGGTCTACTCGACGCTGAGCCGGCTGGCCCGCGACGGCAAGGTGGTGGTCGGCGACGTCGCTCCGGGCGCCGGGCCGGACCGCAAGCGCTACGTCATCACCGACGTGGGCGCCACCGAGGTGGAGCACTGGCTGACCGAGCCGGTCGAACCGGAACCACACCTGCAGACCCTGTTGTTCACCAAGGTCGTGCTCGCGCTGATGCTCGACCGCCCGGCCGAGGAGTACCTGGACACCCAGCGCGCCGCGCACCTGCGCCGGATGCGCGAACTCACCGAGATCAAGCGCAGCGGCGAACTCGTCGACGTGATGCTGGCCGACCACGGCCTCTACCACCTCGAGGCGGACCTGCGGTGGATCGAGACGACGGGCGCCCGGCTGGACGCCCTGCGAAAGGCGGTACGGGCATGAGCCCGATGATCGAGGCACGCGACGTCACGTACGCGTTCGGCGAGACACCCGCCCTGCGCGGCGCGAACCTCGCCGTGGCCGCCGGCGAGGTCGTCGCCGTGATGGGACCGAGCGGTTCCGGCAAGTCGACGTTGCTGCACTGCCTGGCCGGCATCCTGCGCCCCGACTCCGGTGAGGTCCGGTTCGACGGCACCCGGATCGACACGCTCGGCGAGGCCGACCGCAGCGCGCTGCGCCGCGACAGCTTCGGCTTCGTCTTCCAGTTCGGCCAGCTCGTGCCGGAACTCACCGCGGCGGAGAACGTGGCGCTGCCGCTGCTGCTGCGCGGTGTCCGCCGCACTCCGGCGCTGCGCACCGCGCGGGGCTGGTTCGAGCGGCTCGGCCTGGCCGGCATGGAGCACCGCCGCTCGGGCGAACTGTCCGGCGGGCAGGCCCAGCGGGTCGCGCTGGCCCGCGGCTTGGTCGCCGAGCCCCGGGTGCTGTTCGCCGACGAGCCCACCGGCGCGCTCGACTCGCTCACCGGCGAGGAGGTGATGACGCTGCTGGTGGAGGCCGCCCGCGAGAAGGGCACCACAGTCGTCCTGGTGACGCACGAGGCGCGCATCGCGGCGTACGCCGACCGGGAGGTCATGGTGCGGGACGGCCGGGTCAACGCCCCCGCCGGGGTCGCCTCGTGATCGGGCTCGCGCTCCGGCTCGCCGTCGCCGGTGGCCGGGAGGCGCTGGTCCGGCTGGTCGCCATCGCCGCCGCCGTCGCGGTCGGCACCGGCCTGCTGCTCACCACGCTCGCCGGTGTGAACGCCACCGACGCCCAGCTCACCCGCTACGCGTCGATGTACCCGCAGGAGACGGCGGGCGGGTCCGCCGACCCGCTGCTGTGGTCGACCCGGTTTGACTACTTCCGGGGCGATCAGATCGTTCGCATCGACGTCGCCGCCACCGGTCCGGACGCGCCCACGCCGATCGGCGTCCCCCGCGCGCCGGGACCCGGCGAGTACTACGCCTCCCCGGCGCTGCGCAAGCTGCTGGCCACCACCCCCGCCGACCAGCTCGCCGACCGCTACCCGGGCCGGGACCTCGGCGTCGTCGGGCCGGCGGCGCTCACCTCGCCGGACACCCTGCTCGTCCTGGTCGGCGGCACCCCGGAGCAGGTCGGGAAGCTGGACCAGGTTCGCAAGGTCACCCGGCTCGACGACAACCGGGCTCCGCTGCCGAGGGCGGCGATCGACCTCATCCTCGGCGTGGCCGCGGGCGGACTGCTGTTTCCCGTACTCGTCTTCATCGGCACGGCGACCCGGCTCGGCGCTGCCCGCCGGGAGCAGCGGTTCGCCGCGATGCGACTGGTCGGGGCCACGCCCCGGCAGATCTCGGCGGTCGCGGCCGTCGAGGCCGCGCTCGCGGCGGTGGCCGGCGCGGCGGCCGGCTTCGCGGTGTTCTTCGCGTTCCGCGGGCAGCTCGCCGGCATCCCGTTCACCGGCATGCCGTTCTTCCCCGGCGACATGGCCATCGGCGCGCCGGAGGCCCTCCTGGTGGCGCTCGGCGTGCCGGCGGGCGCGGCGGCCGCGGCCTGGGTCGCGCTGCGCCGGGTCCGGATCTCCCCACTCGGTGTCAGCCGCCGCGTCACACCCCGGCCGCCCCGGGTGTACCGGCTGATTCCGCTCGCGCTCGGCCTGGCCGGGCTGGGCTTCGCCCTGGTGTACCGGCCGCCCACGTCGGACGGGCAGACCGCGCTGTTCCTGCCCGCGCTGCTGCTGGTCATGGTCGGGCTGCTCACCGGCGGCCCGTGGCTGACCATGGTCGGTGCCCGGGCGATGGCCGCCCGGGCCAACCGGCCGGCCGCGTTGATCGCCGCGCGCCGGCTCGCCGACAACCCGTCCGCCGGGTTCCGGGCGGTGAGCGGCGTGATGCTCGCGCTGTTCGTCACGACGGTGGCCGTGGGCGTGATGGGGACGATCACGTACGAGCGCGGTCCGGCGCCCCGGGGGTCGCTGGAGGCCGGCCGGCTGTCGATGGTCCTCACCGACGACCCGCCCGTGCCGGGCACGCTGCTGGCCGACCTCGCCGCGACTCCCGGCGTCCGCAACCCGGTGCTCGTCCGGGAGAACCCGGTACGCGGTGACGGCCGCGACTCCGGGGTGATCGCCTGCGCGGACATCCCGCCCGCGTACGGGCGGTGCGCCGCCGGCGCGAGCGTCGCCGAGGTGCCGCCGGACCTGATCCCCTGGCGGGAGTCCGCCTCGGCCGACCGGATCTGGCCGTCGTCCCCGGTGGACCCGGCTGCCCTCGCGGGACTCCCGGCGGGTTCGGTGGCGGTCGAGGCGGAGGATCCGGTCGCGGTGGAGCGGGCCCGGACGGTCCTCGAAGCCGCGTTCCCGACGTTCTACGTGGCGCCGAACGTGCCCGGCGACTTCGAGGCCGACTTCGCCGACACCATGCGGGGCTGGCAGCGGCTGGCCGACCTCGTCGTGGTGGCCGGTCTCGTGCTCGCCGGGTGCAGCCTGGCCGTGGCCGTGGCGGCCGGCCTCAGCGAACGGAAACGGCCGTTCAGCCTGCTGCGGCTCAGTGGCGCTCCGGTACGGCTGCTGCGCCGGGTGGTAGCAGTGGAGAGCACGGTGCCGCTGTTGACCGTCGCCGTGGTCGCGGTCGGGATGGGACTGGCCGCCGCGCACCTGTTCCTGCGCGCGCAGATGCAGTACGACCTGCGCGTACCGGGGATCGGGTTCGCCGCTGTGGTGGCCCTCGGCGTGCTGGGCTGTCTCGCGGTCATCGCGGCCACGCTGCCGCTGCTGGAACGGATCACCGGCCCGGAGACCGCCCGCAGCGAATGACCCGTACGGTGGGCCGGCCGCACGCCGGCCCACCGGCACGGGCATCGGGTTGTGTGGTTTTCCACACTCTCTTTTACTGAACGGTAACTTAAACTCCGGCCATGGACGACGCGATGCCGGGACGGCTGCCCGAGCGGGACCGCCCGTGGGTGATGCGCACGTACGCCGGGCACTCCTCCGCCGCGGCCACCAACGCGCTCTTCCGCCGCAACCTGGCGAAGGGGCAGACCGGCCTGTCGGTCGCCTTCGACCTGCCCACCCAGACCGGGTACGACCCGGACCACGAGCTGGCCTCCGGTGAGGTGGGCCGGGTCGGCGTGCCGGTGGCGCACCTGGGCGACATGCGGGCGCTGTTCCAGGGCATCCCGCTCGCCGAGATGAACACCTCGATGACCATCAACGCTCCGGCGATGTGGCTGCTCGGCCTCTACGGCACCGTCGCCGCCGAGCAGGGCGCCGAGCTGAGCCGCTGCGCCGGCACCACGCAGAACGACATCATCAAGGAGTACCTGTCCCGGGGGACGTACATCTTCCCGCCGGCGGCGTCGCTGCGGCTGACCGCCGACGTGATCGCGTACACGCTGCGTGAGATGCCCCGGTGGAACCCGGTGAACATCTGCTCGTACCACCTCCAGGAGGCCGGGGCCACGCCGGTGCAGGAGGTCGGCTTCGCGCTCGCCACCGCCGTCGCCGTGCTCGACACCGTCCGCGACTCCGGCCAGGTGCCGCCCGAGCGGATGGGCGACGTGGTCCAGCGGATCTCGTTCTTCGTCAACGCCGGGGTGCGCTTCGTCGAGGAGATCGCCAAGATGCGCGCGTTCGGCGCGCTCTGGGACGAGATCACCCGCGACCGCTACGGCGTGGCGGACCCGAAGCAACGCCGGTTCCGCTACGGCGTCCAGGTCAACTCGCTGGGCCTGACCGAGGCGCAGCCGGAGAACAACATCCAGCGCATCGTGCTGGAGATGCTCGGCGTCACGCTGTCCCGCGACGCCCGCGCCCGGGCCGTGCAGCTGCCCGCCTGGAACGAGGCGCTCGGCCTGCCCCGCCCGTGGGACCAGCAGTGGTCGCTGCGCATGCAGCAGGTGCTGGCGTACGAGTCGGACCTGCTGGAGTACCCGGACCTGTTCGCCGGCTCGCACGTGATGACCGCGCTCGTCGACGAGATCGTCTCCGGTGCCCGCGTCGAGCTGGAGAAGGTGCTGGAGATGGGCGGCGTGGTCACCGCCGTCGAGACCGGCTACCTGAAGAGCGCGCTGGTGGCCTCGCTCGCCGACCGGCGCCGCCGGATGGAGTCCGGCTCGGACGTCGTGGTCGGCGTCAACCGGTTCACCGAGACCGAGCCGTCGCCGCTGACCGCTGCGGGTGCCGAGGCGGTCGAGCAGGTGGACCCGGCCGTCGAGGAGGCGGCCACCGACGGCGTACGCCGGTGGCGGGCCGACCGGGACGCGGCGGCCGTCGAGGCGGCGCTGGACCGGCTGCGTGCCGACGCCGCCACCACGGCGAACCTGATGCCCGCGACGCTGGACTGCGTGCGGGCCGGGGTCACCACCGGCGAGTGGGCGGGCGCGCTGCGCCAGGTGTACGGCGAGTACCGCGCGCCGACCGGCCTGGCCGGGGCGGTCGGCACAACCGGTGACGCCACCCTCGCCGGGGTCCGGGAGCGGGTCGCCGCGACCGCCCGGGAGCTGGGCAGCGGCCGGCTGCGGCTGCTGGTCGGCAAGCCGGGGCTGGACGGGCACTCGAACGGCGCGGAGCAGATCGCGGTACGCGCCCGTGACGCCGGCTTCGAGGTGGTCTACCAGGGCATCCGGCTGACCGCCGGGCAGATCGTGGCGGCGGCGGTGGAGGAGGACGTCGACCTGGTCGGCCTCTCCGTGCTGTCCGGCTCGCACCTGGCCGCCGTGCCGGCGGTGCTGGACGGGTTGCGCGCGGCTGGGCGCGGCGACCTGCCGGTGGTGGTGGGCGGGATCATCCCGGCCGCCGACGCCGACGCGCTGCGCTCAGCCGGGGTGGCCCGGGTGTTCACGCCGAAGGACTTCGCGCTCACCGGCATCATCGACGAGCTGGTCACAGTGATCCGCGAGGCCAACGCGCTGAGCTGAACGCCCTCGCGGGTGGGTCAGCGGCTCTCGTAGGTCATGCAGTCGGCCATGTCCATGTCCGGGCCGACGGTGATGGCCGGGGCGTGACACTCCAGGTCGGCGTTGTGCCGGCAGTCGGCGCGCGAGCACGCGCCCACCTGCGCGACCAACTGGTCGAGGCCGCCGCGCACCGGCATCTCCACGAACGTGTGGCAGTGCGCGTGGTCGCTGCTGCCGATCGTGATGGCGAACGCGTGGCAGTCGTTCGTGTGGTTGTAGGCGCAGGACCGGACGGCGCACTCCTGGACCCGGGGCATCTCCAACGACGCGGTCATCTCCCGTACCTCCTTGGGTGTCTTGCCCCGATTTTAGAGGTTTCGGGAGTCGGTGCGGGTCAGACGCGGAAGCCGGCCGCGCGGGCCGCGGCGCGCTCGCGGCGCCGCTCCCGGCGGCGGCGGAACAGCCACGGTACGAAGAACACCAGGGCGACCAGGAACACCAGCACCAGCACCGGCAGCAGCAGCGCCACCACCGACATGACCACGCTCGTCGCGTCCTCGGCGGTGCTGGCCACCGGCGCGCCCACCCCGGCGGTGGTCGCGTTGATGACCGGCCGGGCGACGGCCTTGAGCAGGTGTACGCCGAGCGCGATCAGCACGCCGACCACCACCGGCACCCACTGGTGGGTGGAGAAGAACGTGTCCGGGTCGCTCACGGTGACCGTCTCCGAGCCGGCGCCCGCGCCGAACGCGAGCCCGCCCGCGGTCGGCCGGACCACCGTCTGCACCACGTCGTTGACGTGGTCGACCACCGGCACCTTGTCGGCCACCACCTCCACCGCGAGCAGGACGGCGAGGATCAGCACCACCCAGCCGTTGCCGAGCCACTGCCAGCCGCTCGGCAGCTCGACCAGATCGGTGTAGCGGGACAGCAGCCCCATCAGCAGCAGCGGGATGTAGGCGTTCAGGCCCGCCGAGGCGGCCAGACCGGAACCGGTGAGGACTTCGAGCACGATCTCAATATGGCACCGGTACGCCAGTGGCGCTCGTCGGCGTCCGCCGGGGCCTCGGCTACCCTCGGCGGGTGCGGTTGGTGATTGCGAAGTGCTCGGTGGACTACGTCGGACGGCTCTCGGCCCACCTGCCCCCGGCGACCCGGTTGCTGATGGTGAAGGCGGACGGGTCGGTGTCGATCCACGCGGACGACCGGGCCTACAAGCCGTTGAACTGGATGAGCCCGCCCTGCCGGCTGGAGGAGGCACCGGGCGTCTGGCGGGTGGTGAACAAGGCCGGCGAGGAACTGCGCATCACCCTGGAGGAGATCTTCCAGGACACCTCGTACGAGCTGGGCGTGGACCCGGGCCTGCGCAAGGACGGCGTCGAGGCGCACCTGCAGGAGCTGCTCGCCGCGAACCCGGAGACGCTGGGGGAGGGCTTCACGCTGGTCCGGCGCGAGTACATGACCGCGATCGGGCCGGTCGACCTGCTCTGCCGGGACGCGGTCGGCGGCGCGGTGGCGGTCGAGGTGAAGCGGCGCGGCGAGATCGACGGCGTCGAGCAGCTCACCCGCTACCTGGAGCTGATGAACCGCGATCCGCTGCTCGCGCCGGTGGCCGGCGTGTTCGCCGCGCAGGAGATCAAGCCGCAGGCACGGGTACTCGCCACCGACCGGGGGATCCGGTGCGTGGTGGTCGACTACGACAAGCTGCGCGGCATCGAGCGCGACGAGCTGACGTTGTTCTGAGGCGTTGCCTCAGCGGCCCCGGCCGTACATCAGCTTGGCGATCTTGATGATCCGGGCGATGTCGGCCGGGGTGCGCTCGAACGTCATCGCCGGCAGCAGCGACCGGGCCCGGCGGCGGGTGACCGACTTGGGCCGGCCGAACTCGCGCAACCCCTCCTCGCCGTGGATGCGGCCGAAGCCGGACTCGCCGGTGCCGCCGAACGGCAGCGTCGACATGCCGGCGAAGGTCAGCGCCGAGTTGACCGAGGCCATCCCGGAGCGCAGCCGCCGCGCGACCGCCACCGCCCGCGCCCGGCCGAAGACCGAACCCCCGAGCCCGTACGGCAGCGCGTTGGTCCGCTCGACCGCCTCGTCCACGTCCCGGACGCGGTTGACCACGAGCGTCGGGCCGAACGTCTCCTCCCGCACGGCGGCCGAGTCCTCCGGCACGTCGACCAGCACCGTCGGGTGCACGTACGGCGGCTGGACCGCCTCCGGGCCGCCCAGCACCGCCCGGCCGCCCCGGTCGATCGCGTCGTCGATGTGCCGGCGGATGACGTCGATCTGCGACGGCATGGTGATCGGGCCGAGGTCGGAGCCGTCGGCGCCCACGGTGAGCCGCCCGGCCTTCGCCACCACCTTCTCCACGAAGGCGTCGAAGACCTGGTCGACCGCGTAGACCCGCTCGATGCCGATGCACGTCTGGCCGGCGTTCGTCATCCCGCCCCACACGCACGCGTCGGCGGCGGCGTCCAGGTCGGCGTCGCTGTCCACGATCATCGCGTCCTTGCCGCCGGCCTCCAGCAGCACCGGCGTGAGCGTCTCGGCGCAGGCGGCCATCACCCGCTTCGCGGTGGCGGTCGAGCCGGTGAACGCGACCTTGCCGACCCCGGAGCGGCACAGCGCCGCGCCGACCGCGCCGAAGCCGTGCACCACCTGGAACACCGGCTGCTCCGGCACCACCTCGGCGAACCTGTCGACCAGCCACTGGCCGACGGCCGGGGTGTACTCGCTGGGCTTGAACACCACCGCGTTGCCGGCGGCGAGCGCGTACGCGGCGGAGCCGATCGGGGTGAAGACCGGGTAGTTCCACGGGCCGATCACGCCGATCACGCCGTACGGCTGGTATTCGAGGTGACCGCTGAACTCGGCGAGGACCAGGCGGGAGCGGACCCGGCGCGGCTCGAGCACCCGCTGCGCGTTGCGGGCCGCCCAGTCGATGTGCTCCAGCGCGGTGAGGATCTCCACCACCGCGTCACCGACCGGCTTGCCGCCCTCGGTGTGCATCAGGTCGGCCAGTTCCTCGATCCGCCGGGCGAGCACGCCGCGCCAGCGCTGGAGGCGGTCGCGCCGGCCGGCGAAGCCGAGCCCGGCCCACCAGTCACCGGCCGCCCGGGCGCGGTCGACGGCGGCGCGCACGTCCGCCTCGGTGGCCAGCGGAAATCGGCCCGCCTCGGCGCCGGTGGCCGGGCTGGTCGACACCAATTGACCCTCGGAGATGAGCGGGGCGCCCGGCACATGTACAGCGGTCATGGCCGAAGTCTAGACCCGAGGATTACTCGCCGGTAGGTGTCGAACGCGCCGTACGCTGCGCGGACGATCAGCCGTCGCATCGACGGAGGTGCCGTCCGAAACGGCGAACGGGAGATGACCGGCCGGGGTCGCGGGGGTGACCGCGCGGTGGTGCAAGCCACTACGGTGAGGTGGCAGGCTGACGCCGCGGGGCGATGTGGGGTGGAGGTCGACTGTCCATGGAGGAGCATCCTGAGCTGATGCCGTTGCTGACGGTGTCGGGCGGGGCGATGCGGGGGCTCACGTTCCGGGTCGGCCAGGAGGCGCAGGTGATCGGCCGTGCGCCGACCGCCGACATCGTGCTCGCCGACCCGCATCTGAGCCGGCGGCACGCCACCGTCCGGGCCACCCCGGAGGGGGTGCTGCTCACCGACCTCGGCTCGACGAACGGCACCTGGCTCAACGACACCCGGGTAACCGGCAGCGTGGCGATCGCCGACGGCGACGTGGTCCGGCTCGGCCGCACCGATCTGCGCCTCTACGACCCGGGTGTGGCCCGCACCGACCCGGTCGGGATGAGCTTCGGCGCGATGCGCCGCGACCAGCGCCCCACAGTGCCGCTGCCCGTCCCCGGGCCGCGCCAGCCGATCGAGGCGTGCGTGGCGCAGCCGGCCGACGTCAGCTAGCGGCCCCGGCCGTCGCTGCGCCCTCGAGGCCGCTGACTCCCGGCACCCGCCCGTTGGGCCCTCCACGGCCGCTGAGTGCCGGCACCCGTTGGGCCGTCGAGGCCATGCGAACCCTCGACGGCCGCTGATTCCAGGTGCTCGCTGAGCCCTCGCGTCCGCGCTGACCCCGGCCTCGCGCCGCCCGCGCGCTCAGCCCGCGCGCTCAGCCCGGCGGTGCCTGGGCGCGCCCCGCCACCCGCCCGCCTTCCCGGCGCCCCTCCCCGGCCCGCCCACTCACGGTGATCAAGGAGTTTGGGTACGGGAAGGGCTCCTTCGGTGACACAAACTCCTTGATCACCGCTGCCGATGGGCCGCCGGTGTGGTCGCCGACGGACCGGCGACGGGGCCGGCGGACGGGTGGGCTGGGCGGGGTTGGCGCTCCCAGGTCTCGTCGATCATGAAGTTGGCGGCGTTCTGCGTCCGATTTGTCGCCGCCAACTTCATGATCGACGCGGTGAAGGCTGGGGGAGGGCGGGGCGGCGGGGGTGTGGGCCACGTGCGCGTCGGGCGGTGTGTCTGTGGGGCACATGGACCGGGGGCGGGGGCGCGTGCCAGCATGCGCGGATGCGTAGCGCTCGGCTCACGGTCCAGGCCAACGGCATCACCCAGGCGGTCCGCGTGGCCGGTCCACCGGACGGCGTACCGGTCCTGCTGGTGCACGGCAACGTCTCCTCCTCCGCATTCTGGGAACCGCTGCTGGCCCGGCTGCCGGAGACGCTGCGGGTGGTCGCCCCCGACCTGCGCGGCTACGGCGAGACCGACACCGCGCCGGTCGACGCCACCCGGGGTCTGGACGACTTCGCCGACGACGTGGCCGCGCTGCTGGACGCCCCGGGGCTGTTCGCGCCCGGCGCCCGGCCGGTGGTGGCGGGGCACTCGCTGGGCGGCGGCGTGGCGATGCGGCTGCTCGTCGGCCAGCCCGATCGGGTGGCGGGGCTGCTGCTGGAGGCGCCGGTGTCCCCGTACGGCTTCGGCGGCACCCGGGACCTCGACGGCACCCCCACCACGTCCGACTTCGCCGGCACCGGCGCGGGCGGCGCGAACCCCGACTTCGTGGCCCGGCTCGCCGCCGGTGACCGGAGCGCCGACGGCCCGACCAGCCCGCGGGCGGTGCTGCGTGCCGCGTACGTGGCCGACCCGGCCTCCCTCGGCGACGACGAGGACCTGCTGCTGGAGAGCATGCTGACCACCGCCACCGGCGACGACAACTACCCGGGCACCGCTGTCGCCTCGCCGCACTGGCCGGGGACCGCCGCCGGGCCGCGCGGCGTCCTCAACGCGCTGGCCCCGGCCCACTTCCGGCTCGCCGACGAGCTCGTCGCCGTGCCGGTCAAGCCGCCGGTGACCTGGGTACGCGGCGACGCCGACGTGATCGTCTCGGACACCTCGCTGTTCGACCTGGCGTACCTCGGCCGGCTCGGTGTGGTGCCCGGCTGGCCCGGCGACGGGGAGTGCCCGCCGCAGCCGATGGTGGGGCAGACCCGCGCGGTGCTGGACCGGTACGCGGCGGCCGGCGGGACGTACCGGGAGGTGGTGCTGCCCGGCTGCGGGCACAGCCCGCACCTGGAGCGACCGGCGGAGTTCGTCGCCGAACTACTGGCGCTGGCCGGGGAGAACGCCACCGGGTGAGGCGCGGTGCGTGAAATATCCCACGGCGTCTCGACAACACAGCGTCACGTGGCAGACTCCGGCGCATAACCTTAGCGGCCGTTCATGTCGCGGACGGCGGAGTCGAGCCAGGGGAGGCCGGTCGTGGCGCGGGAGTTCACCAGGGTGGGCGTGGTGGGTCTGGGCACCATGGGTGCCGGCATCGTGGAGGTGTTCGCCCGCAACGGCGTCGACGTCACAGCCGTCGAGATCTCCGACGCGGCGCTGGAGCGCGGCCGGGTCACGCTGACCGGCTCCACCGACCGGGCCGTCGCCAAGGGCAAGCTCGCCGAGGCCGAGCGGGACGCCCTGCTCGCGCGGGTCGACTTCCGGGTCGGCCTGGACGCGCTGCACGACGTGGACCTGGTGATCGAGGCGGTGCCCGAGCACCTGGACCTCAAGCAGCGGATCTTCGCCGAGCTGGACCGGGTCTGCAAGCCCGAGGCGATCCTCGCCACCAACACGTCCTCGCTGAGCGTCACCGAGATCTCCGTCGCCACCACCCGGCCCAACCAGGTCATCGGCATCCACTTCTTCAACCCGGCCCCGGTGATGAAGCTGGTCGAGGTGGTCCGCACGGTGGTCACCTCCGCCGACGTGGTCGCCGACGTGGAGGCGCTCTGCGAGCGGCTCGGCAAGGTCGACGTGACGATCAGCGACCGGGCCGGGTTCATCGCCAACGCGCTGCTGTTCGGCTACCTGAACCACGCGGTCGGCATGTTCGAGGCCCGGTACGCCACCCGCGAGGACATCGACGCCGCCATGAAGCTCGGCTGCGGCCTGCCGATGGGCCCGCTGGCGCTGATGGACCTGATCGGCCTGGACACCGCGTACGAGATCCTCGACACCATGTACCGGCGCGGCGGCCGGGACCGGCGGCACGCCCCGGCCCCGCTGCTCAAGCAGATGGTCACCGCCGGGCTGCTCGGCCGGAAGTCCGGTCGCGGCTTCTACACCTACGAGCGGCCGGGCTCGCCGAAGGTCGTACCCGACGAGTACACGCCGCTCGCCGCGGACGCCGCGCTCGCCGACGGCGCCCGCGCCATCGCGAAGGTCGGCGTGGTCGGCTCCGGCACCATGGCCACCGGCATCATCGAGGTGTTCGCCAAGGCCGGCTACGAGGTCATCTCGGTGACCCGGGGCGCGGAGAAGTCCGCGAAGGTCTGCGAGGCGGTGAAGACCTCGCTGAACAAGGGCGTGGTACGCGGCAAGCTCAGCGAGACCGACCGGGACGAGGCGCTCGGCCGAATCACCTGGTCCGCGACGCTGGAGCACCTGGCCGACGTCGACCTGGTGGTCGAGGCCGTGATCGAGGAGCTGAGCGTCAAGAAGGCGCTGTTCGCCAGCCTCGACGAGATCTGCAAGCCCGGCGTCGTGCTCGCCACCACCACCTCGTCGCTGCCGGTGATCGACGTGGCGATGGCGACCCAGCGCCCCGCCGACGTGGTCGGCCTGCACTTCTTCAACCCGGCGCCGATCATGCCGCTGGTGGAGATCGTGCAGACCATCCGCACCTCCGCCGAGACGTCGGCCACCGCCCGCGCGGTCTGCGCGAAGCTCGGCAAGACCGGCGTGGTCTGCGGCGACCGGTCCGGCTTCATCGTCAACGCGCTGCTGTTCCCGTACCTGAACGACGCGGTGAAGATGCTGGAGGCCAGCTACTCGACCGCCGACGACATCGACTACGCGATGAAGCTCGGCTGCGGCTACCCGATGGGCCCGTTCGAGCTGCTCGACGTGGTCGGCCTGGACGTCTCGCTGGCCATCCAGCGGGAGCTGTACCTGGAACTGCGCGAGCCCGGCTTCGCCCCGGCGCCGCTGCTGGAGCACCTGGTCACGGCCGGCTATCTGGGCCGCAAGTCCGGCCGCGGGTTCCGCGACCACACCCGGCGCTGACCGCTGTCAACAGCCGGGCCCGGTGACGGCGTCTTCGGGGTGTGACCTTCGAGGAGTACGTCGGCAGCCGCGGCCCGGCTCTGTTGCGTCTGGCCCGGCTGCTGACCGGCGACGCGCACCGCGCCGAAGACCTGACCCAGGACGTGCTGGCGCGCGCGTACGTGCACTGGCGGAAGATCGCCCGGGTCGACCGGCCCGACGTGTATGTGCGCCGGATGCTCGTCAACGCGAACACGTCCTGGTGGCGGCGGCGGTCCAGCCGCGAGCTGGCGGTGGACACGTTCGCCGACCGGCCCGAACGCGGAGACCTGAGCGGCGAGGCGGCTGACCGGGACGAGATGTGGGGGCTGATCCGCGCCCTCCCGGACCGCCAGCGCGCCGTGCTGGTGCTGCGCTACTACGAGGACCTGGACGACGCCACGATCGCCCAGATCCTCGACTGCTCCCCGGTCACCGTCCGCACCCACGCGATGCGGGCGCTCGCCCACCTCCGGGAGCGCTGCGGCGTCCCGATGACCAAGGGGAGCCGGCCGTGACCGACCTCGACCAGCGAATCGTCTCGGTGTTGCGGGAGCACGCCGAGGGCGAGACAGACACCGGGCGCCTGCTGCGTCGCTCCCGCGCGCTCGGCCGGCGCCGGCAGGTACGCCGCCGACTCACCGCCGGCACCGCGCTCGCCCTGGTCGGCGTGCTCGGCTTCACCGGCGCGATACGCGCGGACGTGGGCGGGCTGGCCGGGCGGATGCCCTGGACGGCCGCAACCCCGGAGGCGGCGCCACCGCCGGTGCCGCCGCTCGCCGACGGGGTGCCCGGGGCGCTTCAGCGTCCCGATCTGGTGGGTACCGACCCGCAGGTGCTGCACCTAGGCGTCGACACCACCCGGGCCCGCTATCTGGGCTGGTCCGTCCACAGCTCCAACCTGGTCGAGTCGATCCGGTTCAGCGTCGGTGACGGACACCCGGTCCTGCTCGAGGTCAGCCCGGTGGCGAAGACCCTCGACGACACCTCGATCGAAGGCTTCCCGGTGCAGGCCGTCAGCGGCCGGCTGACCTTCGACGGTGGCGTGCTGCGCGTCGCCGGTACGGACGGTCTGGTCAAGTCGTGGCAGCCCTTCCCCGGCCTCTACGCCCGCGCGGCCACGCTTCGCGGTGACGTAGCCGCCTTGGACCGGGTGGCCGGACTGGTGCGCTGGGACGAAGCCCGGCGATGCACCGGGCCGGTCCGACCGACCACGTTGCCGGCGAACGCGGCGGTGACGAGATGCTCGGTGGACGCGGCCGCCTTCCCGAAGGCCCTCACGGTTCAGCTCACCGTCTTCCGGGCACCCTCTTCGAACATGTGGATGAAGCTGGTCTACGGGGCGGAGATGGGGGAGGACACGGGCCGCGCCAGCAACCGCGACCTGGGTGGCCGTCCGGGCTTCCGGTATCCGGACGGCAACCGCCTGGAACTGCTCGGCCTGCCGAAGGTGCGGTTGACAGTCGACTTCGCCTGGCCGTTCCCCGGCTACGGACCCCCGGGCCAGGTGAACTTCACCGAGGCCGACGCGGCGACCGTGCTGGGCGGTGCGAAGGTGGCGAAGGACCTCACCCGTCCGCAGACCTGGCCCTGACCGGCCGGCATTCCTGGTACGGAACGGCCCGCCCATGGGCCGTTCCGTACCAAGATCGCCCCGGTTCGGGGCACCGGCAGTACGGTGGGGAGGGGCCGTAGGCTGGGATCGTGAGTCCCCGTCGAAATCGGGCCCGCCGGGAGGAGAACCCCGGCCTGGACGCCGAGCGTGCCCGCCACGGCGTGCCGACAGTGCAGCAGTGGCGCGACGGCGACTGGCAGATACGCGCGATCAGCGGCGGGGCATCGGTCAAGACGTACCGCTGTCCCGGCTGTGACCAGGAGATCCGCCCCGGCGTGGCGCACCTGGTGGCCTGGCCGGCCGACGACCGGGGTGACCTGACCGACCGCCGGCACTGGCACTCCGGCTGCTGGCGGGCCCGGGACCGGCGCGGGCCGAACCTCCAGCGCGGCCGGGGCGCCCCGCGCTACGGCTGAGCGATCTGGATCACCCGGTTCCCGTCCCACTGGGCGGCGGGGCCGCCGACGCGGGAGACTGGCAGGCGTGAGCACTCCGATTCGCGCGTCGTCGATCCTGCCCGGCCGCCGGGAGGACATCGAGCTGCACACCGCCGACGGGCTGACGCTCGTCGGCGAGCTGGCCCGGCCGCTGGACCGCGAACCGGCCGCCACACTCGTCTGCCTGCACCCGCTGCCCACACACGGCGGGATGATGGACAGCCACGTGTTCCGCAAGGCGGCCTGGCGGCTGCCCGCGCTGGCCGGCCTCGCCGTCCTCCGGTTCAACACCCGGGGCACCAGCAGCGTCCGCGGCACCAGCGAGGGAGCGTTCGACGGCGCGGTCGGCGAGCGGTTCGACGTGGCCGCCGCGATCGAGTACGCCGAGTTCCACGAGCTGCCGAACATCTGGCTGGTCGGGTGGTCGTTCGGCACCGACCTGGCGCTGAAGTACGGCTGCGACCCGGCGGTGGCCGGCGCGATCCTGCTCTCCCCGCCGCTGCGCTACTCCGCGCCGGAGGACCTGACGGTCTGGGCCGAGACGGGCAAGCCGCTCACCGCCCTGGTGCCCGAGTTCGACGACTACCTGCGCCCGGAGGAGGCCCGGGAGCGGTTCGCCGCCGTGCCGCAGGCCGAGGTGGTGGGCGTGGACGGCGCCAAGCACCTCTGGGTCGGCGACGCGGAGAAGGTGCTGGACGAGATCGTCCGGCGGGTCGCCCCGGGCGTACCGCTGCCGCTTCCGACCACCTGGGACGGCCCGATGGAGGCCGGCGACGTCAGCGCGTATGCCGACCGCACGGTCGCCGCGTTCGCCGACACCCCGGTGCCCGGCCCGGCCCGGCGGCGGGCCGAGTAACCGGTCAGCGGGCGTCCTGGCGGGGTAGCACCACCTCGCGCAGGATCAGCTGCAACGCGGCCACCGTGGGGATCGCGATGAGCGCGCCCACCACGCCCAGCAGCGCCACCCCGAGCAGCGCGGCCAGCAACGCGGCCACCTCGTTTACCGACACCGCCCGGCGCATGATCTTCGGATAGATCAGGTAGTTCTCCACCTGCTGGTAGATCACGAAGAACACCAGGCAGGCGATGCCCACCGGCAGGTCCGTGGCGAGCCCGACGAGCGTCACCACCACCGCGCCCAGCGTCGCGCCGATCTGCGGGATCAGGTCGGTCACCGCGACCACCACGGCCAGGGCGAACGGGTACGGCAGACCGACCGCCAGCGCGAACACGAACGTGCTCACCCCGGCCAGCACCGCGATGGCGAGCGCGCCGACCATGTACGCGCCGACCCGGGTGAGGATCTCGTCGCCGATCAGCCGGACCCGCTCCCGGCGTGAGCGCGGCGCCAGCGCGTACCCGAGTTCGCGCAGCTTGTCGAAGTACGCCAGGAAGTAGATCGTCAGCACCAGCACGGTGAGCAGGCGGAAGACCGTCCCGAAGATCAGTTGCGCGCCGCCGAGCACCCCGCCGAGCGCCCGCCCGACGTTGTCCGCGTTCGCCGCCGCCTGGACCCGCTCCATCACGTCGTACCGGATCACCAGGTCGTTGACTGTGGGGTTGCGGCGCAGCTCCTCGACGTACCCGGGCAGCTGCTGGATGAACTGGCCGGACTGGGTCACCACGGGCGGCACCAGCGCCAGCAGCCCGGCGACGATCAGCAGCAGCAGGGTGAGCGTCACGACCGCCACCGCCAGGCCGCGCGGCACGCCCCACTTGCGCAGCCGGACCACCGCGGGGTGCAGGCCGACCGCGAGGAACAGCGCGATCACCACGAGCACCAGGATGCCGGCGGCGTTGCGGATGCCCAGGAACAACGCGTACGCGAGCAGCACGCCGAGCGCGCCGGTGAACCCGACCAGGAAGGCGCTGGGTCGCAGCGGCCGTCCCGGTACGCCGAAGCGCCCGCTCGGCTCGAACTCACCCGGCTCGACGTCGACGGGCCGCTCGCTGCTCACGCCGGTCCGCGCATGCTCCGCCGTGCGCGTCGTCTCACTCGCGGTGCCCTTGGTGTCGCTCGTGGGCTTCGCGCCGCCGGAGGTCTTCCCGTCCGCGGGCTCGTCGTCCCGGGCCGCGGAACCCTCCTGTGACACCCGTGCCTCCCCGCTGCCCGGCTCGCTCGCCGCTGACGTCCACGGCCGCCGCGCGGCCCTCTGCCCGCAGGGTAGTCGCCGCCGTCCGCCCCGACCATCCCACCACCGCCACCCGCCGGGCCGTCCCGCCGTGCCGCCCTGGCGCGGGCCGCCCGCCAGTTCGGGGAGGTGGTGTGGTCCGGGTGGGTGGGATGCCGCCCCTTCGCCGACGTGGCGCTGGGCCCGCCAGCTCGGGGAAGTGGTGTGGTCCGGGTGGGGCGGATGCCACCACCTCCCCGATCCGGCGCGGCGGGTGGATCAGTCCTTGTCGACCGTCACCGTGCTGGGCTTGGCGCTGCGCTCGTCGGTGGTCGGCTTGGTCGGGCGCTTGCCGTTCTCGCCGGTGCTGGTGATCTTCGTCGGGGTGGCGCCCCGGCCGCCCTCGCCCGGTACGGCGGCCACAGTGGGCTCCCCGTCGACGCCCGCGCCGGCGGGGGAGTCCATCGTGGTCACCGGTTCGCCGACCGGCTTCGCCTTGCCCGCGTCGGCGGGCTCGCCGTCACCCTTGGCCGGCCCGGTGCCGTTGGGGACCGCGGTGGCGGTGCCCTTCGCGGCCACCGGCGCACCGCCGCCTGCCGGGGTGTCGCCGGGGCTCTCCGCGCCGCCGGTGACCGGCGTGCCCTCTCCCGCCGGCGTGCCGTCGCCGGTGGACCGGCCGACGGAGGCGGCGGTGGCGAGGTCGTCCGGGTCGACCGGGGTGGCCGCGATCCCGGCCGAGTCGGCGTCGCGCCGCAGGTCGGTGAGGCGGCGCTGCAGGTCGTCGGACTCCTGCCGCGACTTCCAGGTCTCGGTACGCAGGTCGGCCAGCTCCTGCTGGGCCTTGGCGATCTCCAGCATGACCCCGGCGAGCTGCTGCCGGCCGGCGGCCACCTCCTGCTGCGTGGCGGCCAGGTGCTGCTGCGTGGTGGCGAGGTGCTGCTGGGTGGTGGCCGCGTACTCCTCGAACTGGCGTCGCGAGGCCGCGACGTGCTCGTCGGCCTTGCGGCGCTGCGCGCCGGCGTCCGCCTCGGCGCGGCGCAGCAGCTCCGCGGCCTCCAACTCGGCCTGCTGCCGCATGCTCAGCGCGTCGGCCTCGGCGGCCTGCCGGACGTCGGCGGCGGTGCGCTCGATCTCGTCGCGCCGCGTCGTGTACGCCTGCTCCAGCTCCTCCTGCCGCTTGGCGTGCTGCTTGTCCAGCTCGTCGCGGCGCTTGGCGAACTCCTGCTCGGCGGCGGCCCGGCGCTGGGCCAGCTCCTTCTCCGCGCCGTCCCGCCGCTCCGCGACCTCCTTCTCCACCCCGGCCCGCCACGCGCCCAGCTCCTGCTGGGTCTGCGCGCGGGCCTGCTGCACGTACGCCTCGGTCTCGGTGCGCATGCGCTGCACGTACGCCTCGACCTCGGCGCGGTTGCGCTTGCCGGCCTCGGCGGCCTCGGTGGTGAGCCGGTTGGCCTCGCTGCGGGCCCGGCCGCGGGTGGCCTTGGCGGCCTCCTCCGCGTCGTCCACGATCTTCTTGGCCTCGGCCAGCGCCTTGGCGTGCGTGGCCCGGCCGGCCTCGGCGGCGGCGTCGGTGAGCCGCTTGGCCTCCTGCTGGCCCTTGGCGTGCACCTCCTTGGCCGCCTCGCGGAGCTGGTTCGCCTCCTGCTGGGCCTTGGCCAGCGCCTCCTTGGCCGACTCCCGCAGCCGCGCGGCCTCCTGCTGTGCCCGGGAGTGGATCTCCTTGGCGGTGTCGCGGAGCTGGGTGGCCTCCTGCTGGGCCTTCGCCAGCGCGTCCTGGGCGGTCCGGCGCAGCTTCTCGGCCTCGTCCTGGGCTGCCGTCCGCAGCTTCGTCGACTCGTCCTGCGCGTCCTTGCGCAGCTTCGCCGACTCGTCCTTGGCGGCCTTCAGCGTGGCCTCGGCCTCGGCCTTGCGGGCGGCGGTGTGCCGCTCCTCCTCGGTCCGGCGGGCCGCAAGCGCGATCTCGAAGTCCTTGAGCGCCTGGTTGGCCTGCTCCCGGGCCTCCTCGACGATGTGCTCGGCGGCGGCGCGGCGGGCCTCGATCTCCTCGTTGGCGGCGGCCAGGATGTCGTCGGCCTGCTCTTCGGCCATGGTGAGGATCTGCTCGACGCGCGGACCCAGGTGCCGGAACGACGCCCGGTCCACCACCGCCGCCTGCTTGCGCACCTGGGCCAGGTCGCGCTGGAGCACCTCGACCTGACCGGCCAGCTTGTGGATCTGGGTGTATGCCTGTTCCCGCTCGGTGGTCAACGCCGCGATCTCGTGCTCCGCGCGAGCGACGTAGCGGTCGACCTGCCGTTTCTCGTATCCCCGCAGGGCGGACTCGAAGCTGGGCTCCGTCGTCACGTCCCCGCCGAGCGCGAACAGTTCCTCGCCGTGCGACATGCCCCCATCCTCACACGCATCCGGCTCTGCTGGGGCGATACGGACGCCCCTTCTGGGAGCTACTTCACCCTCCTGGCGAAACGGGCCGCACAAGCATGACGGCGCGGGGTGACACCGGTCACCCGGCGTCACCCCGCGCCGTGGCTCATGCCCCCGACAGCGGGTGTAGCGGTCAGCCGGCCGACTCGGCCGTCACCTTCTGCGCGGCGGCGTCGCCCTTCGGCGCCTCGGTCTTGCCGCCGGCCGGCACGCCCGGCACGATGCCGGCCAGGCCGGACAGCATCTGCCCGAGCTGCGAGGTGACCGCGTCCTTCTGACGGGTCAGGTCCTCGACCTCGCGGCGGGCCGCCTGCGTGGTCAGCTCGGCCTCGGTGCGGGCCTCGTTGAGCACCCGCTGCGCCTCGGCGCGCGCCTCGTTGAGCGTCTTGTCGGCCAGCGCCTTGGCCTTGTCGACGGTCTCGTTGGCGGTGCGCTCGGACTCGACCCGCCGGGCCTCGGCCCGCTGCTCGATCTCCTTGGCCCGCTCCTGCGCGGCGCGGGCGCGCTGCTCGGCCTCGTTCACCAGCTTCTGGGTCTGCGCGACCTGGGCGGCGTGCCGCTCCGACTCCTCGCGCTCGGCCTTCTCCCGCCGCTCGGCGAGCTGCAGCTCCAGGGCCTGCAGGTCCTTGTCGCGCTTGTCGCGCGCGTCGGTGAGCAGCTTGGTCGCCTCGGCCCGCTTCTCCTCGGCCTCCCGGGCGGCCTTGGCGCGCTGCTGGGTGATCTCCCGCTCGGCGGTGGCGCGTAGCGTGGCGACCTCGCGCTCGACCGTGGACTTCAGCTCGGCCACCTCGTGGGCGGTGACCGTACGCAGCTGCTTGGTCTCCCGGTCGGCGTCGGCGCGCAGCGTGTCGGCCTCGCGGCGGGCCTGCACGCGGACCTCGGCGGCCTCGCGCTCGGCGGCGGTACGGACGCTGCCGGCCTCGCGCTCGGCGGTGGCCTTCATGGCGGCGGCCTCGGCGCGGGCCTTGTCGGTGATCTCACGCGCCTCGAGGCGGGCGGCGGAGAGGATGCCCTCCGACTCGCGCTTGGCCTCGTTGCGGTGGTCGTTCGCCTGCTCCTCGGCCAGCCGCAGGATCTGCTCGACGCGAGTGCCCAGGCCGGAGAGCGTCGGCCGGCTGTTCTCCTCGAGCTGCTTGTTGGTCTCGGTGAGCTTCTGCTCCAGCGCGCTCTGGCGCTGCTCGGCCTGCCGCAGCCGGCGCTGGGCGTCGTTCATCCGCTGCTCGGCCTCGGCGCGGGCCTGCTCGGACTGGCTCAGGGCGGCGCTGAGGCGGCCGATGAAGTCGTCGACCTGGTTGGTGTTGTAACCACGCAGGCCAACGGTGAAATCGGGCTGTGAGTTCGCGTTATCGAAGAACGCAAGAGGGGAGGACTGCTGCTGGGGCATTGGGACATACTGGCAGACGCCCCAGGGTGGTTCGCAAGAGCGGTGGGCACCTTTCGCGTCCTGTTTACATGGTCAACTCGGTCGGCCGGTGAGACCGGACCAATTGGCGATCTTGGCAGCTCCCGGGCGGGTGGGGCGGGTCGGGCTTCTGCGGGGAAGGCGGCGCGAAAAGGGCCGCGGGTCGGTACCCGCGGCCCTTTGTGCGTACGCCGGTCGAATGGTGCCCGGCTCGGCCGGAAAGGCAATCCGGTGCGACCGTACGGTCAGTGACCGCGGAACCGGTTGATGGCGCTTTCGTGGCGCGAACGCATCTCGATGTCCCGGACGCCGAGCCCGTCGGCGGGGGCGAGGCACCGCACGCCGACCTTGCCCTGGTGCGCGTTGCGGTGCACCTCGTACGCGGCCTGGCCGGTCTGCTCCAGCGCGTACGTCTTCGACACGGTCGGGTGCACCTTGCCCAGCGCGACCAGCCGGTTGGCCTGCCACGCCTCGTGGTAGTTGGCGAAGTGGCTGCCGACGATGCGCTTGAGGTGCATCCACAGGTAGCGGTTGTCGTACTGGTGGTTGAAGCCGCTGGTGGAGGCGCAGGTGACGATCGTGCCGCCCTTCTTGGCGACGTAGACGCTGGCGCCGAACGTCTCCCGGCCCGGGTGCTCGAAGACGATGTCCGGGTCCTCGCCGCCGGTCAGCTCGCGGATGCGCTCACCGAAGCGCCGCCACTCGTCCTGGTCCTGGGTGTGCTCGTCGGACCAGAACTTGAACCCCTCGGCGGTGCGGTCGATGACCAGCTCGGCGCCCATCTTGCGGCACAGCTCGGCCTTCTCCGGCGAGGAGACCACGCAGACCGGGATCGCGCCGCCGTTGAGCGCCATCTGGGTGGCGTAGCCGCCGAGGCCGCCGGAGGCGCCCCAGATCAGCACGACGTCGCCCTGCTTCATGTTCGCGCCGTGGTGCGAGACGAGCTGCCGGTACGCGGTGGAGTTGACAAGCCCCGGGCTTGCCGCCTCCTCCCAGCTCAGGTGGCGCGGCTTCGGCATCAGCTGGTTGGCCTTCACGATCGCCAGCTCGGCCAGGCCGCCGAAGTTGGTCTCGAAGCCCCAGATCCGCTGCTGCGGGTCGAGCATCGTGTCGTCGTGGCCGGCGGAGTCCTCCAGCTCGACCGAGAGGCAGTGCGCGACCACCTCGTCGCCGGCCTTCCACTTGGTCACGCCCGGCCCGGTGCGCAGCACCACGCCCGCGGCGTCCGAGCCGACCACGTGGTACGGCAGGTCGTGGCGGCGGGTCAGCTCGGAGAGCCGGCCGTAGCGCTGGAGGAACTTGAAGGTGGGCAGCGGCTCGAAGATGCTCGTCCACACCGTGTTGTAGTTGATCGCGCTGGCCATCACCGCGACGAGCGCCTCACCCGGGCCCAGTTCGGGGGTGGGCACCTCCTGCACGTGCAGCGCCTTGCGCGGGTCCTTGTCGCGGGTGGCCATGCCCTCGAACATGCGGGTGTCCTCGGCACGCACCACCACGCCCCGGTAGCTCTCCGGCACGGGCAGGCCGGCGAGGCCGGCGAGCTCCTGCTCCGGCTGCGACGAACCCTCCGCCGCCATGATCGCTTCGAGGATGTCCTGCACGGTGACCTCCCGTTTGTCCGCACCCGCACGACGCGGGCAGGGGTGCTGCCATCGTCGGCGCCGGTGCGACGGGACCGCCATGTCGGCAATCGACACATTCGGCAACCGGTCGCCGCTGCTGTTCGGGCGGACGTTACTGAACGGTAGCTAAAGCGGGAACCCCTCTGTGAAAAACTGCATCCACCGATGCGTGGAGGTGTCCGTGGGAACGTGCAAGTGCGCACTGCCGCGCGCCTTCCCGCATGCCGGGAGGGGGCCGCGACCGGCCCCCTCCGCGCGCGTCAGGCCGGCTGGACCAGCTCGATCAGCACGCCACCGGCGTCCTTGGGGTGCACGAAGTTGACCCGGGAGTCCGACGTGCCGCGCCGGGGTGCGTCGTAGAGCAGCCGGACGCCGCGCTCACGCAGCGCCGCGCAGGCCACGTCGATGTCCGCCACCGTGTACGCCACCTGCTGGATGCCGGGACCGCGCCTGTCCAGGAACTTGCCGATCGTGGTGTCCGGGGACAGCGGCGCGAGCAGCTGCACCATGCCGCCGGAGGCGTCCGGCCCGACCGCGAGCATCGCCTCGCGTACGCCCTGCTCGGCGTTGGTCTCGGTGTGCACGCAGCGCATCCCGAACGTGCGCTGGTAGAAGTCGATCGCGGCGTCCAGGTCGGCCACGGCGATCCCGACGTGGTCGATGCGGCGCAGGCCGATGTCTGTGACAAACTCGGCAGCGGGCTCGACGGGGGAGTTCTCAGCCATGACGCTAGTCTGACCGAACAATCGTTAAGGCGTACAGGTCGGCACCCCCTCGGAGGCAGGCAATGGCTTCGGTGATCGTCAGCGGCGCGCGGACCCCCATGGGGCGCCTGCTGGGCAACCTCAAGGACCTCCCCGCGACCAAGCTCGGTGGCATCGCGATCAAGGCGGCCCTGGAGCGCGCCGGCGTCGCGCCCGAGCAGGTCCAGTACGTGATCATGGGCCAGGTGCTCCAGGCCGGCGCCGGGCAGATCCCGGCCCGGCAGGCGGCCGTCGAGGCCGGCATCCCGATGTCCACCCCGGCGCTGACCATCAACAAGGTCTGCCTCTCCGGGCTGGACGCGATCGCGCTCGCCGACCAGCTCATCCGGGCCGGTGAGTTCGACGTCGTGGTGGCCGGTGGCATGGAGTCGATGACGAACGCCCCGCACCTGCTGCTCGGTCAGCGCTCCGGCTACAAGTACGGCGACGTGACGGTCAAGGACCACATGGCCCTCGACGGCCTCACCGACGCCTGGGACTGCTGCTCGATGGGCGAGTCCACTGAGCGCCACGGCGCGAAGCACGGCATCACCCGCGAGGAGCAGGACGCGTTCTCCGCGGCCAGCCACCAGCGTGCCGCCGCCGCGCAGAAGAACGGCCACTTCGGCGACGAGATCACCCCGGTGGTCATCCCGCAGCGCAAGGGCGACCCGCTGGTGATCAGCGAGGACGAGGGCATCCGTCCGGACACCACCGCCGAGTCGCTCGGCAAGCTGCGTCCCGCCTTCACCAAGGACGGCACCATCACCGCCGGCAGCTCCTCGCCGATCTCCGACGGCGCGGCCGCCGTGGTCGTGATGAGCAAGGCCAAGGCCAAGGAGCTGGGCCTGACCTGGCTGGCCGAGATCGGCGCCCACGGCAACGTGGCCGGCCCGGACAACTCCCTGCACTCGCAGCCGTCGAACGCGATCAACCACGCCCTGAAGAAGGGCGGCCTGAGCATCGAGGACCTCGACCTCATCGAGATCAACGAGGCGTTCGCTGCGGTGGGCATCCAGTCCACCCGTGACCTCGGCATCAGCCCCGACAAGGTCAACGTCAACGGCGGCGCGATCGCGCTCGGCCACCCGATCGGCATGTCCGGCGCCCGCCTCGTACTCACGCTCGCGATGGAGCTGAAGCGGCGCGGCGGCGGCACCGGCGCGGCGGCGCTCTGCGGCGGTGGCGGGCAGGGCGACGCGCTGATCATCCACGTGCCGAACGGCGCCGAGAGCTGATTGCTGATACCTGTGAACGATGCACAGAACGCCCCGGCGGCGGCCACCGGCCCGGTGCGCCGCAGCCGGGACGTACCCATGCTGGTGGAACGGGCCCGCGCGGGTGACCCCCGCGCGGTGGCCCGCCTGATCACCCTGGTCGAGTCCGGCGACGAGGTGCTGCCGCAGGTGGCGGCGGCGCTCGCGCCGTACGCCGGGCAGGCCCAGGTGGTCGGCCTGACCGGCTCGCCCGGCGTGGGCAAGTCGACCACCACGAACGAGCTGGTACGGGCGCTGCGGGCGCGCGGGCACCGGGTGGGCGTGCTGGCGATCGACCCGTCCAGCCCGTTCACCGGCGGCGCGATCCTCGGCGACCGGGTCCGGATGCAGGACCACGCGACCGACCCGGGCGTCTACATCCGCTCGATGTCCAGCCGGGGCCACCTGGGCGGGCTCTCCGCGGCCACGCCGCAGGCGGTGCGCGTGCTGGAGGGCGCGGGCTGCGACGTGGTGCTGGTCGAGACCGTCGGCGTCGGGCAGGCCGAGGTGGAGGTGGCCTCGCTGGCCGACACCACGCTGGTGCTGCTCGCGCCGGGCATGGGCGACGCGATCCAGGCCGTGAAGGCCGGCATCCTGGAGATCGCCGACGTCTTCGTGGTCAACAAGGCCGACCGGGACGGCGCGGACGCCACCGTCCGCGACATCCAGGGCATGATCGCGCTGGGCGAGCGCGGGCCGGGGGAGTGGCGACCGCAGGTGGTCCGCTCGATCGCCGCCCGTGCCGAGGGCATCGACGACATCGCCGCCGCGATCGACAAGCACCGCGACTGGCTGGAGCGCCACGGCGAGCTGCGCCGCCGCCGGGAGGCACGGGCCGCCGCCGAGATCGAGGCGATCGCGCTGGGCGTGCTGCGCGCCCGGATCGGCTCACTGCGCGACGGTACGCAGCTGCCGACGCTCGCGGCCAAGGTGGCCGAGGGCGCCATCGACCCGTACGCGGCGGCCGACGAGCTGCTGGCCCAGCTCGGTTCCTGAAGGCGCGGCCGCCGGGTTCGGCCGGCCCGCCTCCGGGCTCAGAGTTCCGCGTCGGTGAGCGGGTTGGCGGCTCCGGGCCGGCTGACCGGAGCCGCCAGCATGCCGGCGATGGCGTCGGCGAGGAAGTCGCCGACGTCCAGCCAGCGCGGGTCCTGCCCCTCCTGCTCGGCCCGGGCCTCGACCTCGGCGGTGGCGGTCATGACGATGCGGGCGATCAGCGCCGACCGGCCGGCCACCACTCCCCGGTCGAGGTGCGCCAGGCGCGACGCCAGCGACGCGCGGGCCGGCAGGTCGACGAAGGCCGACTCGAACGCCTCGCGCATCAGCACCCGCAGCGTCGGGTCGTGCAGGGCCTGGGCGAGGAAGCGGGCCCGCCAGCTCGGCCGGGGCAGGCTCGCGAGCACCGCCATGGACGGCTGTACGAGACTGCGCACGTCGCCGAGGACCGAGTCGGGCTGCTCGGGCATCGCCCGGCGGGGTTCGGCGAGGGCGTCCATGTGCCGGGCGACCAGTGCCCGGAGCAGGCCCTCCCGGCCGCCGAAGTAGTAGCGCACCGCCGAGTGGTTGGTGTTGCCGGCCACCTCGGCCACCCGGCGGTCGGAGACCTGGGCGATCCCCTCCTCGGCGAACAGGCGTTCGGCCGCGTCGAGCAGCGCGACGCGGGCTGCCTCCGACCGTGCCATGACCGCACCCCTCCTCGTGGACCGCGCGACTGTGGCGCAGGCCAAACCTAGTCGTTTCGTGGTCCGGCGCCGGCGTCACCTACACTACGTAAGTCAGTTGACTTACATTCTGGCCCGACGCGGCCGCGAACCCAGTCCGGAGCATGCCTGTGCCGTCCACCACCGACCCGGCGACCGCCGAGCCGAACGCCGCCGACCGCAAGGAACGGATCATCCGCTCGGTCGCCCTCTTCGTCATGCCGTTCCTCATGGTCACGATGATGTTCGCGACCTACGTGGCGACGATGCACTCCCCACACCCCCGGCAGATGCCGGTGGCGGTGGTCGGCAGCGGCGACCAGGCGCAGGGCGTCGTCGACGCGCTCAACGCCACCCCCGGCGAGCCGGTCGAGGCCCGGCTGGTGACGTCCCGGGACGCCGCGGTCGAGCTGCTGCGGGACCGGGAGATCAGCGGCGCGCTGCAACTCCCGGCCGCCGGGTCGGACCAGGCGACGATCTTCACGGCCTCGGCGGCCGGGGCCTCCGGCGCCGCCACCGCCCAGCAGCTTCTCGCCCCGGTCGCGGTGCAGCAGCAGTGGACGTCAACGGTCGAGGAGGTCGCGGCGCTGCCCGACGAGGACCGGGCCGGCATCGCCGTGCTGTTCGCCGCGATGGGCATGATGCTCGCCGGGTACGTGCCGCTGAGCCTGCTCCTGATGGCCACCCCCCACCTGCTGCGCCTGCGGCGGTTCGTCCCGCTGGTCGCCGGCTGGTCCGCGCTGACCAGCACGATCGTCTGGCTGATCCTCGGCCCGGTCGTCGGCGCGGTGGACGGCCACTACCTCACGTTCCTCGGCGTCGGCATGCTCGCCACCGCCGCCGTCGGTCTCGCCCAGCTTCTGTTCACCAAGCTGATGGGGCCGCTGGCGGTCCTGCTCGGGATGCTGCTCTTCGTCGTGTTCGGCATGCCCGCGTCGAACCTGGCGCTGCCGGTCCACACGATGCCCGGGTTCTTCCCGTTCCTGCACGGCGTACTGCCCCTGCCGGCGGCCGGCGAGGCGCTGCGGTCGGCGCTCTACTTCGACGGCCGGGGCGTCGGCGTCCACCTGCTGACGCTCGCCGCGTGGATCGTCGCCGCCGTGGCGCTCTGCCTGCTCAAGGAGCGCGGTGGGGCACCCATCCCGCAGGCGCCGCAGGTCGACGGCCCGGACACGCCGCTGCCCGCGCTGGCCGGCGGGCCGCCGCGGTCCAAGCGATTCCGGTACGCGACGGTCGCGGCGTTCCCGCTGAGCATCCTCGTCGTCGTGGTGGGCCTGATGAGCTTCTCCATGCACAAGCCGGAGCCCCAGGACATCCCGGTCGCGGTGGTCGCCGCCGTCCCGGAGCAGGCCGAGCGGGCCGCCGCCGGGCTGCGGGCGGGCCTGAACGGCGTCGTCGACATCTCCGTGGCCGCGTCGGTGGACGAGGCCCGCGAGCGCATCCTCGCGCGTGACCTGGTCGCCGCGTACGTGCTGCCGTCCACGCCCGGTGGCGAGGCCACGCTGTACTCGTCCTCGGCCGCCGGGTCCAGCCAGCACACCATGGTCCAGACCATGTTCCAGCAGGTCGCGGCCGGGCAGCAGATGCCACTGGCGGTCACCGACGTGTCGCCGCTGAGCGAGACCGACACGATGGGCAGCAACAGCCTGTACGTCGGCATGTCCTGGATCATGTCCGGCTTCCTGATGCTCGCGGTGCTCCGGGGCGGGGCGCCGCACATCCGGCGGCTGCGGCAGTTCCTGCCGATCCTCGGTGGCTGGGCGATCGGCATGTCCGCCTGGCTGTGGCTGCTGTTCGACGTGATCATCGGCGCGGTCAACGGGCACGCCCTGGAGATGATCGGCTTCGGCGCGGTCACCATCTTCGCCGTGTCACTGGTGACCGCCGTGTTCACCCGTACCTTCGGCCTCGCCGCGATCATCCCGATGATGGTGGTCCTGATGATGGCCGGCGTGCCCGCGTCCGGCGGCGGCCTGTCGGTCTACATGGTGCCGGAGTTCTTCCGGACGCTCCAGGGCGTCCTGCCGCTGCCCGCAGCGGTGGACACGGCCCGGTCGCTCGTCTACTTCGGCGGGGTCGGCGTCGGACGGAACCTGGCCGTCGTGGCGGTCTGGGCGGCGGTCGGCCTGCTGCTCAACCTCGGTGTCGACCGCTGGCTCCGGCGTCGCGAGCAGGCAGCGGGCGGCGCCGGGCCGCACCCGGTGCCGGGCACCTCCGGCGGGCTGGACGGGATCGGCGAGCCGGCGCCGGCCGGGGCACGCTGAACCGGGCGGCCGTCCACTGCGGACCGCCTCCGCCTAGTACGCTCGCACCGCCCCACGCCGTCGGCGCGGGGCGGTGCGACGGGTGGGAGAGCATGGCTGACGAGGCGACCCAGGAACTTCAGGTGACGCCGGACGCGGTGGCGGCCGGCACCACGCACGTCTCCGACGAGGTGGTGGAGAAGATCGCGGTGGCTGCCGCCCGGGGAGTGCCCGGCGTGGCCGAGCTGGGCGGTGACGTGGCCCGGTTCTTCAACGCGGTGCTCGACCGGGTCGGGCTCGACCAGGTCGGCGACGCCCGGCGGGGCTGCACGGCCCACGTCACCGACGGCGCGGCCGTGATCAACCTGGTCCTCGTGATCGAGGCGGGCCACCCGGTTCCGCAGGTCACCGACGAGGTGCGGATCGCTGTCGCGTCCGCCGTCGAGGCGTACGGCCTGCGGGTCGACGAGATCAACATCAAGGTCGACGACGTGGCGATGGGTGCGCCCACCGCCTGACGCGCGCCGCCCGGCTCAGTCGTGCGCCGGGCGGGTCAGCTCCACCTCGTCGCCCGGCAGCAACTCCACGTCGCCCTCCGGGCCGTGGATCTCGAGCACCGGCACGCCCTCGTCCAGCAGCATGTTCCGGCGCTCGGCGCCGGTAGGCATCCGCGCGACGACCGATCCGCCGGGTGCGAGTTCGACCTGCCTGCGTTGCGGCGTCTCACGGACGACGGTGCCGTGGCCGCGCCTCGTGCTGACCAGGCCCTCCGATCGCAGCAGCGAGATCGCCATGCGAACGGCGTCGCGGCCGATGCCGTATTCCTGCGAGAGGCGTGCCTCGCTGGCGAGGGTCGATCCGGCCGGCATCTCTCCTGACTCGATCCGTTCGCGCAGCAGGTCGGCAAGCTGCACATAGACCGGCGTGTGCGAGCGCGGATCGATGGCCATGTCTTCAGCCTTGTGCCCTCGTGGGTATCTGAACTTCTGGCCGTAGGGCCTTGTGGCCACATGTCATTCAATGTAGTTTCCTTCTCACGGTCCGTGTCGCGTATGCGGGAGACGGACCGATCGGTCTGCCCCGGTGCCGTACCGCGAAGTGACGCTGCGGTGGCGGGGCGGGCGGGTCCGCCCGCGCGCGGCGGGCGGGTGGTCCCGCCCTTCCAGTCCCTTCGACCACGAGAGGCAGGCGTTCGTGCGGTGGAACATCCGGTGGCCCGGTCGGCGCGCGCGAGCCGGTCGCGGCACCACCCAGCCGGGCTGCTACCGGGCGGCCAACTACACGCCGTTGCGCCCCTGGCAGGTGCGGGAACGGCGGTTCCGGACGACCCGGCTGGGCCGGCGCGGGCTCGACCCGGCCGAGGTGCACGAGTTCCTCGACCGGGTGGCGCTCGACCTGGCCGACGTCTACCGGGCGCTCGGCGTCAGCCGGGAGGAGACCGCGCGGGTCCGGGACGCGCTGCGGCGCTGGCAGTCCGAGCAGGCGCAGAAGCGGATGAACGCGGGAGCGTACCGTCGATGAGTTCCCGCGAGCGGTTCGTCATCCACCTGCCGGTCGTCGCCGGTGACCTGGCCGGCGCCGTACGCCTGGCCCGGGTCGTCGCCCGCTGGTCGGGCGTGCTCGCCCAGGCCGACCCGGGCGAGACCACCGTCTCGGCCGAGGACGAGCAGGGCGTACGCCATCGGGTCTTCTGTGATCTGCGGATGGGCGACGGCCGGCGCTGCCTGCTGCGGGCCGACCACGACGGCCCGTGCGCCCGCCGCCTCCTCCGGTGACCCGCCGCCCGGCCTGCGCACTCGTCCTGGCGGGCGGGGGCTGACCACCGGACGGGTCGATGCACCGTACCGTTGTCCGCAGCGGCGCGAGGCCGCCGTGCGTCGGGAGGTTCGCCATGCCGAAGGGTGTCTCGTTCGCTCCAGTGCGAACCGTGAGGGCGTACGAGGGGATCGTCCGGCAGGTCGAGGAGCGGATCGCCGCCGGGGATCTGCGGCCGGGGGACCGGCTGCCGAGCGAGCGCGAGCTGACCACGCAGTTCGACGTCAGCAGGTCCACTGTGCGTGAGGCGCTGCGCGTGCTGGAGAGCAGCGGCCTGATCCGTTCCCGCCCCGGTGACCCGCTCGGGCCGCAGGTGATCGCCTCGACCGCCTCGGCGATGCGCAAGCTGTTCGCCCGGGTCGTGGACAGCCGGCGGCTCGGCGTGGCGGAGCTGCTCCAGTTCCGGATGATCATCGAGTCGGCGGCCGGATCGGTCGCCGCCCGGCTGGCGTCACCGTCCGAGTTGGACGAGCTGGAGCAGGCGCTGACGGGCATGCGGGACGCGGTGGCCGACGGCTACGAGGCGTTCAGCGCGGCGGACGTCCGCTTCCACGAGCACGTCGCCCGGTTGTCGGGCAACGAGTTGCTCGTGCTCTGCCTCGACGCGGTACGGAGCATGGTCCTGGACCTGATCTCCACCAAGCTCGCGCAGGCCCCGGATCGGGAAGCGCTGATGGAGCGCACGCTGGCCCACCACCGCCGGGTTCTCGACGCGATGCGCGCGGGCGAAGCCGACGAGGTGGCCCGGCTGACCCGCCAGGAGTTGCACCACTACTACGCCGAGTACGTGCCGGAGGCGCGGCGCTCGATGGTGGACGTATTGCTCTGAATCCGCCTGATGTGGCCTGACCTCGGATTATCCGAGTCGGCCATCAGCTGAGCAGGCTCTTCCCTTCAACTGGTCTGACCAGTAGCCTCCGTCACATCTCGTCGTGTACCACGGGGGACCACCAGTTGCCCAATGCATCGACCGCCCCGCATCGGGGCGGAGGTCGCACCGCTTCACATGGGAGAAGCTGCATGAAGTCGTCCAGATTCGCCGCGTTCGCCGCGGCAGCCCTGGTCTGTCCGGGACTCGTGCTCGTCGGGTCGCCCGCGTCGGCCAACCCCGCCGCCGGTGCCCCGGGCGCCCACAACGCCATCACCGACGTCCCCGGCATCCAGGTCGGCCAGGTCCAGTCCGACACCGCTCCGTACCTGACCGGCACCTCGGTCGTCTACATGCCGCAGATGTCCGTGGCGAGTGTGGACCAGCGTGGTGGCGCCCCCGCCACCAAGGAGACCGACCTGCTCAGCCCGCTCAACTCCAACCCGGGCGTCAACGCGATCCAGCTCGGCGGCAGCAGCATGTACGGCCTGTCGGCCACCAACGGCATCATCCGCTGGCTGGAGGACCGCGGCGAGGGCGTACGCGTCGGCGCCGGCGGCGTGGCCCCGATCGTGCCGGCCGCTGACATCTTCGACCTCGGCCGCGGCGGCGACCCGAAGGCCCGCACCTCCGCCGAGTGGGGCTACCTCGCGGCACAGGCCACCTCGGACGGTCCCGTTCGCCAGGGCGGCGTCGGCGGTGGCACCGGTGCCCGTGGCGGCGGCATGCGCGGCGGCGTCGGCACCGCGAGCGTCCACCTCGGCGACGGCATCTACGTCGGCGCGATGGTGATCGTCAACCCGGCCGGCTCCCCGGTCGACCCGGCCGACTGCACCCTGTACGGCGTCAAGTACGGCATCGGCGACGAGTTCGCCGGGTACAAGGCTCCCAAGAAGAAGGAGTGCAACCCGCCGACCCCGCCGGCCGCCGCCGCCGAGCAGCCGGCAAACACCACGATCGCCGTGGTCGCCACCAACGCCCCGCTGGAGAAGGCCGCCGCGCAGCGCATGTCCGGCAACGCGCACGACGGCATGGCCCGCGCGATCAGCCCGATCCACACGCTCGGCGACGGCGACACCGTGTTCGCGGTGTCCACCGGCAAGGGCGAGGCGCTCCAGATCAACGACCCGGCCGACAGCCGCCAGCTCAACGCCATCTTCAACGCCGGCGCCAGCACGCTCGCCCGTGCCATCGCCAAGGCGGTCCTCTCGTCCGAGAGCATCGGCAACACCACCAGCTACTGCGACCGCTACCCCTCGGCCTGCAAGGGCATGAAGCAGCTCAAGCAGTGGCGTACCCAGGGCAACGCCCCGGACGTGACGCCGGAGACCTTCGCCGCGGCGACGCAGGCGCTGGCGCAGACCCCGGTCCCCGCGCCGGCCGGTGCCGACAACGGCAAGGGCAAGGAAAAGCCCAAGCCCAAGGCCGCTCCGGCGGGCAACACCACGAACGACGCCGGTCAGGAGTCGCAGAACGGCATGGTTCTCGCCTCCGGTAACACCGGTGGTCCCACGCTCTCGACGGGCGTGACCACGGGCCTGCTGGCCGCCGCCATCCTCGGTGTCGGCCTGCTGGGGATGCACCTGCGGGGACGCCGCCGGACGCCCTCCGCCCCGCTCAGCTGACAAACACGCTGTCTCACCTCGCGCCGGCACCGTAGGCGCGTGACGATCGAGGCGGGTTCCGTCCACCCGGACGGGACCCGCCTCGCGTCGTTCCCAGCCCGCTGGTCCGCGCTTGATGTGACCGTCGATCTTGGAGTTGTGGCACCTCGCACAGCTCGCATACGGGGCATCCCAGGCGCCACAACTCCAAGATCGACGGAGCGGGGCGTCCAATGCCGACCCACTTCGCAGCACGTCAGCTCCTGGCGTGTGGAGCGCGAGCGGATCGAGCCGTCCCTCGGCAGCCCGGTGCGTCGCGCTGGCGCCCAACGTAGAGGCCGCACCGTAGGGCTGGACGTGGTCGTCGGCCCGGGCGGAACACGTCCACCGCGGCTTAGCCCTCGCTCGGCAGTGCGTTGTGTCGACGCCCCGCGGTCCCGGACGCGCACGGCTACACGCGGGCAGCACCTCGACTGCGTCAGTCCACTGCGCACCGATCACGGCTCCTCGGGCGTCCCCGGCCCTCCTAGCCCGTCGATCTTGCACTTGGTGCCCCGGCGAACGGGGTCAAATCCCCCGCACCAGGGGCCGCAAGTGCAAGATCGCGGGGAGGGGGGAGCGGGGAGCGGGGAGGGGGGATGGCAGAAGGACCTGGTGGGCGGGAGCCCACCAGGTCCTTCTGTGTGCGTGGTGCGGTTACTTCTTGGAGACCTTGGTGACGTCGAAGGACTGGGTCACCGCGTCCTTCGGGTAGCCCTCGACGCCGTCGCGGATCACCGCGAGGTTCGGCAGCAGGAACAGCCAGTCGCTGGCGGCCTCCTGCGAGATGACCTTCGCGGCCTCGGCGAACTTCTTGTCCCGGGTCGCCGCGTCCAGAGCCGTGTCGGCCTCGTTCATGAGCTGCGTGACGGCCGGGTTCTTGTAGCGGTAGTAGTACTCCGGCTGGCCGTAGCGGACCAGGTCACGCGGCTCGACGTGGGCGATGATCGACAGGTCGTAGTTGGCCTTGCCGAGCACCTTGTCGAGCCACTGCGGCATCTCGACGTTGTTCTGGGTCACCTTGATGCCGACCTCGGCGAGCTGCGAGGCGACGAACTGCGCGGAGGCGCGGGCGTAGCCGGGCGGCGGGACGTCCATGGTCAGGGTGAGCCCGCCTGCGTGTCCGGCCTCGGCGAGCAGCTGCTTGGCCTTGGCGGGGTCGTGCGGGAAGTCGCCGGTGCGGTCCTCGTACCACGGGTCGCTCGGCGGCACCATGCTGCCGATCTTCGTGCCGTACCCGGACCAGACGGTCTTGATGAGCGCGTCGTGGTCGATCGCGTGGCGGATGGCCTGGCGCACCCGGGCGTCGGCCAGCGGGCCCTTGGCGTTGTTCATCGCCAGGACGACCTCACCGGTCGTCTTGCCCTCGACCACCTCGAACTGCTTGTTGCCCTTGAACACCTCGAGCAGCTGCGGCGCCTGGATGTTCGCCACGATGTCGAGCTGGCCGGAGAGCATCGCGTTGTTCAGCGCGTTGGCGTCGGTGATGTACCGGAAGACGGCGGTGCCGACCTTGGCCTTCTCACCCCAGTAGCCGTCGTTGCGCACCAGCGTGATGCTGTCGCCGCGGTTCCACTTGTCGAACTTGAACGGGCCGGTGCCGTTCGGCTTCGTGCCCAGGTCGGTGGCGTTCTCCTTGAGCACCACGCCGACGCGGCCGGCCACGTCGAACAGCCAGCTCTGGCTGGGCCGGGACAGCGTCACGTCCACGGTGGAGGCATCGGGCGCCTCGACGGTCTTCACGACTGTCATCTGCGACTTGAACGGGTTCGTCGAGCCCTCGGCGGTGACCCGCTTGAAGCTCCACACCACGTCCTGCGCGGTGAGCTTCTGGCCGTCGTGGAAGGTCACGCCGTCGCGCAGCTTGAACGAGTACTTGGTGCCGTCGTCGGACACCTTCCACTCGCTGGCCAGCAGCGGCTCCACCTCGCCGGTACCGGCGTTCTGGCGCACCAGGCCCTCGTACACGTTGTAGAGCAAGACCTGCGGGATCGCGGCACCGGCCTCGGCGGTCAGGTCGAGGCTCACCGGCTCGAGGTAGGCGCCGAGGGTGACCGTACCGTTGCCGGAACCACCGCCGGTGGTGGTCTCGGAGTCGCCGTCGCTACTGCACGCGGTCAGAGCCAGCGCCGTGGCGAGCAGCACGGCGGGCAGCGTTATCTTCAGCCGATTCATTCGTGTGTCCCATCGCGAAGAACGCCAAGGGCGCTCGTAGCCTGTGAGGCGGGACACTATGAGCGTGGTACCCGATGCAAAAGGGCCAGTTCAGCGGGGTCGGCAGGTACCAATCAGCGTCCGGCTACCGGGCCACCCGGAACCCGGTGTTGCCGGTCGACGAGTCGACGGTGGTCCGACTCCGTGCTGCCACGCGGTATCGGTTGCAGTAGGAGTCGTGGCACAGGTACGAACCACCCCTGATGACGCTCTCACCTGGTGAGATGCGGCCGCGGTGGTCGCGCCAGGGTTCGGCCGTGAGTTCCCAAACGTTGCCCGCGACGTCGTACAGACCGTAGCCGTTCGGCGGAAACGCGGTCACCGGAGAGGTGCCCGCGAACCCGTCTTCCGCGGTGTTGACAGTCGGGAAGACGCCCTGCCAGATGTTGCACATGTGCCGCCCGTCCGGGGTCAGCTCGTCGCCCCAGGCGTAGCGGGCCTGCGACAGGCCGCCGCGCGCCGCGTACTCCCACTCCGCCTCGGTCGCCAGCCGGGTGCCGGACCACAGGCAGTACGCCTCGGCGTCCCGGTGCGAGACGTGGACGACCGGGTGCCGCTCGCGTCCCCGTACGTCCGACCCGGGCCCGTCCGGGGCGGCCCAGGACGCCCCCTCGACGGCCAGCCACCACGGCGCCTGCGGCACGGACGCGTCCAGCACGTGCCGGCGCGCGGACGGCGCCAGCAGCAGGTGGAAGACGAACGACCAGCCGTACCGTTCCGCGTCCGTGCGGTAGCCGGTGGCGTCGGCGAAGCGGGCGAACTGACGGTTCGTCACCGGTGTCGCGCCGATCGCGAACGGGCCCACGGTCACCGGCCGGACCGGTCCCTCCAGGTCCTCCGGGAAGCCCTCCGGGTCGTCGGTGCCCATGAGGAAGGTGCCGCCGGGCAGCGCGATCAGGTCGTCCGTACCCCCGTGTGGTGAGCGGACGGCACTCGCGCCCGCCGCGGCACCGGTGCCGGGCGGGCGTCTCGGCGCGCAACACGGCGACGGCGGGGGAGCGCCCCCGCCGTCGCCCGGATCGACCGGTTCGGTGCTCACATCCGTGTCACGCCGGCAGGGCGTCCGCCTGGTACGCGCCCTCGCCGATGACGGCGGCGACCGCGTCGCCGAAGTCCTCGGTCGACATGCCCATCTCCGGCCCGCGCATGGCACCCAGGCGCGGCAGCACCGCCTTCACGCCGTCCTCCAGGCTGCGGGCCGCCTCCGGGTGACCCAGGTGCTCCAGCATCAGCGCGGCGCTGAGGATCGACCCGGCGGGGTTGGCCCAGCCGCGGCCGGCGATGTCCGGCGCGGAGCCGTGCACCGGCTCGAACATGCTCGGCGCCGACCCGGTCGGGTTGAGGTTGCCGCTCGCGGCCAGGCCGAGACCGCCCTGCACCGCGGCGCCCAGGTCGGTGATGATGTCGCCGAACAGGTTGTCGGTGACCACCACGTCGAACCGCTCCGGCTGCGTCACCAGGTAGAGGCACATCGCGTCGACGTGTACGTAGTCCACAGCGATGTCCGGGTACTCCGCCGAGACCTCCTCGAAGGTCCGCTGCCACAGGTCGCCGGCGTAGGTGAGGATGTTCGCCTTGTGCACCAGCGTCACGTGCTTGCGGCGGCCCAGGGCCAGCCGGAAACCGTGCCGGATGAGGCGCTCGACGCCCTTGCGGGTGTTCACCGACTCCTGGGTGGCGATCTCGTCCGGCCCGCCGCGGTGGATGAAGCCGCCCGCGCCGACGTACGCGCCCTCGGTGTTCTCCCGCAGGATCACCAGGTCGCACTGCTCGGGGCGCAGGCCGCCGATGGGCGTGGGCACACCCGGTAGCAGCTTGACCGGCCGCAGGTTCACGTACTGGTCGAACGCGGTCCGCAGGTGGATGACCAGGCCGCGTTCGAGCACGCCGGGCGGCACCGACGGGTCACCGACGGCGCCGAAGAGGATGGCGTCCGCCTTTGCCAGTTCCTGTTCCACGTCCGGCGGCACGACCTGGCCTGTTATCCGCCAGTAGTCCGCGCCGAGTTCGTAGTCCTCCCAGACCAGGTCGATCCCGAACCGTCGGGCGGCGGCGTCGCACGCCTTGACCGCCTGCGCGGTGACCTCCGGTCCGATGCCGTCGCCGGGCACCAGCGCGATTCGCTGGGCGCTCATGAGTCCACCCCTGTCCGCGTGCAGGAGACCGTCACCTGCCATCGCCCGGCCAAGCGTGGCGGGAACGGGCCCTCCGCAACAGGTCCAGGTCTCCGGCTAGGCTAGTACCAGCGGGACGCATGGGGCGTGTGCAGGGCGTACGACGACGGGACGAGGCGAGACCCCCGCGGGAGTGGGAGGTCGAGGTGGCGGATTTCCTGCTGCCGGTCAACCCGCAGAGCACGGTTCCGCTCTACGAACAGATCATCACCGGGCTCGAGGACGCCATCCTCGCCGGGCAGTACGACGACGGCCCGCTGCCGAGCACCCGCCGCCTGGCCGAGGCGCTCGGCGTCTCCCGGAACACGGTGCTGACCGCGTACGACCGGCTCATGGAGCAGGGTCTCATCGTGACCGTTCCGCGGCGCGGTCTCTACGTCTCCTCCGACGCGGTGGTGCGGATGCGGGCCGCGCGGCGGACCGCCCGCTCGCCGATGCAGCCGATCGACTGGGAGGCGCGGCTGCCGGAACCGCCGCCCACGCCGGTGCACCGGGATCCGGCCTGGTCACGGGCGCCGTTCCCGTTCGTGGTCGGCCAGCCCGACCCGTCCATGTTCCCGATCGGCGCGTGGGAGCGGGCGCAGCGGGAGGCGCTGCGGCAGGACGGGCTGTCCCGTGTCATCGGGGACGCCGGCCAGGCCGACGACCCGGAGCTGGTGCGTCAGCTCTGCGAGCACGTGCTGCCCGCGCGCGGCATCTCCGCCCACCCGGACCAGGTGATGATCACGCTGGGCTCGACGCACGCGCTGCACCTGCTGGCGAGCGTCCTCGTCCGGCCGGGCAGCGTGGTGCTCGTCGAGGACCCCGGCTACCCCGACGCGCGGACGATCATGCAGATGGCCGGCGCCGACGTGGTGCCCGGCGCGGTCGACGAGGACGGCCTGGTCGTCGAGGACCTGCCGGCCGACCTGCACGGCGCCCAGCTCGTCTACGTCACGCCGAGCCACCAGTACCCGACCGGCGCGACCATGTCGGCGTCCCGCCGTGAGGAGCTGCTGCGCCGGGCCGGCGCGGCGGACGCGGTGGTGATCGAGGACGACTACGACCCGGAGATGACGTTCCGGGGGATGCCCGCGGTGGCGGTGCGGGCGCTCGACGACGAGGACCGCGTGGTCTACCTCGGCAGCTTCAGCAAACTGCTGGCGCCCGGCCTGCGGCTCGGTTACGTGGTGGCGTCCCCGGCGCTCGTGGACGCCATGCGGGCCCGCTCCCGCTACGTGCTGCGTCACCCGCCCGGCCCGATGCAACGCGCCCTCGCGCAGATGATCGCCAGCCGCGACCTGGCCCGTCACGTGCGCCGCGTCCGTGCCCACTACCTGGGGCTGTACGAGGAGATGGTGCGGGCGGTCGAGCGGCACGTGCGCTGGGGACCGCAGCCGGTGCCGCGCGGCGGGCTGGCCCGGTGGATCACCGGCCCGCCGGGGCTGGACGCCGGTGAACTGGCCCGCGAGCTGCGCCGGCAGGGCGTGCTGCTGGACCCGGGCGCGCCGTACTGGGCCGCCCGGCCGGCCCCGCGTCACCACCTGCGCCTGGGGTACCAGGTGATGCCGCTGGACCGCATCGACGAGGGGGTGCGGCGGGTCGTCGAGGCGGTAGAAGACCAGGTCCGGCCGCGACTGGTACCCCCGCCGACCCGGAAACTGGACGTTCCCCTCCGGGGGCGGAGTTCGTAACCTCCGACGCCATGACGTCGGACACCCACGCCTCCCTCCGCGCCGGCCATCTCGTGGACGAGCAAGCCGTCGTGTCGCTCACCCAGGACCTGGTCCGTATCCCCTCGACCTGGGACGCGGGGCGCGGGCGAAGCGAGCAGCCCGCGGCGGAACTCGTCGCGCAGGTCATGCGGGGGTTCGGCTGGCGGCCGGAGGTCACCGAGGTCGTCCCCGGGCGCCCCAACGTCGTCGCCGTGGTGGACGGCGGCCTGCCCGGCCCGACGCTGATGTTCGAGGGGCACACCGACGTCGTCACCGAGGGCGCTCCCGAGGAGTGGACCGTCGACCCGTTCGGCGGCGACATCGTCGACGGGCGGCTGTACGGTCGCGGCTCCGCCGACATGAAGGCCGGTGTCGCCGCGATGATCCACGCGACCCGGGCCGTCGAGCTGGCCGGGCCGTTCCCGGGCCGGATCGTGGTGGCGGCCCTGGTGGACGAGGAGGGCCAGATGCTCGGGGCGAAGCACTTCACCACCACGGCGCTGGCCCGCGAGGTGGACGCCGCGATCATCTGTGAGCCGGAGGCGGAGGAGATCTGCGCGGTCGCCAAGGGCGCCGTCCGGCTGCTTGTCACCTGCACCGGCAAGATGGCGCACGGCGCGATGCCGCAGCACGGCCGCAACCCGGTCCCCGCGGTGGCCGAGCTGGTCGCCGCGCTCGGCCGGTACCAGAAGGAACTGCAGGCCGACCCGGGTGAGCACGTGCACCTCGGCCCGACGTACCTGACCCCCACGGTCCTGGACGCCGGCTCCGCCGATCAGCTCAACGTCATCCCCGGTCGCGCCGTCCTCGGCGTGGACTGCCGGACCGTACCCGGTGTCGACCACGCCGCCCTCGCCGCGCGGGTGCGCTCCGACGCCGACGCCATCGGCGCCCGGCACGGCGTCACCTTCGCCGTCGAGGTCGTCGACGACCGGCCGTGCGCGGTGACACCGGAGGACCACCCGATCTCGCTCGCCGTGGCCGGGGCGCACCGCGCCGTCACCGGTTCCGAGCCCGTCTTCGGCGGTGTGCCCGGCGCGACCGACGGCACCATCCTGTGGCGCGACAGCGGCATCCCGAACGTGGTGTACGGCCCCGGCCCGAAGTGGATCGCCCACCAGCCCGACGAGTACGTCGAGGTCGACGACATCGTCCGCAAGACGAAGGTGTACGCCGAGGCGGCTCTGGCCTTCCTCACCGGTGCCACCGGCGCCCGGACGGGTGCGGCGTCGTGACCGCGCAGGAGCTGCTGACCGCGCTGCCCGCCGGCCTGCCGATCGGCGCGGGCTGGACCAGCACCGCGCAGACCGCGCCGGTGCGCTTCCCGTACGACGGCAGCACAGTCACCCAGGCGCCGTGGGGCGACACCGCCGACGCGGAGGCGGCTGTCGAGGCCGCGCAGGGAATCGCCGGGGAGATGGCCGGGCTGCCCGGTCACCGGCGGCGCGCGATCCTGACGGCAGTCGCCGCCGAGGTGCGCGCCCGCGCCGATTCGCTGGCCGAGCTGCTGGTCCTGGAGACCGGCAAGCCGCTCGTCGACTGCCGGGTCGAGGTCGCCCGCACGCTTGTCACGCTGGAGACGGCCGCCGAGGAGGTCGGGCACCTGACCGGCGAGACGGTGGCGCTGGACATGCAGCCGGCCGGCGAGGGCATGCTCGGTTTCTGGGTACGCCGCCCGGTCGGTGTCGTCGTCGGCATCACCGGGTTCAACTACCCGCTGCTCCTGGCCGCCCACAAGGTCGCGCCGTCGGTCGCGGCGGGCTGCCCGGTGATCGTCAAGCCGGCGCCGAACACGCCGCTGGCCACGCTCGTGCTCGTCGACCTGTTCCGGCGGGCGGGCTGCCCGGCGGCGGGCGTCCAGCTCGTCACCGGCGGCGTCGAGGTCGGCAAGCTCCTGACCACGCACCCCGGCGTCGCGGCCGTGTCGTTCACCGGGTCGGCGCACGTCGGTCACCAGATCGCCCGCGCCGCGGCGCCGCGCAAGGTGCTGCTCGAACTCGGGTCCAACGCGGCGCTCGTCGTCGGCCGCGACGCCGACCTCGACCGGGCCGCCGAAGCGGTCGTACGCGGCGGGTTCTACGCCTCCGGTCAGGCGTGCATCAGCGTGCAGCGGGTGATCGTCGAGGAGCCGGTCCGCGAGGCGCTGCTGGAACGCCTCCAGCCGCTGCTGGCGACGGTGACCACCGGTGACCCTCGGTCCGCCGACACCCGTGTGTCCGCGCTGGTGGACGAGGCGTCCACCGAGCGGGTCCACTCGTGGGTGGACCGCGCGGTCGCCGCCGGGGCGCGCTGCCTGGCCGGCGGTACGGCGCAGGGCCGGGTGCTGCAACCGACTGTGCTCGTCGACGTCCCCGAGGACGCCGAGTGCTGGGCGGAGGAGATCTTCGGTCCGGTGGTCTGCGTCCGGTCGGTGCCGGACATGGACGCCGCGGTCGAGCTCGTAAACAGGTCCCGCTACGGGCTCCAGGCCGCCGTCTTCACCCGTGATCTGGCGGTGGCCCTGGATGTCGTACGCCGTCTCGACGTCGGCGGGGTGCTCGTCAACGAGGTGCCCGGCTTCCGCGCCGACAACATGCCGTACGGCGGCGTCAAGGACTCCGGCATCGGCCGGGAGGGACCGCGCTTCGCCATGGAGGAGCTGACCGTGACCAAGATGGTGATGATCAGGCCATGATTCGGAGTGGGAGCACACACGCATGGTGATCTACTTCGTCCGGCGGCTGGCCATCCTCGCGGTATCCCTGTTCGCCGCGTCGATCCTCGTCTTCACGATGCTCTCGCTGCTGCCGGGCGACCAGGCGCAGGCGATGCTGGGTGTGAACGCGACCCCGGAGGCGCTGGAGGCGCTGCGGGAGCAGTTCGGGACGAACCGCCCGTTCACCGAGCGGTACCTCGACTGGGCCGGCGGCCTGATCCGCGGTGACTTCGGCATCTCGCCCCTCAGCGGGGTGTCGGTCGGCTCGGAGATCGCCGACAAGCTCGGCGTGACGGTGCCGCTGATCCTGGCCGGGATGACGCTGGCGCTGCTCATCGCCGTACCGCTGGGCATCCTCGCCGCGGTGAAGAGCCGCACCGCGATCGGGACGGCGCTGTCGGCGCTGAGCCAGGTCGGCATCGCCGTGCCGTCGTTCTGGCTGGGCATCCTGCTCATCACCGTGTTCGCGGTGAAGTTGCAGTGGCTGCCCGCCGGCGGGTTCACCGGATGGGACGACGTCGGCGGCGCCGTGCAGGCCCTGCTGATGCCGGCGCTGGTCCTCGGCGTGGCCCAGGGCGCGATCCTGATGCGCTACGTCCGGTCTGCGGTGGTCGAGGTCATGCAGGAGGACTTCATCCAGACCGCGCGGGCCAAGGGGCTCAGCCGCTCGCAGGCGCTGACCCGGCACGCGCTGCGCAACGCGGCCATCCCGGTCATCACCGTCCTCGGTCTGCAACTCGCGACGCTGCTCATCGGCACCGTCGTGATCGAGAACGTCTTCGGCCTGCCCGGCCTCGGCCGGATGCTGCTGCAGGACGTCGGCAACCGCGACCTGCTGAAGGTGCAGGGCACCGTGATGGTGCTGACCGCCGCGGTGCTTCTGATCAACTTCGTCGTCGACGTGGTGTACCACGCGGTCGACCCCAGGCTGAGGAGCAAGGCATGACATCAGTCGCCGACGCCCCACCGGACGCCACCGCCGACGTCGTCGCGGCCGGCCCCGTCAAGCCGCGCCGCCGCTGGAACCTCACGCTGGTGATCGGCGCCGGCCTGGTGGGCCTGGTCGTCCTCACCGCGCTCGTGTCGTTCCTCTGGACGCCGTACGACCCCACCCGGGTCGACCCGTCGCAGACGCTGCTGTCCCCGGGTGGGGACCACTGGCTCGGCACCGACCACTTCGGCCGGGACATCGTCAGCCAGCTCCTCGTCGGCGCGCGGACCACACTGTTCGTCGGTGTGGTCGCCGTCGCAATCGCCGCCGCTGTCGGCGTACCCCTGGGTCTGCTCGCCGCCACCGGGCACCGCTGGCTCAGCGAGCCGGTGATGCGGGCGCTGGACATCGTGTTCGCGTTCCCGGCCATCCTGCTGGCCATCATCCTGGCCGCCGGCTTCGGCGCCTCCACGCTCACCGGCATGATCGCGATCGGCGTCGCCAACGTGCCGGTGTTCGGCCGCCTCACCCGGGCCGGCGCGATGCAGGTGCTGCAGAGCGACTTCGTGCTCGCCGCGCGCAGCTACGGCCGCCGGGGTGTGGTGCTCATGGTCCGGTACGTGCTGCCGAACATCGCGGCCCTGCTCATCGTGCAGGCGTCGGTGTCGTTCGCGCACGCGGTGCTCGCCGAGGCGGCGCTGTCCTACCTCGGGTACGGCACCCCGCCACCGACCCCCACCTGGGGCCGGATGCTCCAGGAGGCCCAGAACTACTTCGTCGTGCAGCCGATGCTCGCCGTCTGGCCCGGTCTGGCCATCGCCCTGTCGGTGCTCGGCTTCAACCTCATGGGCGACGGGCTGCGCGACGCCCTCGACCCGCGGCTGAGAGGACGGTGAGCGGCGTGAGCGGGCTCGTGGTGGAGGACCTCGTCGTCAAGGTCCACGACATCCAGGCCGTCAAGGGCGTCTCGTTCGAGATCGGGCGGGGCCGGCGGATGGGGCTGATCGGCGAGTCCGGCTGCGGCAAGTCCCTGACCGCGCTCGCGCTGATGGGCCTGCTGCCCCACGGCGTGACCGCGACCGGGCGGGTGCTGCTGAACGGCCGCAACCTGCTCGACCTGTCCGACAGGGAGATGTGCGCGGTCCGCGGCAACGACATCGCCATGGTGTTCCAGGAGCCGATGACGGCGCTCAACCCGCTGATGCGGGTCGGCAACCAGGTCGCCGAGTCGCTGCGGCTGCACAAGGGCATGAACCGCGCGGCGGCCTCGGCCCGGGCCGTCGAACTGCTCGAACGGGTCCAGCTGCCCGAGCCCGACCGGACCGCGCGCAAGTACCCGCACCAGCTCTCCGGCGGTCAGCGGCAGCGCGTCGTGCTCGCCATCGCGCTCGCGTGCGACCCGGCCGTGCTGGTCGCGGACGAGCCCACCACCGCGCTGGACGTCACGGTGCAGGCGGAGATGCTGCGGCTGATGGACACGCTGGTGCGCGAGGAGGGCGCGTCGCTGCTGCTCATCACGCACGACCTGCCCGTCGTCGCCAGCATCTGCGGGGAACTGCTCGTCATGTACGGCGGCTCGATCGTCGAGCACGGCGACGTGGCGACGGTGTTCGACTCGCCCCGGCACCCGTACACGGCGGGCCTGCGGGCGTCCACGGTGCTGGAGAGCACCGACGGAAGCGGCCGGCTGTCGACGATCCCGGGCCGCGTCCCGTCGCTCGGTTCGTTCCCCACCGGCTGCGTCTACCGCAACCGATGCCCGCGCGCCGACGACGTCTGCGGCACGGTGCCGCTGCTGACGGCGCCGCCCGGCAGCACCCAGCGGGCCGCCTGCCACCACCCGATCGAGAGCGACCAGCCCCTAGGAAGCGGGAAGGCCAGCGCATGACCACCACCCCGTTGCTGGAAGCCGTCGACGTGGTGCGCGAGTACCGCGCCCCGCGGCGGTCGCTGCGTACGCCGGGCCAGCCGATCCGCGCGCTCGACGGCGTGAGCGTGCAGGTCCACGAGGGCGAGGCGTTCGGCATCGTGGGGGAGAGCGGCTCCGGCAAGTCCACACTGTCGCGCATCCTCATGGCCCTCGACCAGCCGACGTCCGGCACCGCCTTCTACAACGGGCAGCGGATCAGCGGCGTACCGGAGCGGCGGCTCGGGTTCCTGCGCCGCGACGTGCAGATGGTGCTCCAGGATCCGATGTCGTCGCTGAACCCGCGCATGCGCGTCGCGGACATCATCGCGGAGCCGATGCGCGCGCTGCGCCTGCCCGGCGACCACCGGGCCCGCGTCGCCGAGCTGATGCACTCGGTGGGTCTGCCCGAGGAGGCGGTGACCCGCTACCCGCACCAGTTCTCCGGCGGCCAGCGGCAGCGCATCGCCATCGCCCGCGCCCTCGCGGCCGGGCCGAAGGTCATCGTCGGCGACGAGCCGGTCAGCGCGCTCGACGTCTCGGTCCGCGCGCAGATCCTCAACCTGCTCACCGACCTGGCCGAGCAGTTCAAGCTGACCCTGATCCTGGTCTCCCACGACCTGTCCGTCGTCCGGTACCTCTGCGACCGGATCGCGGTGATGAACCAGGGCCGGATCGTCGAGACGGGTGACACCGAATCGATCTACTCCGACCCCCGGCACCCCTACACCCAGAGGCTGCTGTCCGCGGTGCCCACCCTGAGCGGCGACCTCCTGGACCGATTCAACAGGAGCAGCACATGAGGTTGGTTGACCGCGTCGCCGTCGTCACCGGAGGCGCCAGCGGCATCGGACTGGCCACCGTCGGCCGGCTCGTCGAGGAGGGCGCGCGCGTCGTCATCGCCGACCTCGACGGCGACCGCGCCGCCGGGGCCGCCGCCGGCTTCGGGTCCGCCGTGGTCGGCGTGGCCTGCGACGTCACCCGGGCCGCCGACTGCCGCGCCGCCGTCGAGACCGCCGTCGAGCGGTTCGGCCGGCTCGACCTCATGCACGCCAACGCCGGTACGCCGTTCACCGGCCCACTGGACGAGGTGGACCAGGCGACGCTGGACCGCGTGGTCGACGTGAACCTCAAGGGCGCGTTCTGGACCGCGCAGGCCGCCGCGCCCGCGCTGATCGAGGCCGGTGGCGGCGCGATCGTGTTCACCGCGTCGCTCCAGGCCGTCATCGCCCGCCCCCGGTACGCGCCGTACACCGCCGCCAAGCACGGCGTCATCGGCCTGATGAAGGCGCTGGCGCTGGAACTCGCGCCGCACGGCGTCCGGGTCAACGCGATCGCCCCGGCGGCGACCGAGACGCCGATGCTCTCCGCGTTCCTGGGCGGGATGGGGGACGTGCCGGACAGCGCGCGGGAGAACTTCCGGGCGTCGATCCCGCTGGGCCGCATGGCGACGCCGCGCGACTCGGCCGACGCGGTGGTGTTCCTCGCCAGCGACGAGGCGCGCATGATCACGGGCCACACGCTCGTCCTCGACGGCGGCACGACGGCCGGCTGAGGCGTACCGTGACCGGACCTCTGGCGGACCCTCCGTACGAGGGGACCATCGGACGCACCTACGACGAGTCGACGGAACACTGGAGCGCGCCGCCGTCGGCCGCCGCGGGTACGCCGAACGTGGTGTACGTGCTGCTGGACGACGTCGGGTTCGCCGACTTCGGCTGCTTCGGCGCCGAGATCGACACCCCGACGATCGACCGGCTGGCCGCCTCCGGGCTGCGGTACACCAACTTCCACACCTCGCCGCTGTGCTCGCCGACCCGGGCCAGCGTGCTCACCGGCCGCAACCACCACAGCGTCGGCATGCGCATGCTGTCCAACTTCGACAGTGGTTTCCCGAGCGGGCGGGGGCGGATCACCCACGCCGCCGCCACCGTCGCGGAGATGCTCGCCGACGCCGGGTTCAACACCATGGCGGTCGGCAAGTGGCACGTCGCGCCGCTGGAGCACACCACGCCGTCCGGCCCGTACGACCAGTGGCCGCTGGGCCGCGGCTTCGAGCGGTACTACGGCTTCCTGGAGGCCGAGACCGACAACTTCTATCCGGAGCTGGTGTACGACAACCACCAGGTGGACCCGCCGGCCACCCCGGAGGAGGGCTACCACCTCACCGAGGACCTGACCGACCGGGCCATCGGGTTCGTCCGGGACCAGACGTCGTTCACCCCGGAGAAGCCGTTCTTCCTGTATCTGGCGTACGCCGCCGCGCACGCGCCGCACCAGGCCCCGCCGGAGTACCTGGCGAAGTACCGGGGCCGGTACGACGCCGGCTGGGACGTCGTCCGCGCGGACCGGCACCGGCGGCAGATCGGACTGGGCATCATCCCGCCGGACGCGCCGCTGCCACCGCACAACCCCGGCGTCGTGCCCTGGGACGACGTGCCGCCGGACCAGCGGCGCCTGTTCGTCCGCATGCAGGAGGCGTACGCGGCGATGGTCGACCACACCGACGCCCAGCTCGGGCGCCTGGTCGACTTCCTGGAGCGGATCGGCCGACTGGACGACACGATCTTCGTGGTCATGTCGGACAACGGCGCGAGCCCCGAGGGCACGCCGCTCGGCACGCTCAACCCGACGGCCTTCCAGAACCGGGTGCCGGAGAACCTCCAGGACAGCCTTAACCGGATCGACGAGATCGGCGGCCCCCGGGCGCAGAGCAACTACCCGCTGGGCTGGGCGCAGGTCAGCAACACCCCGTTCCGCCGCTACAAGCAGCACACCCACGAGGGCGGGGTGCGGGTGCCGTTCGTGCTGAGCTGGCCGGCCGGTGACGTGCCCGGCGGGCAGGTGCGGACGCAGTTCCAGCACAGCATCGACGTCACCGCCACGGTGCTCGACCTGGTCGGGGTGCAGCCACCCGCGGTGCGCCGGGGCGTACCGCAGATGCCGCTGCACGGCCGCAGCTTCCGCGACGGGCTGCGCGACCCGGCGGCGCCACCGTCGCGGGACCGCCAGTACTTCGAGATGTTCGGCCACCGTGGCATCTACCACCAGGGCTGGAAGGCGGTGGCGTTCCACGAGCGCGGCACCTCCTGGGACGAGGACCGCTGGGAGCTGTACCGGATCGAGGACGATCCCACCGAGAGCCGCGACCTCGCCGCCGAGTACCCGGAGGTGCTGCGGCGCCTCATCGAGGAGTTCTGGATCGAGGCGGCCCGCTACGACGTGCTGCCGCTGGACGACAGGGGATTCGCGATCCGGGCCCGGGTGCCGCGCCCCGGATCGGTGCGGGACCGGCTGGACTTCACGTACCTGGCCGGTGTGCCGACGATCTCCGGCGCGGCGGTGCCGCCGACGATGAACCGCTCGCACGCCATCACCGCGCGGGTGCACCGCACCGACGCCACCCAGGGCGGCGTGATCGTGGTGCTCGGCAACGTCAGCGGCGGGTACGTGCTGCACATCCAGGACAACCACCTGGTGTACGAGTACAACCACCTCGGCACCCGTTACGTGCTGCGGTCCGAGGGCGAGCTGCCGCTGGGCCCGGTGGAGCTGACCTTCGAGCTGACGAAGACCGCCGACTGCCAGGGCACCGGCCGCCTGTACGTGGACGGCGAGGCGGCGGGCGAGGCGCTGTTCCCGCAGTTGCTGCCGTTCTTCCACGGCTTCGCGGGCATGGACGTCGGGCGCAGCATCCACTCGCCGGTGTCGCCGAGCTATCCGGCCCGGCACGAGTTCTCCGGCGAGCTGGAGTACGTGCGGTTCCGGCTCGCCGCGTCCGAGGAGGTCGGCGAACCGATCGCGCCGGCGGGCGGCGTCGCGCCGCGGCCGTCCGCCGGCGTCGGGTTCGAGGTCGTGGACTGACGCGCGCCGCGCGTACGGCGACGGCGCGCGGACGGACCTCGTCGTCCGTCCGCGCGCCGTCCGCCTACCGGGACCTCAGCGCAGGGCCAGGCCCCACAGCGGGTCCTCCAGGAACCGCCCGACGTGGGCCAGCACCCGGCTGCCCAGTTCGCCGTCCACCAGCCGGTGGTCGAACGACAGCGACAACTGCACCGTCCACCGGGGGACGACCTGCTCGTCGACCACCCACGGCATCCGGCGCAGCGCGCCGAGGCAGAGGATCGCCGCCTCACCCGGGTTGAGGATCGGGGTGCCGGCGTCCACCCCGAACACCCCGATGTTGGTGATGGTGATCGTCCCGCCGGACAGGTCGGCGGGACGGGTGCGGCCCTCCCGCGCGGTGGCCGCCAGCTCGTTCAGGGCGACCGCGAGATCCCGTACCGGAAGGTTCTGCGCGGCCTTGACGTTCGGCACCAGCAGGCCGCGCGGCGTCGCGGCGGCGATGCCCAGGTTGACGTCGGCGAACCGGACGATCTCCTGGTTCTCCTCGTCCCACCGGGCGTTGACGTCCGGGTACCGGCGGACGGCGTCCAGCACCGCGAGCGACGCCACGAGCAGCGGGCTGACCTTCACCCCCTGGAAGGCCGGGTCCTGCTTCAGCCGGTCCACGAACTCGACCGTGCCGGTCATGTCGACGGTGAGGAACTCGCTGACGTGCGGCGCGGTGAACGCGCTGGCGACCATCGCGGCGGCGGTCGCCTTGCGGACCCCGCGCACGGGCAGGCGCTCGTCCCGCCGGGCGTCGGTCGCCGGCGCCGGGCCGGTGGTGTGGTCGAGCAGGTCCTGGCGGGTGATCCGGCCGCCGGGGCCGCTGCCGCGGATGTCGGCCAGCTCCACGCCGAGGTCCTTCGCGAGCTTGCGCAGCGGCGGCTTGGTGAGCACCGGCGGCCGGGACGTGTGCGCCGGGCGGGCCGGCTCGGCCGGGCGGACGGACGGCGTGGCGCGACGCGGCCGGCGGGTCCGCGACTGCGCGGACACCCCGTAGCCCACGAGCACCGCGGTACGCTCCGCCGCCGGTTCGTCGCCGGTCGGCGGTTCGTCGGCGGACGGTGCCGGCGGGCCGTCACCCGGCACCCGGATCGCGATGATCGGCGAGCCGACCTCGACTGTCTGCCCCTCCTCGGCCAGCAGGCGGTCCACCACACCGGCGTACGGGCTGGGCAGCTCGACCACGGCCTTGGCGGTCTCGATGTCCACGATGACGTCGTTGAGGCCGACCGGATCGCCGGGGGCGACCCGCCAGGTGACGATCTCGGCCTCGGTGAGGCCCTCGCCGACGTCGGGCAGGCGGAACTGCTGAACGTTCACGGGTACCTCTCCCTTCACGCGGCCAGGACGCGGTCGACGGCGTCGAGGATCCGGTCCAGGTCGGGCAGGTACTCCTCCTCGACCTTGGCCGGCGGGTACGGCAGGTTGAAGCCGCCGACCCGCTCGACCGGCGCCTCCAGCGAGTAGAAGCACCGGGTCGTCACCTGCGCGACGACCTCGGCACCGAACCCGGCGAACGTGGGGGCCTCGTGGACCACCACCGCCCGGCCGGTGCGGCGGACCGACTCCTCGATGGTCGCCACGTCCAGCGGGGAGATGGACCGCAGGTCGATCACCTCGATGTCGCGGCCCTCCTGAGCGGCGGCCTCGGCGGCGGCGACGCAGGTGGCGACGGTGCCGCCGTACGTCAGCAGCGTCACGTCGCTGCCCGGCCGCACGGTCCGGGCGCGGTCCAGCGGCAGCGGCGGCCCGGCGGGGGTCACCTCGCCCTTGACCCAGTAGCGGCGCTTCGGCTCGTAGAAGATGACCGGGTCGTCACCGGCGACGGCCTGGCGGATCATCCAGTGCGCGTCGTCCGGGCTGGCGCAGTAGACGACCCGCAGCCCGGCGGTGTGCGCGAAGTACGCCTCGTTCGACTCGCTGTGGTGCTCCACCGCGCCGATGCCGCCACCCACCGGGATGCGCACCACCACCGGCAGGGCGGTACGGCCGCCGGTGCGGGCCCGCATCTTCGCGAGCTGGGAGACGATCTGGTTGAACGCGGGGTAGACGAAGCCGTCGAACTGGATCTCGCATACCGGGCGGTACCCGCGCAGCGCCAGCCCGATGGCGGTGCCGACGATCCCGGACTCGGCGAGGGTGGTGTCCACCACCCGGGCCTCGCCGAAGTCCTTCTGGAGACCGTCGGTGACCCGGAAGACGCCGCCGAGCCGGCCGACGTCCTCGCCCATCAGGAGGACCTTGTCGTCGTCCTCCATGGCGCGGCGCAGGCCGCTGTTCAGTGCCTGACAGAGGGTGAGCATGAACGAGTTCTCCGATCGCGGGCGGGCGTCAGTCGAGGAAGGAGGCGCGGTAGGCGACGAACGCGTCGCGCTCCTCCCGCAGAAGCGGGGGCACGTCGGCCAGCACGGTGGCGAAGGCGTCCGCGAGGTCCGGCGCCGTCAGGGCCAGGCACTCCCGGCGGGTCCGGTCGGCGAGTTCGTCCGCCTCGGCCTGGATCTCGCCGAGGAACACCTCGTCGCTCCAGCCCTCGGCGCGCATCAGCGCCTCGACCCGGGCCAGCGGGTCCCGCGCCCGCCACGCCTCCAGCTCGCCGTCGGTGCGGTACCGGGTCGGGTCGTCCGACGTGCTGTGCCCGCCCATCCGGTACGTGGTGGCCTCGACGATCGCGGGGCCGGCACCGGACCGGGCGTGCTCGGTCACCGCTGACGTCACCGCGTACACCGCCAGCACGTCGTTGCCGTCGACCCACTCGCTGCGCAGGCCGAACCCGGCGCCGCGCCGGTGGATCGGGGTACGCGTCTGCGACGCGGTCGGCGTGGAGATGGCCCACTGGTTGTTCTGGCAGAAGAACACCATCGGGGCGGCGTTGACGGCGGCGATGTTCATCGCCTCGCTCGCGTCGCCCTCGCTGGCGGCGCCGTCACCGAAGTACGTCACGACCACCGTGTCGCTGCCGTCGCGCTGCACCCCGAGGGCGTACCCGGTGGCGTGCAGCAGTTGGGCGGCCAGGACCAGGGTGTAGATGTGGAACGAGTACGGCTCCGGGTCCCAGCCGCTGTGCGCGACGCCGCGCCACTGGCGGAGCAGGTCGGCCGGGCCGATGCCGCGCCACAGGGCCGCGGCGTGCTCCCGGTAGCTCGGGAAGACGTAGTCGTCGGCGCGTACCGCCGCGACCGAGCCGACCTGGGCCGCCTCCTGGCCGCGGCACTGCAGCCACAGGCCCAGCTCGCCCTGGCGCTGCAACGCGAACGCCTCGTCGTCGAGGCGGCGCGCGAGCCGCATCCCCCGGTACAGGTCGCGGGTGAGTCGGCCGAGGGCGTCACGGTCGGCGTCGACGTCCGGGTGCAGGCGCCCGTCCGGGGTGACGAGCTGGGTCCAGCCCTCGGACGTACGCGGAAGGCCGGTGGTGCCGGCGAAGGGGTTGGTGACCGGTGGGTCGGCGAGATCTACGGTAGTCATTCGTCACCTTCTGGGTGCGTCGGTCTCCGCGTCACCGGGGTCGCCGGCCGTATCGCGGATCTCGGATACGAAACCGCCCGCCGGGGTGGACCCGGCGGGCGGTGGTGGGCATTGCCTCAGACCGTGTGGCGGTCGGCGAGTGTCAGCGCCTCGTCGAGGATCGCCAGGCCCGTCTTGGCCTCCGTCTCCGACACGGTGCACGGTGGCACCACGTGGATCCGGTTGAAGTTCGCGAACGCGACGAGCCCGCCGCGCTTGCACGCGGCCAGCACCTCGTTCATCTCCGGCGACGACGACCCGTACGGCGCCAGCGGCTCCTTCGTCTCGCGGTCGCGTACCAGTTCCAGCGCCCAGAACACGCCGAGCCCGCGTACGTCACCGACGCTCGGGTGCCGGTCGGCCAGCTCACGCAGTCCCGGGCCCAGCACGTCGGCGCCGATCGTGGCGGCGTTCTCGACGATCCGCTCGTCGCGCATCACGTTGATGGTCGCGACGGCGGCGGCGGTGGCCAGCGGGTGACCGGAGTAGGTCAGGCCGCCGGGGTAGGCGCGGGTGGCGAACGTGTCGGCGACGTGGTCGGCGATCACCACGCCGCCGAGCGGGACGTAACCGGAGTTCACGCCCTTGGCGAAGGTGATCAGGTCGGGCGTCACGCCGTAGTGGTCCAGCGCGAACCAGGCGCCGGTACGCCCGAAGCCCGCCATCACCTCGTCGGCGATGTAGAGGATGCCGTGCCTGTCGCACAGCTCCCGTACGCCCGCGAGGAAGCCCGGCGGCGGCGGCATGATGCCGGCGGTGCCCGGCACCGTCTCCAGCACGATCGCGGCGATGGTGGACGGGCCCTCCATCTCCACAACGCGTTCGAGGTGGCGCAGCGCGAGCGCGCACTCCTCCTCCTCGGTCGTGGCGCCGAACTCCGACCGGTACAGGAACGGGCCGAAGAAGTGCACCACCCCGGCGGTGCCGTTGTCGCTGGGCCAGCGGCGCGGGTCGCCGGTGAGGTTCACCGCCGTCTGGGTGCCGCCGTGGTAGCTGCGGTACTGCGACAGCACCTTCGGCCGGCCGGTGTGCAGCCGGGCCATCCGGACGGCGTGCTCGATCGCGTCCGCGCCGCCGTTCGTGAAGAACACCTTGGAAAGGCCCGCCGGGGTCAGCTCGGTGATCAGCCGGGCCGCCTCGCCGCGGACGTCGTTGGCGTACGACGGCGCGATCGTGCACAGACGGGCCGCCTGCTCCTGGATCGCCGCGACCACCACCGGGTGCTGGTGGCCGATGTTGGTGTTGACGAGCTGCGACGAGAAGTCCAGGTAGCGGTTGCCGTCGCCGTCCCAGAAGTACGAGCCCTCGGCGCGCTCGACCACCATCGGGTCGAGCAGCGACTGGGCGGACCAGGAGTGGAAGACGTGCGCGCGGTCGAGCTCGTAGGTGCGTGCGCTGGTGCTCATCGGCGTTCTCTCTCCGCTGCTCAGACGTTCTCGGGGAAGCCGAGGTTGATGCCGCCGTGGCTGGGGTCGAGCCACCGGGAGGTGACGACCTTGCCGCGGGTGAAGAAGTGCACGCCCTCGGCGCCGTGGGCGTGCGAGTCGCCGAAGAGGCTGTCCTTCCAGCCGCCGAAGGAGTAGTAGGCCATCGGCACCGGAATCGGCACGTTGACGCCGACCATGCCGACCTCGACCTCGTTCTGGAAGCGGCGGGCCGCGCCGCCGTCGTTCGTGAAGATCGCCGTGCCGTTGCCGTACCGGTTGGCGTTGACCAGCGCGAGCGCCTCGTCGTAGCTGCCGACGCGCACCACCGACAGCACCGGCCCGAAGATCTCGTCGGTGTACACGCTCATCTCCGGCGACACCCGGTCCAGCAGGCTCGGCCCGAGCCAGAACCCGGACTCGTCGCCGTCGACACGCACCTCGCGGCCGTCCACCACCAGCTCGGCACCGGCCTCGGCACCGGCGTCGAGGTACGACGCGACGCGGTCGCGGTGCTCCTTGGTGACCAGCGGACCCATGTCGCAGGAGCGCCGCCCGTCACCGACCTTCAGCGTGGCGATGCGCTCCCGGATCCGGCCCACCAGGTCGTCGGCGACGGGCTCGACGACCACCAGGGCCGAGATCGCCATGCACCGCTCGCCGGCCGAACCGAACCCGGCGTTCACCGCCGCGTCGGCGGCCAGGTCGAGGTCGGCGTCCGGCAGCACCACCATGTGGTTCTTGGCGCCGCCGAGGGCCTGGACGCGCTTGCCGTTGCGGGTGCCGGTCTCGTACACGTACCGGGCGATCGGCGTGGAGCCGACGAACGACACCGCCTTGACCTCGGGGTGCTCCAGCAGCCGGTCCACGGCGACCTTGTCGCCGTGCACCACGTTGAACACGCCGGCGGGCAGGCCGGCCTGCTCCCACAGCCAGGCCACGAGCAGCGACGCGGACGGGTCCTTCTCGCTGGGCTTGAGCACGACGGCGTTGCCCGCCGCGATGGCGATGGGCACGAACCACATCGGGACCATCACCGGGAAGTTGAAGGGGGAGATCACGGCGCAGACGCCGACCGGCTGCCGGATCGAGTAGACGTCCACGTTCGTGGAGACGCCCTCCGAGTAGCCGCCCTTGAGCAGGTGCGGGATGCCGCACGCGAACTCGACGACCTCCAGGCCGCGGGTGACCTCGCCGAGGGCGTCCGAGACGACCTTGCCGTGCTCGGCCGTGATCAGCTCGGCCAGCTCCTGCTTGTGCTGGTTGACCAGCTCCCGGAACGCGAACAGCACCTGGGTGCGCTTGGTCAGCGACGAGGTCCGCCAGGAGGCGAACGCGGCGGCGGCCGAGGCGACGGCCTGGTCCACCTCGTCGACCGAGGCCAGCGGCACCTCCGTCCGGACCGCGCCCAGCGCCGGATCGTAGACTGGGGCCGTACGCTCGGTGACTCCGGCGAACGGCTTGCCGTCGATCCAGTGGGTCACCCGCTCCAGCGGGACGGGAGCGGGCGCGGTGCCGGGTGCTGTCTGGGTCATGCCCGGGATCATCTGCGCTTCCCCAGGTCCGGGCAATGGGCACTGTGTCGTTCCCGTCCGCGGGAAGCGCACATACTGTGCGCCGGAGGAAGGGGGAGGCGCTCCGATGCCGATGACCGTCCGTGACGTGCTGGAACTGCCGGCTCTGCAGCAGGCCGGGCCGCGCGTCCTGGCGGGCCGGGACCGGCTGGACGCGCCGGTGCGCTGGGTGCACGTCGCCGAGATCCCCGAGATCGCCGACCTGCTCCGCGGTGGCGAGCTGGTCCTGACCACGGGCATCGGCCTGCCCCCCGACGACGACGGGCTGCGCCGGTGGATCGACGGCCTCGCGGCCGTCGGGGTGGCGGGCGTGGTGGTCGAGCTGGGCCGCCGGTTCGGCGGCACGCTGCCGGCCGGGCTGGTCGAGCACGCCCGCAGCCGGAACCTGCCCCTGATCGCCCTGCGGCGCGAGATGCGGTTCGTCGCCGTGACCGAGGTCGTCCACTCGGTGATCGTCGAGGAGCAGACGGCGGACCTGCTCGCGAAGGACGAGATCCACCGCATCTTCACCGAGCTGTCGGTGGAGGGCGCCGAGCCCCGCCAGGTGCTCCGCGAGGTCACCCGCCTGTCCCGGCGGCCAGCGGTGCTGGAGAACCTCGCCCACCAGGTGCTGGCGTACGAGACCGGTCCGCTGACCGCCGAGGAGCTGCTCGACCGCTGGGAGACCCGCTCGCGTGCGGTCGAGGTGCCGTCCGGCACCGGCTACGAGCCGCGCTCGGGCTGGCTGGTGACGAGCGTCGAGGCGCGCGGCAACCGGTGGGGGCGGCTCGTGCTGCTGTGCGACCAGGAGCCACCGGCCCGGACCCGGGTGCTGCTGGAACGCGCCGCGTCCACCATCGCGCTGAACCAGCTCGTCGCCCGGGACTCGTCGTCGGTCGAGCGGCAGGCGCGCAGCAGCCTGCTGCTGAGCATCGTCACCCACTCGGCGCCCACCCGGGACGTGGCGCTGCGGGCGCGTGGGCTCGGCGTCGTCCTGGAGCAGCGCCGGCTGCTCGGCGTCGTGGTCCGGCGGCGCCGGCCGGCTCCGGGCGCCGACGGGACCGCGAACCGGCGGGAACTGCTCGACGCGGTGGAGAAGGCGGTACGCGAGTGCGGGCTCGCCGCGCTCGCCGGCGACGTGGACGAGGCGGCCGGCGGCACCGGCGTCACCCTCCTCGTCGCGCTCGACGAGACCGGCTCAGACGAGGCGGCGCTGGGGAGCCTGTCCGCCGCGCTCACCCGGGCGGGCCACCGGGCCGGTGCGGACGTGGTGGTCGCCGCCGGGTCGGTGGTCCGGACGCTCGACCTGGCCCGGCGCTCACTCGCCGAGGCGGCGCAGGTGGCCGACGCGACTGTGCACACCGCCGAGCCGCGCCCGTTCTACCGGCTGCACGACGTCCGCCTCCGGGGTCTGCTGTACCTGCTGCGCGACGACGTGCGCCTGCAGACGTTCGTCGAGCGCGAGCTGGGCCCGCTGCTCTCGTACGACCAGCGCCACGGCACGAACCACGTCGCGCTGCTGGAGACGTACCTGGTGGAGGGGCGCAACAAGCGGCGCGCGGCGGACGCGATGTCGCTGTCGCGGTCGGCGCTCTACCAGCGGCTGGAGCTGATCGAGCGGGTGCTCGGCGTCGACCTGGACTCGAGCGAACGGCGCCTGTCGCTGCACGTGGCGCTCACCGCCCGGGACGTCATGCGCGCCGGTGGCCCGGAGCCCACCGGCTGACGGTCATCTGTGGGTGCCGCGGCCCGACCGCAGGCGCCGGACGCCGTCGCGGGCCGGCGCGCTGTGCACGCTGACGCTGACCACAGGTACGGCGTTCGCGACGCTCTTGCGGACCGTCTCCATCGGCGCCGTGGCGGGGGAGCACTCCACGATCATCACCGCGGACCGGTCGGGGCACTGCACGTACTGGACGTGTGACACGGCGACCCGGCGGGAGTGCAGCACGGACAGCACCTTGAGCAGGCCGGTCGTGGAGTGACCCACGCCGAGGTGGACCACCATCGTGCACGGCGTGCCGTGCTCGGCGGCGGGCTCGTCGTACGGGCGGCCGGGGGCGGGCCGGGGAAGATCGACGGTTGCGGGGGTGGATGCGGACACGCTCACGGGGGCCTCACTAGGACGAGCCGACAGGATCGCTTTGGTCGGCGACGCACGCGGAGGCGTACGCCGCCTAGGTAATCAGCCGGGTCGCGATTCGATTGCCCACGGCGGGAGTGTGGCACGGGAACCCGGCTGCCGGGAGGCTGCGCCGGGCAGTCGTCCGCCACGTGAGACAGCGCCCTGACCTGCGGATCGACGGTGATGGGGCGTCCCGGCAGGGCCCGTGGCGGGGTTACCGGCCGGTACGCGAGCCCTTAAGGATCGTTCAGGATCTCGCTCTACACTCGGAACCGGGACGACGACTTGAGAAGGAGCTCCGCGCATGGACGCTGACGAGATCGCCGCCGGTCGGGCCCGCTGGCAGGCCCGCTACGACGCCGCCCGCAAGCGCGACGCGGACTTCACCACGCTGTCCGGACTGCCGGTCGAGCCGGTGTACGGCCCGCCGGAGGACACCCCGTACCCCGGGTTCGAGCGGATCGGCTGGCCGGGCGAGTTCCCGTACACCAGGGGTCTGTATCCGACCGGCTACCGCGGGCGGACCTGGACCATCAGGCAGTTCGCCGGCTTCGGCAACGCCCGGCAGACCAACGAGCGCTACAAGATGATCCTCGGCGCGGGCGGCGGCGGTCTCTCCGTGGCCTTCGACATGCCGACGCTGATGGGCCGCGACTCGGACGACCCGCAGTCCCTCGGCGAGGTCGGCCACTGTGGCGTCGCGATCGACTCGGCGTCCGACATGGAGGTGCTGTTCGACGGCATCGACCTGGCCGGCGTGACCACCTCGATGACCATCTCCGGCCCGGCCGTGCCGGTCTTCTGCATGTACCTGGTCGCCGCCGAACGGCAGGGCGCCGACCTGTCCACGCTGGACGGAACGCTCCAGACGGACATCTTCAAGGAGTACATCGCGCAGAAGGAGTGGCTGTTCGACCCCGAGCCGCACCTGCGCCTCATCGGCGACCTGATGGAGTACTGCGCGCGGGAGATCCCCCGGTACAAGCCGCTGTCCGTCTCCGGCTACCACATCCGCGAGGCCGGCTCGACCGCCGCGCAGGAGCTGGCGTACACGCTGGCCGACGGCTTCGGGTACGTCGAGCTGGGCCTGTCGCGCGGGCTGGACGTGAACACGTTCGCCCCCGGCCTGAGCTTCTTCTTCGACTCGCATGTGGACTTCTTCGAGGAGATCGCCAAGTTCCGCGCCGCCCGCCGGATCTGGGCCCGCTGGCTGCGCGACGTGTACGGCGCCACCAGCGAGAAGGCGCAGTGGCTGCGGTTCCACACGCAGACCGCCGGGGTGTCGCTGACCGCGCAGCAGCCGGTCAACAACGTGGTCCGCACCGCCGTGGAGGCCCTGGCCGCGGTGCTCGGCGGCACCAACTCGCTGCACACCAACGCCCTCGACGAGACGCTCGCCCTGCCCACCGACGAGTCGGCCGAGATCGCCCTGCGGACCCAGCAGGTGCTGATGGAGGAGACCGGCGTGACCAACGTGGCCGACCCGCTCGGCGGCTCCTGGTACGTCGAGGCGCTCACCGACCGGATCGAGGCCGAGGCGGAGGAGATCTTCGCCCGGATCAAGCAGCTCGGCGGCGAGGGCCCGCACACCATCGGCCCGATGACCTCCGGCATCCTGCGCGGCATCGAGGACGGCTGGTTCACCGGGCACATCGCCGAGTCGGCGTTCGTCTACCAGCAGGCGCTGGAGAAGGGCGACAAGCGGATCGTCGGCGTCAACTGCCACACCGGCACCGTCGCCAAGGACCTGGAGATCCTGCGCATCTCGCACGAGGTGGAGCTGGAGCAGCGCCGGGTGCTGACCGAGCGCAAGTCGGCCCGCGACGACGCCGCAGTCACCGCCGCCGTGGCGCGGATGGTCGAGGTGGCGCGGACCGGCGAGAACATGATCCCCGCCATGCTCGACGCGGTCCGCGCCGAGGCCACCCTCGGCGAGATCTGCGACGCCCTCCGCGCCGAGTGGGGCGTCTACCGCGAGCCCGCCCGCTTCTGACCCCGCCCGTCCCCCTCCCACCCCCGCGATCTTGCAGTTCGAGCCCTCCGCGCGCGGCAATTCGTCGCATTTGCCGGGGCGGAAAGTGCAAGATCGCGGGGAGGTGGGGGTGGGGGTGCGGCGCGGGGGTTGAGCAGGGGTGAGAGTGGCGACGTGGGCGTTGCGGGTGGTCGGAGATCCCCGGGGTACGTGCGAGACTAGACAACCATGAGCGACCCACGGATCACCTCGTCGATCTTCACCCGCGGCGCGGTCGACCTCAGCGCGCTGCGCACCCCCGCACCGGCCGACACCTCATCCGCCACACCGTCCCAGGGCGCTGGGCCGACCGGGCTGCCGGGCAGCCCCGCCGGCTCCGCCGCCGTGATCGACGTGACCGAGGCGAACATCCAGTCCGAGGTGCTCGAACGCTCGCTCACCACACCGGTAGTGGTCTTCTTCGGCGCCGCCGGCTACCCGGAGAGCGACCAGTTCGCCCCGGTGCTGGAGCGGCTGGCCGCCGAGGGCGGCGGAGCGTGGCTGCTGGCCCGGGTCGACGTGCAGCAGCAGCCGCGGCTCGCGCAGATGTTCCAGCTCCAGACGCTGCCCACCACGTACGCCATCGTCGGTGGGCGCCCGATCGACGCCTTCCCCGGCCCGGTCCCCGAGTCGCAGTTGCGACAGTGGCTCCAGGCGGTCCTCAAGGCCGGTGGCGTAACCGTCGCCGAACCGGAGGACCCGCGCCTCGACGCCGCCGACGACGCGCTGATGAGCGGTGACCTCGACGCGGCCGAGGCGGCGTACCGGAAGATCCTGGCGGAGTCGCCCGCGGACGCGGCGGCGGAGGCGGGCCTGGCGCAGGTCGGGCTGGCCCGCCGGGTGGCCGGCGCGGACCCGCAGGGCGCGCTCGACGCCGCTGCGGCCGCCCCCGACGACGTGGACGCCCAGCTGCTCGCCGCCGACATCGAGGTGCTCAGCGGCCTCGCCGACGAGGCGTACAAGCGGCTGGTCGGCCTGGTCCGGCGCACCGCCGGGGACGACCGGGACCGGGTACGCCAGCACCTGCTCGGCCTGTTCACCATCGCCGGCCCGGACGACCCCGCCGTGGCCTCCGCCCGACGCGCCCTGGCCAGCGCGCTGTTCTGAGTCAACCCGCGCGGGCCGGCGCACCGCCGGCCCGCCCGACCGCCGAGGACGGGAGCCCATGATGCGCCGGATCGCCGTCCTCGACGCGCCGACGAACCTCGGACTGCGCCCGCCCACCGCGAGCTCCGTCCCCGGGTGCGGCAAGGCGCCTGGTGCGCTGCGCGACCACGGCCTGCTCGCGCGGCTGCGGGCCCGCGACGCCGGCTGCCTCACCCCGCCGCGGTACGACCCGGGGGACTGGCGGCCAGGCGACGGCGTCTGCCACGCGCCGGAGATCTCCGCGTACTCGGTGGCGCTCGCCGACCGGATCGGCGCGATCATCGACCGGGGTGAGTTCCCGCTGGTGCTCGGCGGCGACTGCTCGGTGCTGCTCGGCTCGGCGCTGGCCATGCACCGCCTCGGCGAGGCGGTCGGCGGGCGGATCGGGCTGGTCTTCGTCGACGGCCACTCCGACTTCCGGCACCCCGGCAACGCCTCCTACGTCGGCGCGGCGGCCGGGGAGGATCTCGCCCTGGTGACCGGCCGGGGGCAGCCCGACCTGGCCGCGATCGAGGGCCGCCGGCCGTACTTCCGGGACATCGACGTGGTGGTGCTCGGCATCCGCGCGCAGGACGAGTACCGGCTCGACCTCCAGGCCGCCGGCATCACCACCCGGCCGGTGCCGGCACTGCGCGCCGAGGGTGCCGCCCGTACCGCCCAGTGGGCGCACGAACAGCTCGTCGACTGCGCCGGCTACTGGGTGCACATCGACGTGGACGTGCTGGACCCGGCGGTGATGCCCGCCGTGGACGCGCCCGACCCGGGCGGCATCGCCTTCGCCGAGCTGGAGATCCTGCTCACCGGGCTGGTCGACACCCCGCACTGCCTCGGCGTCGAGCTGACCGTCTTCGACCCCGACTACGACCCGGACGGGGCGTACGCGGCCGAGATCGTGAACACGGTGGTGGCCGGCCTCGCCCCTGTCGTCGCGCCGGGTGCCGTGCCGCCCCGGCTGCTGCCGGCCGGACCTGTCGCCCCGGCGCCCCGCGCCGCCGACAGCCGGCCGGAGCCCGAGCCGCTGCCCGCCCCGGCGGCCGTACCGGCGCCGGCGGTCGCGGTGGAGCCGATCGGGCCCGACCTGACCGACGACGACCTCGGTGACGACCCGCTCGGGCCCGGCCTGCTGCGCCGCGCCTCCGCCGGAGACGAGCCGGACCCGGCCCGCTCCGGCATCGACATCGCCTGACCGGTACGCCTCAGCTCGCGGCGAGGCCGCGCAGGAACTTCTCGGCGATCGGCGCCGCCACCTTCGAGCCCGCCCCGCCCTGCTCGACGAAGACGGCGAAGGCCACGTCGCCCTGCCAGCCGACGAACCAGGCGTGCGTGTGCGCCGGGTTGTTGTCGTACTCCGCGGTGCCGGTCTTGCCGTGCACCGGCTCGCCCGGCACGTCCGCCAGCGCGCTGCCGCTGCCCGCGGTGACCACCCCGCGCATCATCGACTTCAGCGCCGCCACCGACTCCGGCTTGAGCGCCTCGCCGGCCGGCGCGGGCTTGGCCGGCGCCGGGTCGAGCAGCAGCTTGGGCTGCTCGAACTTGCCCCGGGCCACTGCTGCGGTGGCGCTCGCCATGGCCAGCGGGCTCACCAGCGTGGTTCCCTGACCGATCGCGGCGGCGGCCTGCTCGGTGGCCGAGCCGTTGGCGGAGATCTTGCCGGTGAACGCGTCGGTGCCGAGATCCCACGCGGCCTCCAGGCCGAGCGTACGGCCGGCCTGGGCCAGCCCGTCCGGGCCGAGCTTCGGCGCCAGCGCGGTGAACGCGGTGTTGCACGACTTGGCGAAGTCGGTGGCGAACGGCACAGCGCCCAGCTCGAAGTCGTCCGAGTTCTTGAAGACCCGGCCCTCGACCGTCGACGTCTTCGGGCAAGCCACCGTCGTCTGCGGCGTCACCGCGCCCCGGTCGAGCAGGCCGAGCGCGCTGACCATCTTGAACGTCGAGCCGGGCGGCACCTGGGCGGTGAAGGCGAGGTTGTCGCCCGCCGCGCCCGGGCCATTCGCGGCGGCCAGCACCGCGCCGTCGCTGATCCGCACGGCGACCAGGGCGGAGCGGCGGGTCTGCCCGCGCAACGCGGCGTCGGCGGCGTTCTGGGTGGCCGCGTCGATCGTCGTCTTGACCGGCTGACCGGGCTTCGGGTCGGCGCGGTACAGCTCCGTGCCGGTCGGCTCGACCTTGCCGTCCGGGGTGGTCCGCTCGGTGATCACGGTGACGCCGGGGACGCCGCGCAGCCGCTCGTCGTACCGGCCCTGGAGGCCGCTGTGGCCGACCAGGTCGCCGCGCGCGTACCGCTCGGGGTGGGCCTGGAGGTCGTCGGCGGTGGCCTGGTCGACCGAGCCGAGCAGCGCCCGGGCGAACTCGCGGGTCGGCGCCAGCATGAGCTGCTCCGAGGCGAACCGGGTGCCGGGCAGGTCGTAGATGCGCGGCTTGATCTGCCGGTACGCCTCGTCGCGCAACGTCACCACCTCGACCAGGCCGTCCGGCTTGGCATCCTTGAGCCGCTTGGGCAGGTCGCCCAGGTCGACCGGCGGGGTGAGCGCGGGCCGGATCGCCTTGAACGCGGCGTCCAGCTTCTTGACCATGCCGGGCACGTCGGTGACCTCGCCGGGGACGAGCTGCACCCGGACCACCGGGCGCGGTGCGACGATCGGCTGACCGGCCGCGTCGAGCACACCGGCGCGCTGCGCCGGCTCCCGCCGCAGCGCGATCTTGTCGCCGCTCTCCAGCTTCTCGTGCACCACCGACGGCTCCCAGATCACCTGCCACTGGTCGTCGCCGCCGCGCTTGAGGCGTACCGGATTCTCGTAGGCCCACGTGCCGCCGCCGGGCAGCGCCCAGCTCACCTTGACCCGGGCGGTGGCGACGTCGCCCTTGGTGGTGATCTCGCCGGTGCGCGCCAGCTCCGGCGGGTTCGCCGCGAGCGCGCCGGCGAGCGCCTGGATCTGCTTGGTCACGTCGCCGGCGGGCACGCGCCCGCCGGCCGGCTGGACGAAGCCGACCGCCTGCAGGTCGCCGGAGCGCCAGCCGCCGAGGAACGCCTCGACGGCCGCCTCCGGGCCGTCGTCCCCGGAGCATCCGGTCAGCGCACCGGCCGTGACCAGGACTGCGGCCAGTGCCGCGAGGGCGCGGTGACGGGTGTGGCGGCGGGGGCGGACGGGGTACGACACAGGCATGAAGCGGTCCCTCCGGTGCTCAACTGCCCCGCACGCTAGTACGACCCGGCGCTCCCCACCGCCCCGCCACGGCCTCCGGCAGCGCGATAAGCAGCGTGTGGCAGTGTGATGAACATCGCCAGTCGGGGTACTCCGCGAGCGGCCGACCTCGGACCCGCAACGGGTGAAAGGACAGAGTCCCGATCCGGACGTCCGGCCAGTGATCCGCCGCGGGAGGTACCACGCGGTAGGGCCTAGGCTGGGCGGCAGAGTGACCCACAACGCGGTGGGTCGAGGGGAGTGGCACCGATGGACCGGCGTCCGGCGATCAAACCGGGACCCGACCTCCGGCAGGCTGACACCGGCCGGGACGACGACAGCTTCGATTCGGCGACCGACGGGGACGGTTTCAGCCGTCTCGACACAGGAGTGACCGGGATGACCGGTTCCAGCATCGACACCCTCTACGACCTGGGCCTGCCCGCGCAGGCACTGGCCGACGAGTCGGAGGACGCCGAGCTGGACGAGCCCGTTCCCAACGCGGAGCGGCTGGTCGCCCAGGCGGTCGCGCTGGCCGGCGACGACCACGACGCGGCCACACTGGTGGACCGCTTCTGGCGGTTCGCGCCGGACGAGGAGCTGATCGGCTTCACCGCCGAGGAGATGCTGGAGGCGGCCCGGGCCCACCGGGACCTGGCCCAGCAGCGGGTGCCGGGCGAGCTGAAGCTCCGCATCCACGAGCCGGACGCCGAGCAGCACCACACGGTCGTGGAGATCGTCACCGACGACATGCCGTTCCTCGTCGACTCGGTGACCGCCCTGCTGAACTCCCGCCACCTGGACGTGCACCTGCTGGTGCACCCGCTGGTCGTGGTGCGCCGCGAGCCGCTGGGCCGGCTCACCGAGGTGTCGGCGGACGTGGAACCGGACGACGCCATCGCCGGTGACCTGGTCGAGAGCTGGATGCGGATCGAGATCGACCCGGTCCGCGACCCGGCCGAGCGGGAGACGCTGCGGCGCGAGTTGCAGCGGGTGCTCACCGACGTGCGCGAGGCGGTCGAGGACTGGCCGAAGATGCGGCAGCGGGCCCTCGCGCTCGCCGACGAGCTGGCCGCCGCCCGGACGTCGGACAACCGCCCGCCGGTGCCGGAGAAGGACATCACCGACTCGGTGGAGCTGCTGCGCTGGCTGGCGCACGACCACTTCACGTTCCTCGGCTACCGGGAGTACCGCCTGGTCAACACCGACGGCGCACGCGGCGGGCAGGCCCTGGAGGCGGTGCTCGGCACCGGGCTGGGCATCCTGCGCTCCGACTCGCCGGAGGCCCGGTCGCTGAACTCGATGACGCCCGAGGCGCACGAGAAGGTGCTGGAGAAGCGCCTGCTCATCATCACCAAGGCCAACTCGCGTGCCACTGTGCACCGCTCGGCGTACCTCGACTACATCGGCTTCAAGATCTTCAACGAGGCCGGCGAGGTGGTCGGGGAGCGGCGCTTCCTGGGCCTGTTCTCCACCGCCGCGTACCGGACCAGCGTGCAGGAGCTGCCCGTGGTCCGGCGCAAGGTCGCCGAGGTGCTCGACCGCTCGGGCCTGAGCCTGCGCAGCCACTCCGGCAAGGACCTGCTGCAGATCCTGGAGACCTACCCGCGCGACGAGCTGTTCCAGATCAAGACCGACGACCTCTACCACGCGGTGATCGGCGTACTGCGGATGGCGGGTCGCCGGCAGCTTCGGGTGTTCCTGCGCCGCGACGCGTACGGGCGGTTCATCTCCTGCCTGATCTACCTGCCGCGGGACCGCTTCACCACCCAGAACCGGCTGCGCATGCAGGACATCCTGCTGCGCGAGCTGAACGGCGTCGGCGTCGACTACACCACCCGGGTGACCGAGTCGATGCTGGCCCGGGTGCACTTCATCGTGCGTACCGACCCGAACAACCCGCCCGGTGACATCGACGCCGACCTGCTCGCCGAGGAACTGGCCGACGCGACCCGGCTCTGGGACGACGACTACCGGCTGGTGCTGGAACGCAAGCTCGGCGACGAGCAGGCCAAGCACCTCTTCGCCAGGTACGCCGACGCGTTCCCGGAGGGCTACAAGGACGGGCACACGCCGTACGAGGCGATGAAGGACCTGGCGAAGCTGGAGCTGCTGGAGGAGCCCGGCCAGCTGGAGATGCACCTGTTCCGCAAGCAGGCGCCGCCGCGTCCGTACGCCGCCCGCGCCGACGCCGACGAGGCGATGGACGTGCGGTTCAAGGTCTACCGGTACGGCGAGCCGATGATGCTCTCCGCCGTGCTGCCGGTGCTGCACTCGCTCGGCGTGAAGGTGGTCGACGAGCACCCGTACGAGGTGGAGCGCGTCGACGGCCGGATCTGGCTCTACGACTTCGGTCTGGAGCTGCCCGAACGGCACCAGGACCTGGCCGAGGTGCGTCCGCACGTGGAGAACGCCTTCGCCGCCGCCTGGCGGGGCGAGGCCGAGGTGGACGGCTTCAACGAGCTGGTGCTGCGGGCCGGGCTCACCTGGCGGCAGGTCGTCGTGCTGCGCGCGTACGCGAAGTACCTGCGCCAGGCCGGGACCGTGTTCTCCCAGGAGTACATGGAGCAGACGTTCATCGCGTACCCGCAGATCGCCGAACTGCTGGTGAAGCTGTTCGAGACCCGGTTCGCCCCGGGCGCCACCACGCTCGACGAGCGGCGGCAGCGCAGCGGCGAGCTGGTCGACGCGATCGGCGAGGCGCTGGACGAGGTGGCCAGCCTCGACCAGGACCGCATCCTGCGGGCCTACCTGACGTTGATCCAGGCCACGCTGCGCACCAGCTTCTACCAGAAGCCGGTGGGCGGGCGGCCCAAGGCGTACGTGGCGTTCAAGCTGGACCCGCAGGCCATCCCGGACCTGCCCGCGCCGCGGCCCAAGTTCGAGATCTTCGTCTACTCGCCCCGGTTCGAGGGCGTGCACCTGCGCTACGGGCCGGTGGCCCGCGGCGGCCTGCGCTGGTCCGACCGGCGCGAGGACTTCCGGACCGAGGTGCTCGGCCTGGTCAAGGCGCAGATGGTGAAGAACGCGGTGATCGTGCCGGTCGGCGCCAAGGGCGGCTTCGTGCTCAAGCAGAAGCCGGGCGACCGGGACGAGGCGGTGATCTGCTACAAGGAGTTCATCTCCGCGCTGCTCGACGTCACCGACAACATCGTCAGCGGCGAGATCGTGCCGCCCGACGACGTGGTCCGGCACGACGGCGACGACCCGTACATGGTCGTGGCCGCCGACAAGGGCACGGCGACGTTCTCCGACATCGCCAACGAGATCTCCGAGGCGCACAGCTTCTGGCTTGGCGACGCGTTCGCCTCCGGTGGCTCGGCCGGCTACGACCACAAGAAGATGGGCATCACCGCCCGGGGCGCCTGGGAGTCGGTCAAGCGGCACTTCCGGGAGCTGGGCCACGACACCCAGACGCAGGACTTCACTGTGGTCGGCGTCGGCGACATGTCCGGCGACGTGTTCGGCAACGGGATGCTGCTGTCGAAGCACATCCGGCTGGTGGCCGCGTTCGACCACAGGCACATCTTCCTGGACCCGGACCCGGAGTCGGCCCGGTCCTGGGAGGAACGCAAGCGGCTGTTCGACATGCCGCGCTCGTCGTGGGAGGACTACGACCGCGAGCTGATCTCCGAAGGCGGCGGCGTCTATTCGCGTACGGCGAAGTCGGTGCCGATCTCGCCGCAGGTCCGCGCGGTGCTCGACCTCGACGAGGACGTCACGCAGCTCAGCCCGCAGGAGCTGATGAAGGCGATCCTCACCGCGCCGGTCGACCTGTTCTGGAACGGCGGCATCGGCACCTACGTGAAGGCGTCCAGCCAGACCAACGCCGAGGTGGGGGACAAGTCAAACGACGCCATCCGGGTGGACGGCAAGGGCCTGCGCTGCCGGGTGGTCGGCGAGGGCGGCAACCTGGGCTTCACCCAGCAGGGCCGGATCGAGTACGCCTCGACCGGCGGCCGCATCTACACCGACTTCATCGACAACGCGGCCGGTGTGGACTGCTCCGACCACGAGGTCAACATCAAGATCCTGCTCAACACGGCGGTGGCCGACGGCGAGCTGGACCGGCCGGAGCGCGACGAGCTGCTGGCCCAGATGACCGACGAGGTCGCCGAGCTGGTGCTGCGGGACAACTACGACCAGGCCCGGGCGCTCAACAACGCCCAGGCCCAGGCCGCCTCGCTGCTCCCGGTGCACCGGCGCATGATCAACGAGCTGGAGCGGTCCGGCGCGCTGAACCGGGCACTGGAGGCGCTGCCCTCGGACGAGGAACTGGCGGTCCGCACCGAGAGCGGCCTGACCGCGCCGGAGTTCGCGGTGCTGCTCGCGTACGTCAAGATCGTGCTGGAGCGCGAGATCGTCGGCGAGGGCCTGGCGGACGAGGAGTGGACGACCGACGTCCTGGTCAACTACTTCCCGACGCCGCTGCGGCAGCGCTTCGCCGAGCGGATGGGCCGGCACCGCCTGCGCCGCGACATCGTCACCACGGTCCTGGTCAACGAGGCGATCAACCGGGGCGGCATCTCGTTCGTCTTCCGGGTGGTCGAGGAGACGGCCGCGTCCGCTGCCGACGTGCTCCGGGCGTACGTGGTGGTCCGCGAGGTGTTCGGCCTGCGCGACCTCTGGGACGCGGTCGAGGCGCTCGACAACAAGGTCTCGCCCGAGTTGCAGACCGCCGTCTACCTGGACACCCGGCGGTTGCTCGACCGCGCGGTGCGCTGGCTGGTCACCAACCGGCGCTCGCCGATCGACGTGCCGGCGGAGATCGCCCGGCTGCGCGACGGTGTGGCCCGGCTCCTGCCGGACCTGGAGAACCGGTTCTGGGGCACCGAGCGGGAGGCCATCGCGGCGCACATCGAGTCGCTGGTCGAGCGCGGGCTGCCGCGTGACCTGGCCGAGCAGGCAACCCGCCTGATGTACAGCTTCGGCCTGCTGGACATCGTCGAGACGGCGCAGGGCACCGGGCGGGACGTGAGCGAGGTGGCCTCGGTCTACTTCGTGCTCTCCGACCGGTTCCGGGTCGACGCGCTGCTGTCGAAGATCTCCCTGCTGCCCCGCGAGGACCGGTGGCAGACGCTGGCCCGGATGGCGCTGCGCTACGACCTGTACGCCGCGCTGGCCGCGCTCACCGCGGAGGTGCTCGGGTCCACGCCGGAGGACGTGCCGCCGGTGGAGCGCGTGCAGGAGTGGGAGCAGGCGAACGCCACCTCGATCCACCGGGCGCACCGGGCGATGGGGGAGTTCGACGAGTCCCGCGCCGACCTGTCCGCGCTGTCGGTGCTGCTGCGCCAGATCCGTACCCTGGTCCGGACCTCGGCGGCGGCCTGACGCTGACGCACGAGTGGCCCGGTGGTCGGTTCCCCGACCACCGGGCCACTGCCGTTCCGGCCCTCAGCTCGTCATCGCCGCGTAGACGACGATGTTGTTCAGGTAGCTCCCGGCCGTCTTGTCGAACACCCCGCCGCAGGTCACCACGCGCAGGGCGGGGACGTCCGACGGACCGTAGACCTGCGCGGCGGGAAAGGCGGTCTTCGGGTACGACGCGACCTCCCGCACCGTGAACGTGGCGGCCGAGCCGTCCTGCCGGGCCACCACGATGGTGTCGCCCGCCACCAGCGCGCCGAGGTTGAAGAACACCGCCGGGCCGAGCTGGGCGGAGTCGACGTGACCCACTATGACCGCGTTGCCGGCCTCGCCCGGGCTGGCGCCGGGGGAGTACCAGCCGGCGTTCATGGCCTGGTCCAGCGGGGGCACCTGGACCGTGCCGTCCGGGTTCGTGCCGAGCGACATGATCGGCGCCTGCACCCCGATGCGGGGGATCGAGATGGTGACCGGCGCCGATCGGGGCAGCGGGGCCGGGGCGGCGCCCGTCGCGTCCGGGGCGCCCGGGACGCCTGCGGCGCCGGGGGCGGCGCCGGTCGGTGGGCCCGGCGTCGCCGGGCCGCCCCCGGCGGGGTCCGCTGCCGGCCGGCCGGTGCCGCCCGGTGTGGACTCGCCGGTGGTGCCCGGTGCCGATTGGCCCTCGGTGCCCGGTGCGGGTCGGCTCTCGGCGTCCGGGTCGGCGTCGGCGCCACCCGGATCGCTCTGCGGGCCGGTGGTGGCCGGAGCCGCCTGACCGAGCGGCTGCGGCGGTGACGGTGGCGGGACGGTCCGCACGGACGCGCCGATCAGACCGGCCCCGGCCATGGCGAGCAGGACGACGACGGCCGTGCCGGCGGCACGCCACGGACTTCCGTGGCGGCCGCCGGCCCGGGTCGTCGTCCGGTCAGACCAGGCCACCGGCCCGCCGCCGGCGCAGCAGCACCAGGCCGCCCAGCGCCGCGGCGCCGATCATGCCCGCGCCGCCGGTGGCGAGGGTACGGTCCACGCCGGTGGTCGTCATGCCACCGTCGCCGCCGTCGACCCCACCGCGCGGCAGGACCACCAGCTCGCCCTCACCGCAGGTGCCCCGCAGCTCGTACCGGCCCGGCCGGGCGTCGTGCGACACGGTGGCCTCGCCGTAGTAGACGAAGTCCTTCCCGTGCTCCCACTCGTCCTTGCCGTAGTCGCGCTCGGCGTCCTTGCCGTAGTCGCCCTTGTCCTCCTGCCAGGCGCCTCCGCTCGCCTGCCAGTCGTCCTTGCCGCCCTGCCAGTCGTCCTTGCCGTCCTGCCAGGAGCCGTGCTCGTCCTTGCCGTCCTTGCCCTTGTCGTCCGGCCGGCCGCCACGGTCGTCCTTGCCGTGCTCGTCCTTGGCGTCCTTGTCGTGCCGGTCCTTGCCGTCGGGGCCGTGCTCGTCCTTGGTCCAGTCCGGCCCGCCCGGCTTCTCCTTCTCCCAGCCCGGCTCGGCGTCCTGGCCGTACTCGTCGTGCCCCTGCCAGTCGCCGGGGTCGACGGCCGCGCCGGCGCCCGCGCCACCCGGCTGCGGCTGCCCTTCCGGCTGGCTGGCCGGCGGCTGGGGCTGGTTCGCCGGAGGCTGCGGCATGCCGTCGCCACCCGGGCCGTTCCCGCCGGGCCCGTTGCCGTCCGGACCGTTGCCGCCGGGGCCGTTGCCGTCCGGACCGTGCCCCTCCCCGCCCGGCTCGCCGCGGCCGTCCGGGCCCTTGCCGTGGTCGTCCTTGCCGTCCGGGCCCTTGCCGTGGTCGTCCTTGCCGTCCGGGCCCTTGCCGTGGTCGTCCTTGCCGTCGGGCCCCTTGTCGTCCCAGCCCCAGTCCTGGTCGCCGCCCCAGTCTCCGCCGCGGTCGGCCCAGTCGCCGTGCTCGCCGTCGCGGGCCGGGTGCAGGTCGACCTTGCCGGTGACCTTCGACCAGACGGTGGCGTGCTTCTGCGGCTCGGAGCAGATCGCGAGCAGCTCGACGGTGTCCCCCGCCTTCACCACGTGGGGCTTGGCGATGACCTTGCCCTCGTCGTGCCCGCCCGCGTAGGCCATTCCCGGGGTGAACGCGAGAAGGCCGGCTCCGCCGAGGGCGGCGCCCGCGACCACCTTTCCGAGCATCTTCTTAGCCATGACCAGCGTCTCCATCCCTGTTCGTCCTGAGCCCGACGTCAGTCGAGCTAAGGCCGACGTTAGACCTTTTCGCGACTTATTCGGGAAAAGATTCGCTTTTAGGGATTTGCTGATGTTGGGGCGGATGCGTGCCTTGTCCGACGCCGCGCGCGGATCGGGTGCCCTTCGCCGCGGCCGCGGTCCGCGCGCCGAGTGGAACGTCATGGGTGTCTCCGGGCCGTTTCGGCACCCATGACGTTCCACCCGAGCTGAGGGGCGCCGGTGGGGCGGCGGGAGTGGGAGGCGGCGGTACGGTGGGGCGAGGCGCATCGAGCCATTGCCATGGAAGCGCTCCCATGCAAGAATCGCTGCACGCGGTTCGGGGAGCCACACCGCGAGCTCAGACGTCGAGGGCAGCCGGCACCATCGGCCGACGTCCGGCTCCATCGGCCGGTCCTGCGGACCGGTCGGCACCACCACCCCCACAACGCCCGTCCGGGTCGGGCGTCCCCCGAAGTAACCCGTGGCGCGCACGGTCGTTCCCGCAGGACGACCGCAGCCGCCATTGCGCCGGGCCGTACGCGGATCCGGTCTCGCCCAAGGAGATCAGTGGCATGAATCTGTGGAGAAGGCTGTCCGGCCGGAACCGGACGCTTGCGCTCACCGGCGCCGGCGTCCTGGTAGCCGGTGGACTGGTGACCCTCCCGGTCACCGCGGCGCAGGCCGCCACGCAGTGCAGCGTGACCTACACGACCAGCGACTGGCCCGGTGGATTCACCGGCACCGTGACCATCAAGAACATCGGTGACGCGCTCAGCTCGTGGAACCTCGGCTTCACCTTCCCGAACAGCTCGCAGCGGGTGGTGAACGGCTGGTCCGCGCGGTGGTCCCAGAGCGGCCAGAACGTCACCGCGCAGAACGAGTCGTACAACGGGTCGCTCGCCAGCGGCGCCAGCACCACCATCGGCTTCAACGGCTCCTGGAGCGGCAGCAACCCCAAGCCGACCCAGTTCACGCTCAACGGCACTGTGTGCAACGGCGGCACGCCGACCACCAGCACCCCGCCGACGAGCACGCCGCCGACCAGCACGCCCCCCACGAGCACCCCGCCGACGTCGACCCCGCCGACCTCGACGCCGCCGACGACGACCCCGCCGCCCGGGCAGCGGGTCGACAACCCGTACGCCGGCGTGAAGGGGTACGTGAACCCCGAGTGGAAGGCCAAGGCCGAGTCGGTGTCCGGCGGCAACCGGGTGTCGAACAACCCGACCGCCGTCTGGATCGACCGGATCGCCGCCATCAACGGCACGCCGGACAGCAGCTCCAACGGAGCGATGGGCGTCCGTGACCACCTGGACGCCGCGCTCGCCCAGGGCGCCGGCTACATCCAGTTCGTCATCTACAACCTGCCCGGCCGGGACTGCTCCGCGCTCGCCTCGAACGGTGAGCTGGGCCCGGACGAGCTGCCCCGCTACAAGGCCGAGTACATCGACCCGATCGCCGCGATCCAGGGCGACGCGAAGTACCGGAACCTGCGCATCGTCAACATCATCGAGATCGACTCGCTGCCCAACCTGGTGACCAACACCTCGGGCAACGCGGGCGGCACGGTCATGTGTGACACGGTGAAGGCCAACGGCGCGTACGTGAACGGTGTCGGCTACGCCCTGGCGAAGCTGGGTGCGATCGGCAACGTCTACAACTACATCGACGCCGCCCACCACGGCTGGATCGGCTGGGACAGCAACTTCGGCCCGGTCGCCGACCAGCTCAAGGCCGCCGCCGTGGCGTCCGGCAGCACCGTCGCCAACGTGCAGGGCTTCATCGTCAACACGGCGAACTACTCCGCGCTGAAGGAGCCGTACGTCAAGATCACCGACACGGTGAACGGCCAGACCGTGCGGCAGTCCAAGTGGGCCGACTGGAACCAGTACCTCGACGAGCTGTCGTTCGCCCAGGCGTTCCGGCAGAAGCTGGTCTCGATCGGCTTCGACAGCAACATCGGCATGCTGATCGACACCTCCCGCAACGGTTGGGGCGGCACCGCCCGGCCGACCGGCCCCGGCCCGTCGACCAGCGTGGACGCGTACGTCGACGGCGGCCGGGTCGACCGCCGCTTCCACACCGGCAACTGGTGCAACCAGGCCGGCGCGGGCCTCGGCGAGCGGCCGCGGGCCAACCCGGAGTCCGGGATCGACGCCTACGTCTGGGTGAAGCCTCCGGGTGAGTCGGACGGCTCCAGCAAGGAGATCCCGAACAACGAGGGCAAGGGCTTCGACCGGATGTGCGACCCGACCTACACCGGTAACGCCCGCAACGGCAACAGCATGTCCGGTGCCCTGCCGGACGCGCCGATCTCCGGCGCCTGGTTCGCCGCCCAGTTCCAGCAGCTCATGCAGAACGCGTACCCGCCGCTCTCCTGAGCCGCGGTACGGGCCACCCGCGGCGGCGGGAGTGAGGCACCGCCGCGCGGGTTCCCCGGGCCCCTGGTCGACGCCCACGTCGGCCAGGGGCCCTCGGCCGTGCCGGTGTCAGGGCACGGTGCGCTCGATCGCCGCCCGGCCCAGCTCGGCCAGGTCGCGGCGGGCCCGCTCCAGGTTCTCCGGGGTCATGTCCTGACCGCGGGCCTGCACCAGGTCCTCCGGATCCCAGGGCTGCTCGGCGCCGGTGCGGATGTCGTCCGGTGCGGCACCCGTCCCGGTGCCTGTCGCACCGGTACCGGCCGCGTACGGGTCACCGATGAGGTTCGGCGACCCGGTGTCGGGCACCGCCCCGTCGGGCTCGGTGAAGACGGGGTTGTCCGGGTCGGTGCCGCCGCTGCGCAACTGGGGCACCGTGCTGTCGTCGTCCACCGCCGCGGCCACCTCGGGGGTCTCCTCCAGCGGCCGCTCGCCACCGCGGTCACGATCGGTCATGCTGCTGCCCTCCTGTCCCTTCCGCCTGATCCCCGAGGCGTACCCGGTGCGGGCCGCGCCATGCGGTCGGCGGGGATCAGGACTCGTCGCGGTGTTGCTCCGGCGTCTCGGTCGGGCGCAGCCGCAGCCACAGCAGCATCAGCAGGCCGAACACCAGCATCGCCGCGCCCGCCCACAGGTTGATCCGGACGCCCTGCGCCTTGTCGATCTCGGCGGACGTGTCGAACAGCCCCATCAGCCCGACGATCAGCCCGTACACCACGAACAGGCCACCGATGACCCGGCGGATGTCGAAGAGCCGGGCCGCGGCGGAGCGTTCCTCCCGGGCGTCCTCGGTCTCGTCGACCAGCGGGTCGTGCGCCTCGCCGCCCTGGTAGTGGCGGCCCGCGTCGTCTGCCATGGCGTGCGTCCCCTCCTTCAGAAGACCGGGATGTAGAACAGGGCGGCGAGGACCACCGCGACGACGCCGAGCAGCACCGGGGAGCGGTACCAGGCGGCGTCGCCGGCCAGTGAGTCGTCGGCGAGCGTGGTGTCGCTGAGGCCGTACACCAGCCCGGTCAGCTCCCGGTCGGTCTTCGGCCTGGTCAGCGGCGTGACGATCGCGGCCACCACCGCGACGGTGGCGAAGGCCAGGCCCGCGCCCCAGAAGCTCTCCTCCAGGTCCGAGTTGAAGCTGATCACGCCGCCCTTGTAGAGCAGGTACGTGGCGGTGGCGACGACGGTGCCGGACAGCAGCGACCAGAACCCGGCCAGCGGCGTCATCCGCCGCCAGAACATGCCGATGATGAACGTGCCGAACAGCGGCGCGTTGAACACCGAGAACAGCGCCTGGATGTAGTTCATGATGTTGCTGAACCCGGCGGCGATGAACGCGGTGCCGATGCCGACCACCACGGCGCCGACGGTGGCGAGCCGGCCCACCTTCACGTAGTGCTCGTCCGGCATGTCGCGCCGGAAGTACGCCTGCCAGATGTCGTACGTGAACACGGTGTTGAAGCCGCTGACGTTCGCCGCCATGCCGGCCATGAACGAGGCCACCAGGCCGGTGACCGCGATACCGAGCACGCCGTTGGGCAGCAGGTCGCGCATGAGCAGCGGGATCGCGTTGTTGTAGACCAGGTCGCCCTCGTCGGCGCCCAGCCCCTTCACGGTGACCAGGGCGATCAGGCCGGGGATCACGGTGACCGCCGGGATGAGCAGCTTCGGGTACGCGGCGATGATCGGCGTACGCCGGGCGGCGCTCATGTTCCGCGCGGACAGGGCGCGCTGCACCTCGGCGAAGTTCGTGGTCCAGTAGCCGAAGGAGAGCACGAAGCCGAGGCCGAACACGATGCCCAGCCAGTGCGCGCCGAGCGGGTTGTCGGTGCTGCCGGTGCCCTCCCAGGCGTGCAGCCCGGCCTCGCCGAGCTTGGAGTCGCGGACCGCGTCCATCAGGCCGCTCACGCCGCCGACCTTGACCAGCCCGATCACCGTGATCGGCACCAGACCGGCGATGATCACGAAGAACTGGAGCACCTCGTTGTAGATGGCGCCGGAGAGCCCGCCGACGGTGATGTACGCCAGCACGATCACCGCGCCGACGATGATCGCGAACCAGAGCGGCCAGCCGAGCAGCGCCTGCATGATCAGGGCCAGCGCGTAGAGGTTCACGCCCGCGATGAGCACCTGCGCGACCGCGAAGCTGATCGCGTTGAGCAGGTGGGTGGGGCGGTTGAAGCGCAGCCGCAGGTACTCGGGGACGCTGCGGACCTTGGAGCCGTAGTAGAACGGCATCATCACGATGCCGAGGAAGACCATCGCCGGCACGGCGCCGATCCAGTAGTAGTGCACGGTCATGATGCCGTACTGGGCGCCGTTGGCGGCCATGCCGATGATCTCCAGCGCGCCCAGGTTCGCCGAGACGAACGCCAGGCCGGTGACCCAGGCGGGCAGCGAGCGGCCGGAGAGGAAGAAGTCCACGCTGGTGCGGATCGCGCGCCGGGCGGCGAAACCGACGCCGAGCACCGTGACGAAGTAGAGCGCCAGGATCAGATAGTCCAGGGCGTTCATGTTCAATCGCAGGCCGCCACCGCCCATGACCGTGCTCCCCTCGTGTGCACCGCCGTCCGCACGTACCCCGATTGCGAAGTTTCATACCTGCTGTTCGGTCCGGACGTGCGGAAGCCCCGGCCGGGTCACCGGCCGGGGCTTCGTGGCGGTTTCTCAGCGGCCCAGCACGCGGTCCAGGAAGTCGCGGTAGCCGCGCACGGCGACCCGGAGCTGCTCGGTGTCGGTGGAGCCGGACTCCTGCCAGGCGCCGAGCCGGGTGCGCTGCTCGCGCAGGGCGGTGGAGAGCGCCTCGATCGCCTCCTCGACCAGCGACTCCGCCTCGCCGACCGCGGCGCGCGGGTCGTCCACGAAGCGCAGCTGCACGTCGCGCCAGCGGTCCCGGAAGCCCTGAGCGGCCTCCGGCGCGAACAGTGTCGCCGCGTCGGCGGGTACCGCGCCGGGCGTGGGCCGGTCCACGCCGGCCAGGCTCGCGCCAGCCGTGCCGGCGGCTGCCGCGCCCGCCGCCGCGGTGGCGGTGTCGGTGTCCACCCGGTCGTGCCGCCGGTCGGCGTCGTCGGTGGCGGGGACCGGCTCGGCGTCCGGGTCGACCAGGCCGGGCTCGGCGCTGCCGTACCCGACCGCGCCGTCGGCGACCGCGTCGTCCCTGACGACGCCGTCGATGCGGTCGTCCCGGCCGTCGGTGTCCACCATGCGGTCGTGCCGGCCGTCGCCGTCCACGTCACGGTCGCCGGCGCCGGGGTGCTCGGCGTCCCAGCGGTCCCGGTCGTGCAGGCGGTCCCCGGCGGTCGGGTCGGCCCGCTCGTCGTCCAGCGGGTCGGTGCGTCCCGGCGCGCCGTCGCCCGGCGCCGCCGTGTCCTCGCCGCGCGCGTCGCGCTCGTCCTGCGGACGACCGCCGGCCAGGGCCGAGGCGGCCACCGCGTCGCCCACCGTGGCCGCGCCGAACGCCGTCGGCAGCGGCGCCGGCTCGGCGTACGGGGCACGCCCGTCGTCGTCGGTCCGGTCGCCCGCGTCGCGCAGCTCCCCGGCGTCGTAGGCGCGGGTCTCGTCCACCTCGGCGTCGCGCCGCTCGTCGGTGACCGCCGGGTCGTCGAAGGTGCCGCGGTCGTCAAGCGCGTCCTCGGGCACGTCGGCCCGGTCGGCGTCGCGGCGGTCGGTGTCGGCGTGCTCGCCCGGCTGCGGCACCGGCACCGGTGCGGACCGGACGGCCTCGGGGTGGTCCTGCGTGACCTGCTGTTCATCCTGGCGCATGGCGGCGGCCTCCTCAGCGGCTCGGGACGTCGTGGTCGTGGTCGTGGTCGGGGTGGCGCTGCTCCGGCTGCTGCGTGGACGTGGGCACCGGCTCCTCGCCGAGCAGGTCGGCGAAGAGGGCCCGGTAGTGCACGAGCGCCTGCCGGAGGTCCTCGGTGCCGGCCTCACCGCGCTCGTTGCGCTGCCGGATCTCGTGGGCGTCGCGGTAGTGGGTGAGGGTGCGGGCGTGCTCGACGGAGAGGTGGGCGATCTGGTCCGAGAAGTCCCCGGTGGGGTATCCGCGCTCGGCGATGAGACGGCTGACCAGCTCGTCGGCCTCGCCGACGGTCTCCGCGGGGGAGTCGACGAAGCGCACCTGGAGTTCCTCCCAGGCGGCGGCGTAGCGGGCCCGGGACTCCGGGCTCAGCGGGGTCAGCTCCAGCTCGGCGTGCCGGCGTTCGCGTTCCCGCAGCTCGCGCTCGGCGGCGCTGCGGCTGTCCTGCTCGGCGACGACCCGGTCGTACTCGGGGCCGAAGCGCTCGCGCAGCGCCCGGCGGCGGCTGGCGACCACGGCGACCGCGACGAGCGCGGCGATGACGGCGACGACGATGACTATGACGACTACCTGGGTGGACGACATGGCTCCTCCTTCGCACGGTGGTATTCCCTCGTGCGGGTGATCGCCAATCCCGTTGTGCGGCACTTTCCGCCCCGCTCCGGAAAAAAGGCGCGGTGTCGCGACCGCCGTCCGGTGCCGGACCGGTGTCCGACTGCGCCCGCGGTGCCCGTCTCGGACCGTAGTGAGAGCCGAGACGGCCGGTAGTGCATCCGCCCCGGATTACGTATCCTGCCCAAGGCGTCCGGGCCGGGGCCCGGCGTCGTGGCCGGCGAACGTGACGGCCGCTGCCGGCGCCACCGAGCGACACCTTCCCGGGCGAGGTCTGATTGAACACCCGTGACTGGCCGATTCGCGCCAAGCTGACCGCGCTGGTCATCGGCCCGGTGACCGGGCTGCTGGCGTTGTGGATCTTCGCCACCACGCTCACCTTCGGGCCCGCACTCGATCTGCTCTCCGCGCGTACCCTCCTCTACGACCTGGGCCGTCCCGGCGAGGCCGTGGTGGCCGAGCTGCAACGCGAGCGGCGGCTGTCGGTGGTCCAGCTCGCCGGCGACCGCGCCCTCCCCGAGCTGACCGAGCAGCGGGTACGCACCGACGACGCGATCGTCGAGCTGCGCCGCAAGGTCGACGGCGGTGACCTGCGCGACGTCGCCGACGCCCAGCTCGACAACCGGCTCGACCAACTCGTCTCGGCGCTCGACGCGCTGCCCGCCGGGCGCACGTTCATCGACGACCGCAAGGTGGACCGGGCCGGCGCCGTCGGCCTCTACAGCGGGATGATCGGCTCGGCGTTCCAGGCGTTCGGCGCGATGGCCGCGCTGCCCGACGCGCAGCTCAACCGGGAGGCCACCGCGCTGACCGCGCTGGGCCGCTCCCGGGAGTTGCTCGGGCAGGCCGACGCGCTGCTGGCCGGCGCCGTCACAGCCGGGCGGTACGCCGACGGCGAGCACGAGCAACTGGTACGCACAGTGGAGAACCAGCGTTTCCTGGCCGAGACGGCGGTCGCCGACCTGCCGGCCGGGGAGCGGACCGCCTACCAGCGGATGACCGAGGGCGCCGGGTTCCTCCGGCTGCGCGCGCTCCAGGACAGCCTGATCCGCTCGCCCGGGCTGCCCGCCCGGTTCGACATGCGGGCGTGGGAGACCGGCCACGCCGAGGTGTGGCAGAGCCTGCGCGACTTCGAGCTGCGCGGCGCGGACGCCCTCGCCGAGCGGTCCGTGCCGATGGCCACCCGGATCCTCGTCCAGCTCGCCGCCGCCGGTGTGCTGGGCCTGATCGCGATCGTGGTGTGCGTACTGGTGGCGCTGCGGGTCGGCCGGTCGCTGGCGCAGCGGCTGACCGGCGTACGCGCCGCCGCGACCGAGGTGGCGGAACGCCGGCTGCCCGACGTGGTCGCGCGGCTGCGCCGGGGCGAGGAGGTCGACGTGGCCCGGGAGGCGCCCGAGCTGGACCACGGCGGTGACGAGATCGGCCAGGTGGCGCGCGCCTTCAACGAGGTGCGCCGGACCGCGGTCCGGGCGGCCGTCGACGAGGTGACGCTGCGCCGGGGCTTCAACGAGGTGATCCTCAACCTGGCCCGCCGCAGCCAGGGGCTGGTGCACCGGCAGCTGGCGCTGCTGGACCGGCTGGAACGGCGTACCGAGGACCCGGACGAGCTGGCCGGGCTGTTCCAGGTCGACCACCTGGCGACGCGGCTGCGGCGGCACGCCGAGGACCTGGTCATCCTCGCCGGGGCCGCGCCCGGACGGGGCTGGCGCCGCCCGGTCGCCGCTGTCGACGTGATGCGCGGCGCGATCTCCGAGGTCGAGGCGTACGACCGGGTCGACGTGGGCGAGGTGGCACCGGCCGGGGTGCTCGGCCGCGCCGTCGGCGACGTGATCCACCTGCTCGCCGAGCTGATCGAGAACGCGACCACGTTCTCCCCGCCCGGCACCCGGGTGGACGTCACCGGCCGCAGCGTCCCGGGCGGCTACACCATCGAGATCCTCGACCGGGGGCTGGGCATGTCGGCGCCGGCCCTGGCCGAGGCCAACCGCAAGCTGGCCGAGCCACCGGAGTTCGACCCGGCCGGCAGCGCACGGCTGGGGCTGTTCGTGGTGGCGCGACTGGCCGCCCGGCACGGCGTCCGGGTGGAGCTGCGGCCGTCCCGCCCGGCCGGGATCGTGGCAGCGGTGTTCGTACCGGCGGAACTGATCACCGACGAGCCGCCGGTGGGCGCGGACGCCTCCGCCGGGCCGGAACGGCGGCGCCTGGCCAAGGTGACCCGGCTGACCACCGTGCCCCGGCCGGTCCGGCCGGTCCGGCCGGGCCGGGACCGGTCGGAGAGCACAGTCGTCCCGCTGCAGTCGGCGCGGGCCTCGACGGTGGAGCCGCCCGCCGACGACGACGGGCTGCCCCGCCGGATCCGGCGTCGCGGCGCGACCGCCCGTCCCCGCGCCGCCGTCGCCGACACCCCGGCCCACCGCACCCCCGAGGAGGCCCGCCGGGCCATGTCGGCGTTGCAGGCCGGCACTGCCCGCGGACGCCGGGACGGCTCCCGCGCCGCCGGAACCGATCCGGCCACCCCCGCCACCGAAACGCGCGACACCGGTACGCCGTCCACCACCGCGGGGCCGGCCGTTCAGCCCGCCCCGCCGGCGCCGGACCAACGAACCGCGACTGAGAGGGACGCCTAGTGGTGCACACGACGCGGCAGAACGCCGATCTCGACTGGCTGCTCGACGACCTGGTGGAGCGCGTTCCCGCCGCCCGCCAGGCGGTGGTGCTCTCGGCGGACGGGCTCCTGCTCGGCGCCTCCACCGACCAGGACCGCACCGACGCGGAACACCTGTGCGCGCTGGCGTCCGGCTTCTCCGGGCTGGCCAAGGGCGCCACCCGGCACCTGGGCGGCGGCGCGGTCCGCCAGACCGTGGTGGAGATGGAGTCGGCCTACCTGTTCGTGACCGCCGCCGGGCAGGGCGCCTGCCTCGCGGTGGCGAGCGACGCCGACGCCGACATCGGCCTGGTGGCGTACGAGATGGCGATGCTCGTCATCCGGGTCGGGGAGAACCTGGCCGCGCCGAGCCGGGTGGCGGGGGAGCGGACCGATGCGCGCTGAGTCGCCGGGGCCGCAGCACGAGTGGCTGGACGCCGACGCCGGCCCGGTGGTGCGCCCGTACACGCTCACCGGCGGCCGGGTGCGCCCGCCGGTCGACGGCTTCGACCTGCTGGCGTTCGTGCTCGCCGCCCCCGGCGCGGACCCGGCCGGCACGCCCGGTCTCCAGCCGGAGCACCGCCGCCTGATCGAGCTGGCCCGGCGGCCGAAGGCCGTGGCCGACCTCGCCGCCGACCTTGACCTCGCCGTGGGCGTGGTCCGGGTGCTGCTCGGCGACCTCCTCGCCCATGGGCTCGTCGCGGTGCACCGGCCACCGGCCACCGCGTACCTGCCCGACGACAACATCCTCAAGGCGGTGGTCAGTGGACTCCGTGCGCTATGACCGGGAGCCGGAGGCGCCACGAGTGCCGCTGGCTTTGAAGATCCTCATCGCCGGCGGCTTCGGCGCCGGAAAGACGACGCTGGTCAGCGCGTTGAGTGAGGTCCGGCCGTTGCAGACCGAGGAGGTCCTGACCGGGGCCGGGCTCGGCACCGACGACGTCTCCGGGGTCGAGCAGAAGTCGACCACGACGGTGGCGATGGACTTCGGGCGGATCACCATCAACGACGACCTCCAGGTCTATCTGTTCGGCACCCCGGGCCAGGACCGGTTCTGGTTCCTCTGGGACGAGCTGGCCTTCGGCGCGCTCGGTGCGGTGGTGCTCGCCGACACCCGCCGGCTGGCCGACTGCTTCCCCTCGATCGACTACTTCGAGCAGCGGGGCATCCCGTTCGTGGTGGGCGTCAACTGCTTCGAGGGTTCCCGCCGGTTCGGCCTGGAGGCGGTCCGCGACGCGCTGGACCTGGACCCGGACGTCCCGCTGGTGCTCTGCGACGCCCGGGACCGGCAGTCCGGCAAGCTGGTGCTGATCTCGCTCGTCGAGCACGTGGCGCGGCAGCGCGGCGAGCCGGTGCCGGTGGGCTGACCACGCCGTACCCGATCCGTCGGGCCTGGTGGGACTGACCGGGCGCGCCACCGGGAAGCCTCTGGTTGGATCGCAGGCAGGACCGACGAGAGGTGGGTGCGGTGACCGGGCAGGACGAGATCGTCCACATCGGCGGCTACACGGCGGAGACGGGCGGGCGGGCCGAGGGCGTCGTGGCGGCCCGGCGGGACCGGGCGACCGGGGAACTGACCCCGCTGGGCGTCGTGGCGGTCACCCCGTCGCCGTCGTTCCTGGTGCGGCATCCGGCGCTGCCGGTGCTGTACGCGTGCAACGAGCTGCCCGACGGGCAGGTGAGCGCGTTCCGGGTGGCGGCGGACGGCGACCTCACGCCGCTCGGTGTCCGCGAGACCGGCGGCGCGGAGCCGTGCCACCTGGCGGTCGCACCGGACGGGCGGCACCTGTTCGTGGCGAACTACGGCGGCGGCAGCGTGGCGGTGTTCGGCCTGGACGCCGACGGCGTGCCGGGGGAGCGCACCGACCTGGTGCGGCACTCCGGCCACGGCGCCGACCCGCAGCGGCAGGAGCACGCGCACTGCCACATGGTCTCGCCCGACCCGGCCGGCGGTGGGCTGCTCGCTGTCGACCTGGGTACCGACTCCGTCTACCGGTACGCGGTCGACGCCGGCACCGGCCGGTTGACCGAGCGGGAGCCCCGGCTGCGGACCGCGCCCGGGACCGGGCCCCGGCACCTGGCCCGGCACCCGGACGGGCGGCGCCTCTGGCTGGTCGGCGAGCTGGACGCCACGGTCACCGCGTACGAGCTGACGCCGGACGGGCCGCGTCAGCGGACGCGCGTCGACGCCAGCGGCCGGACCGGGCACGTCCAGCCCTCCGAGGTGACTGTCGGGCCGGGCGGGCGTTTCCTCTACGTGGGCAACCGCGGCGTGGGCACGATCTCCGTCTTCGCGCTCGACGGCCCGGCGCCGGAGCTGGTGGCCGAGGTCGACACCGGCGGCGAGTGGCCGCGGCACTTCGCGTTCGCCGGGGAGCACCTGTACGTGGCCGACGAGCGGGCCGACATGATCAGGATCTTCCGGGTCGATCCGGACGGCGGGGTGCCGGAGCCGGTGGGGGAGCCGGTGCCGATGGCGAGCCCGACGTGCGTCCGACCGTGACCGGACGGTCACCAAGTGACAGTCCGAAGTGGATTGACATCACCATAAATGACTGACCAGTAACTTAGCGTATGGGTTAGCTGATCAACTGTTTCTGCTGCGTAACTTTCGTCCGAACGGTTGTGGTGGTAACCCCACGAGGTACGCAAGATGGTCACCGTGTCTGGCCGCCATCGCATGCGTTCTCACCTCCGCGGAGCAGGTGCCGCCGCCGTGGCGGCCGCCCTGGTCGCCGTCGTAGCCGGCTCCTGGTTCGGTTACCAGCAGCTGGCCGGCCCGAACTGTTCGGGCCGCGTCGAGCTGTCGGTGGCGACCGCCCCGGAGATCGCCCCCGCGGTGCGCGCCGCCGCCGACCAGTGGGTCTCCGACGGCGCCGCGGTGGGCGGAACCTGCATCGCGGTCAACGTCTCCTCGGCCGAGCCGGTCGAGGTGGCCGCCGCGGTGGCGAGCAAGCACGGTGCCACGCTCGCCGGCGTCGGGCAGGCCAGCGGCACCGCCGTCACCCCCGACGTCTGGGTGCCGGACTCCTCGACCTGGCTGGTCCGGCTCAAGAGCGGCGGGGCCAGCGCGTTCGCGCCGACCAACGGCGCGTCCATCGCACGCAGCCCGGTCGTGGTGGCGCTGCCCGAGCCGGTGGCCTCCCGCATAGGGTGGCCGGACAAGGAACTCCGCTGGTCCGACCTGCTCACCCAGGTCACCGCCAGCAAGCCGCTGCGGGCCGGGATCGTCGAGCCGACCCAGGACGCGGCCGGCCTGTCCGGCCTGCTGTCGCTGACCGCCGCGGCCAGTTCCGCCGGTGAGTCCGGCTCGCCGAAGGCGCAGGAGGCGATGGTCGGCGCGCTGCGGGCCCTCGCCACCAACCGGTCCTCGCTGCGGCAGGACCTCCTCGCGCGGTTCCCGCGCTCGTCCGACCCGACGGCGATCGCCAACGGGCTGGGGGCGGCGGCGCTGTCCGAGGAGGACGTGATCGCCTACAACAGCACCAAGCCGCCGATCCGGCTCGCCGCGCTGTACCTGCAGCCGCCGCCGATCTCGCTGGACTACCCGTTCGCGGTGCTGCCCGGCATCGAGCCGGCCAAGGCGTCCGCCGCCAAGGTGCTCTTCGAGGTGCTGCGTACGCCGGGCTTCAAGGACCGGCTCGCCGCGCAGGCGCTGCGCGCGCCGGACGGCAACTGGGGCCGGGGTTTCCAGGCGCCGACCGGCGCGCCGAGCCCGGCCAACGGCGGCGAGCGTCAGGTGCCGCCGTCGGGCCAGGGCGGCGCGGCCGACCTCGACCCCGGTGCCATCTCGACCGCCACCACCACCTGGTCGGTGGCCACCCAGTCCGGCCGGATGCTCTGCGTCATCGACGTCTCCGGCTCGATGAAGAAGCCGGTCGCGACCGCCAACGGCGCCAGCCGGGAGCAGGTCACGGTGGCCGCCGCGAGCCAGGGCCTCGGGCTGTTCGACGACTCCTGGTCGATCGGCCTCTGGACGTTCTCCACCAACCTGCAGGGCTCGCAGGACTGGAGCGAGCTGGTCGGAATAAAGCCGCTGTCCAGCAACCGGGGCGCGCTGCAGCGCGGCCTGGCCTCGATCAAGCCCTCCAGCGGCAACACCGGCCTGTACGACACGATGCTCGCGGCGTACAAGAAGGTGCAGCAGGACTGGGAGCCGGGCAAGGTCAACTCGATCGTGCTGTTCACCGACGGCAAGAACGAGGACGACAACGGCATCTCGCAGAAGGAACTGCTGGACCAGCTGAAGAAGCTGAAGGACGACGAGCAGCCGGTCCAGGTCGTCATCATCGGCATCGGCACCGAGGTGAACCGGGCCGAGCTGGAGTCGATCACCAAGGTCACCGGCGGCGGCGCGTTCGTCACCACCGACCCCAGCAAGATCGGCGAGATCTTCCTCCGGGCGATCGCGCTGCGGCCGCCCGCTCCCCGCTGACCTGAAGCTCAGCGCTAGTCTTCCGCCGTACCGGAAATCCGGTACGGCGGAAGGCTTCCCGGGTCAAGACACGGGATGAGAACTGACGGTAATGCGTCCGAATCAATCGGTAACCATAATTGTCCAGGCATGATGACCGGGTGCCTCGACCGCGGGCTCCACACCGGAGCCGGGCGGGGACGGGGCGGTCCTGAGCGAAGTGGGGAGGGCCGGTGACCTCGGCGACGCTGTTGACCCCTGCCACGTCGTCGCGACCCGGTGGTGAACGCCCGGGCAAGACGACGCGAGCGGCGGAGCGGGCCTACATCCGGGTCCTGGTGGTGCTGGACACCGCCGTGCTCGCCGTGGCCATCCTGGTCGGCTACCTGGCCCGGTTCGGCGACGAGGAACCGACCGGCTCCGAGATCCCGTACGTGGTGGTCGCCCCGGTGCTCCTGCTGGTCTGGCTCGTCTCGCTCAAGGCGATGCGGTGCTACGACGACCAGGTGCTCGGCTACGGCGCCGACGAGTACCGGCGGGTCAGCGCGGCCAGCATGCGACTCGCCGGCGGCATCGCCATCGCCGGGTACATCGCCGACGTCGGCGTCTCCCGGGGTTTCCTGGCGATCTCCTTCGCGGTCGGCACGATCGGCCTGGAGGTGGCGCGGTTCGCGGCCCGCAAGCGGCTGCACCGGGCCCGCGACCGGGGCGCCGGCTGGTCCCGCAAGGTGCTCGTGGTGGGCGACACCGCGCACGTGCTGGAGTTGGTGCACACGCTGCGCCGGGAACCGTACGCCGGCTACCAGGTGGTCGGCGCGTGCATCCCGGACGCGCTGCTCGCCCCGGTGCCGCAACGCCTGGGCGACGTGCCCGTGGTCGGCAGCTTCCGGGGCATCCCGGAGGCGGCCACCGCGATCGGCGCCGACACGGTGGCGGTCACCGCCTCCGGCGAGCTGACCGCGACCCGGCTGCGCCGCCTGGGCTGGCAGCTGGAGGGCACCGGCGTCGACCTGGTGGTGGCGCCGGCGCTCACCGACGTGGCCGGCCCCCGCATCCACACCCGTCCGGTCGCCGGCCTGCCGCTGATCCACGTCGAGGCGCCCGAGTTCCGCGGTGCCCGCAAGCTGGTCAAGGGCTTCGTCGACAGGTCGATCTCGCTGATCGCGCTGCTCGTGCTGGCGCCGCTGCTGATCGTGATCGCGCTCGCCATCAAGATCGACAGCCGGGGTCCGGTGCTGTTCCGGCAGACCCGCGTCGGCCAGGGCGGCGAGGAGTTCGGCGTCTTCAAGTTCCGCACCATGGTCGTAAACGCCGACGCCCTGCTCGCCGAGCTGGCCGCGCGCAACGAGACCGACGGCCTGATGTTCAAGATGCGCGACGACCCGCGCGTGACCCGGGTCGGCCGGTTGCTGCGCAAGTGGTCGCTGGACGAGCTGCCCCAGCTCGCCAACGTGCTGCTCGGCCAGATGAGCCTGGTCGGCCCGCGCCCGCCGCTGCCGTCCGAGGTGGCCCGCTACGACGGCGACGTGGCACGCCGGCTGCTGGTCAAGCCCGGCATGACCGGCCTCTGGCAGGTCAGCGGCCGGTCGGATCTGAGCTGGGAGGACGGCATCCGGCTCGACCTGTACTACGTGGAGAACTGGTCCCTGGCCGCCGACCTGACCATCCTGTGGAAGACGTTCGGCGCGGTGGTCAACAGCCGCGGCGCGTACTGACCGGGCGCGTCAGGGCTGCGGCCCCAGCCAGTCCAGGCAGACCACCACGGCGTCGTCGACCAGGTCACCGGCGACGAACGCCCGCAGGTCGCCGATCAGCGACCGGACCGCGTCCAGCGGCTCCATCGGGCCGGTCCGGCGCAGGAACCGGTCCAGCGCCACCTCGCCGTAGCGCACCTGCTCGGTGGCGGCGTCGATCACGCCGTCGCTGACCACGAAGAGCCGGTCCTCGCGCTCCAGCCGGAACCGCTGTGGGCGGTAGTCGGTGCCCTCGAACATGCCGAGCGGGAACTGCTTGTCCAGCTCCTGCTCGGTCACCGCGCCGTTGCGCAGCCGCAGCAGCCGCGGCGAACCGGCGTCCACCACCGTCATCTCGCCGGAGGCCAGGTCCAGCTCGATCAGGAGCACCGAGACGTGCTGTTCGCCCCGGTGCTGGGCGTAGATGGCCTGGTCGGCCAGCGCGGCCTGGTCGGCCAGGTCCAGCCCGGCCCGGCGCGCGTTGCGCAGCGCGTACGTGGCCAGCGAGGCGAGCAGCGCCGCCGCCACCCCTTCGCCGTAGCCGTTCAGTACCGCCAGCCAGAGCCGGTGCCCGTCGTCGGACCAGTCGAAGCTGTCCCCGCGCACCGCGTACGCCGGCTCCAGCTGCCCGGCCAGGCTGAACGACGGCCGGATCCGGCTGCGCCCGGGCAGCAGCTCCCACTGCATCTCGGCGGCCAGCGTGAGCCGCCGGCTGCGCCGGGCGGTCCGGTAGATGTCGGTGGTCGCCATGACCGCGCTCAGCTCGTGCCCGAGCACCGTGGCGATGGTGTCCAGCTCCCGGCGGGCGTCCGGGTCGGCGGGCACCGGCGAGACCTTCAGCACGCCCCGGCGTTCGCCGCGCATGCCCACCGGGAACCAGCCGACGCCGTCGGCGATCACCGGCTCCTGGTGGTCGAAGGCGCGCCAGGCCGGGTGGCCGGGCCCGGTGACCGACGGCCCGTCGTCCAGCGGCAGCAGCTCGGCGAGCCGGTAGTCGACCTGGTAGAGCTCGGTGTGGGTGACGCCGTACGTGCGCGCGAGCTCGGCGGCGAGCCGGTCCACGATGAGGTCCGTCGGCGCCTCGGTCAGGACCCGGCGCGCGTGGCCCTCCGCTCCGCTCATCTTTGCTCCTTTGCACAGGTCGCCGGGCAGATCCGGGGGGTAGTCTCGGCCCCACCATGACCGAAGAGCGCAGTCCCCGGGAACCTGATACGAGTATGTCCGCCGCCCTGGACGAGGCGGCAGGCACCTTGCTCGCCGTCTGGGAGGCGGCCCGGGAGCGCACCACCAGCCGGCTGTCGAGTGCCCAGCTACGCGCGATCATGGTCGTCGAGCAGTATGACGGCATCAACCTCCGCCGTCTCGCCACGCTCACCGACATGTTGCTCTCCTCCGCCAGCCGGCTGTGCGACCGGCTGGTCGCGGCCGGAATGCTGGAGCGCGAGCCGGGCCGCTACGACCGGCGGGAGATCTCGCTGCACCTCACGCCCGCCGCCCTCCGGCTCCTCGCCGAGCTGCGTGCCGACCGGCGGCACCGGCTGGAGCGGATCCTGGCCGGGATGAGCCCGGAGGGCCGGGCCGCGCTGGTACGCGGCATGCGCGAGTTCGACGAGGTGGGCCGGCGCGGGGAGGCCACCGTGGCGGAGGGCTGGCCGATGCTGCAACCCTCCGGGGAACGGATCGGCGACCCGGCCCGGCCGTCCGGCGGACCTCCGGTGCCGCGTTCCGCCTGACTCAGCCGGCGGGGCCGGGATCGTCCGGCGCCGCTTCGCGGGCGGCGCGCAGCCGGGCCACCACCCGGGGATGCTCGGTCAGCGCCCGTTCCAGCGTGTCGAGCACCCGGTCCAGCAGGGCCCGGCCGCCGCGGGAGGTCAGCGCCTCCTCCTGCCACCCGACGAAGTCGCGCAGCAGCCGGTCGTCGTCCACGCGTACGGCCGCGATCAGCGCGTCCACCAGGTGCGCGATGCCGGCGGCGACGTCCTCGGCGTTCTCCGGCGGCGGGTCCACCGTGGCGAGCGCGAGCCGCACCAGCTCACGCCGCCGGTGCAGCACCGCCACGTACGCGTCGTCGGGCGGGGGCGGCGGCGCGCCGGTGTGCGCGGCAGACAGCGGCCGCTCCAGCAGCTCCACCGCGTCCCGGGCGCTGGCGCCCCAGCCCGCCGCGCCGATCGCGGTGGCCCACCGGCCGTCCGGGCCGAAGCCGGGACCACCGGCGAGCACCGGCACCCCGGCCGCCCGGCTGGCCTCCACCATCCGCGCCGCCCGGACCAGCCGGTTCGGCTGCACGCAGCTCAGCAGCACCGCGTCCGGACCGGTCTGGTGCAGGTAGGAGACCAGGTGCCGGGCCGGCACGCTGGCGCCGAGGAACGTCACCCGCCAGCCGGCCGCCCGGACCACCTCGGTGACGATGCGGGCGGCAAGCGCGTGCCATTCGCCCTCCACGCACGCCATCACCACGTGCCCTCGTCGCGGTGGGCCGACCGTCGCGCCCAGCGCGTCCACCACCTGCTCGCTGACGTGGGTGGCGGCGTGCTCCTGGGCGATGCTCCACGAGCCGGTGAGCCAGCGCCGGCCGACCTCCCGCTGCGCCACCGCGACCAGGTCGACCAGGACGTCCGCGACCGAGAACCCGTCCGCGAGCAGGCCGCGCGCCAGCGTGACCGCGCCGGCCCGGTCGGCGGCGTCCAGGTGATCGAGGTACGCGACGAGCGTGTCCGGCCCGATCCGGCGCTCGGCCGCGGGGGTGGGGCGGTCCGGCGGCGGCGGTGTCACCCGGCCGCCACGGCGAGCATGGCGATGTCGTCGTGGGGCTGCCCGTCCAGCCACTCGTCGACGAGCTGGAGCACCCGCTCGACGAGCGCGGCGGGCGGAAGCCCGGTGCCGGTGACGAGCGCCTGACGCAGCCGGGCGTCGCCGAACATGGCCGGCTCGGTGGGGCCGCCGCGGGCCTCGGTCACCCCGTCGGTGTACGCCAGCAGCAGGTCACCCGGCGCCAGCCGTACCTCGGTGCCGGTGAACCGGGCGTCGGTGAGCGCGCCCACCGGCATGCCGCCCACCCGGACCGTCTCCACCCCGCCGCCGGCGCGGACGACGAGCGGGGACGGATGCCCGCCACCGGCGAGCCGCACCAGCAGCCCGCCGTCCGGCTCGCGGCGCAGCGCGCCCAGCAGGAGCGTGGTGAACTGGGCCCGGCGGGCCGCGTCGGGGGCGTCCAGCAGCGCCCGGTTGAGCAGCTCCAGCAGCTGCCGGGGGCGCTGCTCGACCAGGCGCAGGGTCTGCAGCGACTGGCGGACCCGGCCGGTCAGCACTGCTGCGCCGACACCCTTGCCGCAGACGTCACCGAGCGCGAACAGGCCGCCGTCGCCGGTGGGGAACAGGTCGTAGAAGTCGCCGCCGATGCGCAGGCTGTCCCCGGCGGCGCGATAACCGCCGGCCAGCGTCATCCCGCGCAGGCGCGGCAGCTCCGGCGGGAGCAGGCTGTTCTGCAGCACCCGGGCCAGGTGGGCCTGCTCGCCGTACAGTTCGGCGGCGGCCAGCGCCGCGCCGGCCCGCCCGGCGAACTCCCGGGCCAGGCCGATCTCCCGCCTGTCGAAGCCGGGCCGCTCCGGGCGCCGGGCCAGCACCAGCGCGCCGGCCGGACCACCGGCGCTCGGCATCGGGCTGATCAACACGGTGCCCGGACGGCCGAACCCGGCGGGCAGCATCTCGGCCAGATCGGCCAGCTCGGCGTCCAGCCAGGGACTCGGTTCGGTGAGGTCGCCGTCGAGCGCCTCGACCAGGCCGGGTACGGACTCCACTGTCGGCCAGCCGGCCAGGCCGGTGACCGGGCCGGGATCGCCTGTGGCGTACCGGATCCAGTGCGGCTGGTCCTCGGCGGGCGGCGGCGGGCGGTGCACCACCACCGCGACGTCGGCCAGGTAGGGCACCGGCAGCGTCACCGCGGTGCGCAGCGTCTGCTCGCGGTGCAGGGACAGCCCGAGCCGGCTGCCCGCCTCGGCGAGGAACGCGGTGCGTGACCGTTCGGCCAGCAGCGCGTCGGTACGCGCGTGTTCCTCGGTGACGTCGCGGACGTACCAGGCGCTGCGGTCGTCGGCCAGGGGGCGCCGCACGCCGCGCAGCCGCCGGCCGTGGTGGTCGGTCTCGAACGAGTCCGATCCGGCGGTGGCCGCGTCGGCCAGCGCCGGCACCCGGCACGCGGCCAGGTCGACGCCGGGCGCCACCTCGGGGAGCAGATCGGCGGCCATGGCGTTGACGAGCGTCACCACGCCCGCGTGGTCGACTGTCACGACGGCCTCGGCGAGCCCGTCCAGCAGTTCCCGGGCCAGGTGGTCGTCAGCCGGCAGTGCGACCCCGGCAACCCGCCGGGGCCGTTTCCGCGAAGCGTGTCCACCGCCGCTGACCGGCCCCGCGACACCGCCCCGGCGCGCGGCGGTCACCTCCGGTGGCCGGGCGCTTCGGTCGGTCGACCCGTGCGCATGCTGTCGGTGCACCCCTCACTCGGCGGACAGGTTGCCTGGCGGCAAGCGTACCGAGCGCAGGCACGGAATGCCCGTCGAGGATCATCCGGGTCAGCCGGCCCGGGCCAGCCACCCCACCGGCCGGTCGACGATCCGGCGGACCACCGAGCCGGCTCCGCCGACCGCGGCGGACTGCGCCCCGAGCACTGCCGGGCGCACCGTCACCGGTGCCCAGGCGGCGGTGAGCACCCGCCGGGAGACCTCCGCCTCCACCGTCGGCCGCAGCCAGGGCGCGAGCCGGGCGTATCCGCCCCCGAGCACCACGGTGTCCAGATCCAGCAGGTTCACCACGCCCGCCACGGCGACCCCGAGGGCGGTGGCGGCGTCGGTCAGGGCGGTCAGCGTGGCCGGGTCGCCGGCCTCGGCCAGGTCGGCGAGCCGGGCGGCGGCGGTGTCAGCCGGCAGTTCCGCGCCGGGCAGCCCGGCGGCGGCGAGGATCGCCTCCTGGCCCGCGTACCGCTCCAGGCAGCCCTGGCCGCCGCAGCGGCACGGCCGCCCCTGCGGCTGCACCGGGAAGTGACCGATCTCTCCGCTCCAGCCGCGCGCGCCCCGGTAGAGCGCGCCGTCGAGCACGATCCCGGCGCCGATGCCGATCTCGCCGGTGACGTGCAGGAAGCTGCGCGGGCCGGCCGGGCCCGCGTACAACTCGCCGAGGGCGGCCAGGTTGGCCTCGTTGTCGACCACCAGCGGCGGCACCCCGTCGACCGGCTCGGCCAGCGGGTGCCCGGCCAGCAGCGCCGGCACGTCCACGTCCCGCCAGCCGAGGTTCGGCGCGAGCCGGACCAGGCCGCCGTCGCCCACCAGGCCGGGCACGGCGAGCGCCGCGCCGGCCAGGGTCAGCCCGTCGCGTACGGCGGCGGCGCGCGCCTCGGCGGCCAGCGCGGCGAGCCGGGCGAGCGCGTCGGCGGGGGAGACCGGGCGCAGGTCGGCGCGGCGGACCAGGTGGTGCCGGACCGTGCCGGCCAGGTCGACGACGCAGGCCGCCAGGTAGTCGACGTTCACCTCCAGGCCGAGCCCGGCCGGGCCGTCGGAGGCGAGCACCAGTCCGCGGGCCGGGCGGCCCGCCCCGGTGCGCGGCTCCGGCTCCGCCTCGGCGACCAGCCGGCCGGCGATCAGGTCGTCCACCACGGCGGAGACGGTGGCCCGGGTCAGGCCGGTGTCGGCGGCGATTCCGGCGCGCGAGGGCGGCCGGTCGGCAGCGGCGATCCGCCGCAGCACCACCGCGAGGTTCAACTCGCGCAGGCTGCCCTGCCGGACCGCCCCGGCGGTGCTGGTGCTTGTCACCTCTTGACACTGCCACATCGCCGCCATTTAATTCAACCGCTGAACAAATCGCGGACGACACCACCACCTGGAGGTCTGCCATGGCACCCCGCCCCACCCCCGCGGACAAGTTCTCCTTCGGTCTCTGGACGGTGGGCTGGCCGGCCCGTGACCCGTTCGGCGACGCCACCCGCCCCGAGCTGGACGCCGTCGAGGCGGTGCACCGGCTCGCCGAGCTGGGCGCGTACGGCATCACCTTCCACGACGACGACCTGGTGCCGTTCGGCGCGGACGCCGCCACCCGCGACGCCCGGCTGAGCCGCTTCCGCAAGGCGCTCGACGAGACCGGCCTGGTCGTGCCGATGGTCACCACCAACCTGTTCAACCACCCGGTGTTCAAGGACGGCGGCTTCACCAGCAACGACCGCGACGTACGCCGGTACGCGCTGCGCAAGGTGCTGCGCAACATCGACCTGGCCGCCGAGATGGGCGCGAAGACGTTCGTCATGTGGGGCGGCCGGGAGGGCGCCGAGTACGACGTCGCCAAGGACGTCCAGGCCGCGCTGGACCGCTACCGCGAAGCCGTCGACCTGCTCTGCGAGTACGTCGTCGACAACGGCTACGACCTGCGCTTCGCCCTGGAGCCCAAGCCGAACGAGCCCCGGGGCGACATCCTGCTCCCCACCGTCGGCCACGCGCTCGGCTTCATCTCCACGCTGGCCCGCCCGGAGATGGTCGGGCTCAACCCGGAGGTCGGGCACGAGCAGATGGCCGGGCTGAACTTCGCCCACGGCATCGCCCAGGCGCTCTGGCAGGGCAAGCTGTTCCACATCGACCTCAACGGCCAGCGCGGCATCAAGTACGACCAGGACCTGGTCTTCGGCCACGGCGACCTGCTCAACGCGTTCGCCCTGGTCGACCTGCTGGAGCACGGCGGCCCGAACGGCGGCCCGGCCTACGACGGCCCGCGCCACTTCGACTACAAGCCGTCCCGCACCGAGGACATGACCGGCGTGTGGGCCTCCGCCGAGGCGAACATGCGCACGTACCTGCTGCTCAAGGAGCGGGCCGCGGCGTTCCGCGCCGACCCGGAGGTGATCGAGGCGCTCGCCGCCGCCCGGGTGGCCGAGCTGGCCACCCCGACGCTCAACCCCGGTGAGGGCTACCGCGAGCTGCTGGCCGACCGGACCGCGTTCGAGGAGTTCGATCCGGAGGCCGCCGGGGCGAAGGGCTTCGGCTTCGTCCGGCTCAACCAGCTCGCCGTCGAGCACGTGCTCGGCGCGCGCTGAGGCGGGCCGCCATGCCGCTCGTCGCGGGGGTCGACTCGTCGACCCAGTCCTGCAAGGTGGTCGTCCGGGACGCGGAGACCGGCGAACTGGTCCGGCAGGGCCGCGCGCCGCACCCGCCCGGCACCGAGGTCGACCCGTACGCCTGGTGGGAGGCCCTGCGAGCGGCGGTGGCCGAGGCCGGCGGCCTGGCCGACGTGGCCGCCGTCTCGGTCGGCGGCCAGCAGCACGGCATGGTCTGCCTGGACGCCTCCGGTGAGGTGGTCCGGCCGGCGCTGCTGTGGAACGACACCCGGTCCGCCGAGGCGGCCCGGGACCTGGTCGAGGAGGCCGGCGGCGGGGAGACCGGCCGCCGGTTCTGGGCCGAGGCGACCGGCGCGGTGCCGGTGGCCAGCTTCACCGCGACGAAGCTGCGGTGGCTGGCCCGGCACGAGCCGGACAACGCCGACCGGGTCGCCGCCGTCTGCCTGCCGCACGACTGGCTCACCTGGCGGCTCGCCGGCGCCCCCGGCCTGGACGCGCTGCGCACCGACCGGGGGGACGCCAGCGGCACCGGCTACTGGTCGCCGCGCACCGGCGAGTACCGGCTGGACCTGCTGGAACGGGCCTTCGGCCGGCGCGTGACGGTGCCGGTCGTGCTCGGCCCGGCCGAGGCGGCCGGGCACCTCGACCCGGCCGTGTTCGGCGGCGGCGCGGCGGGCCCGGTCCTGCTCGGGCCGGGCACCGGGGACAACGCCGCCGCGGCACTCGGCGCCGGAGCCAGCCCGGGCGACGTGATCGTCTCGATCGGCACCTCCGGCACCGTGTTCGCGGTGGCGGACACGCCTGCCGCCGATGCGAGCGGCGCGGTGGCCGGATTCGCCGACGCCACCGGCCGGTTCCTGCCGCTCGTGTGCACGCTCAACGCGGCCCGGGTGCTCGACGCCGCCGCGACGCTGCTCGGCGTCGACCTCGACACGTTCGGCGAACTGGCCCTGTCCGCCCCGCCCGGCGCGGACGGGCTGGTGCTCGTGCCGTACCTGGAAGGGGAGCGGACGCCGGACCGGCCGCACGCCACCGGCACCCTGCACGGCCTCACGCTCGGCACCTCGACCCCGGCGCACCTGGCCCGGGCCGCGGTGGAGGGCATGCTCTGCGGGCTGGCCGACGGCCTGGACGCGCTGATCGCGCAGGGCGCCCGCGCCGACCGGATCATCCTGGTCGGCGGCGGCGCCCGGTCCGCCGCGGTACGCCGGATCGCGCCGCAGGTCTTCGGCCGCCCGGTGGTGGTGCCGCCGCCCGGCGAGTACGTGGCGGACGGCGCGGCCCGGCAGGCCGCCTGGGTGACGCTCGGTGGCGACACCCCGCCCGCCTGGTCCATCGGCGACACCGAGGAGTACACGGGCGAGGCGGTCCCCGCCATCCGCGAGCGCTACGCCGAGGCGCGGGGGTGACGCCGGCACGGGGGGTCGTGCTGCGCAGGTGACACGTACCTGATTTGCTGCCCGGCATGACGGGCACCAGGATCTCCCGGCGCGGGAACGCGGCACACCGGTTCTACAGCGTCGTGGTCTTCGTGGTGCTCGCCTCGCTGGACAACGTGGCGATCGGCCTGGTGCCCCCGCTGTACGGGCCGATCTCCACCGCCCTCGACGTACCCCAGCGGATGCTCGGCCTGGTCACCGCCGTCAGCTTCCTGGTCAGCGCCGTGGCGGCGGTGGCCTGGGCGTACGTGGGGGACCGCACCAACCGCAAGCCGCTGCTCATGGTCGGCACGCTGCTCTGGGCCGCCGGCACCGCCGGCAGCGCGCTCGCCGGGGGGTACGCGACGTTCCTGATCGCGCAGTTCGTCGGCGCGGTCGGGCTCGGCGCGGTGGGCTCGGTCGGTTTCTCCGTGGTCACCGACCTGATCTCACCGCGCCGCCGCGGCCTGGTGATGAGCTTCTGGGGGCTGTCGCAGGGCGTCGGCACGCTGGCCGGGACGCTGCTCGGCGGCGTCCTCGGCGCGACCGACTGGCGGCGGCCGTTCCTGCTGCTGACCGGTGTGGGCCTGGCCGCCACCGTGGCGTACCTGTTCACCTACGACATCCGGCGCGGGCAGAGCGAGCCGGAGCTGGCCGGGGCGATCGACGCCGGGAACGAGTACGACTACCGGATCAGCCGCGCCGACCTGCCCCGGATCCTGGCCCGCCGGACCAACCGCTGGCTGATCCTGCAGGGGCTGACCGCTCAGGCCGCGTTCGGCTCGCTGGTCTGGCTGCCGGTGCTGTTCAGCCAGCGGGCCGAGGCGCAGGGTTACTCACCGGCCACGGCCGTGGTGGTGGGCAGCGTCTTCGCCACCCTGTTCCAGCTCGGCGGCGTGCTGTCCATCGTAGGGGGGCTGGTGGGCGACGCGCTGCAACGGCGTACGCCGAGTGGCCGGGCCATGGTCGCTGCTGTCGGCATCCTCGCGGCGCTGCCGTTCTATCTGGTCCTGTTCTTCGTGCCGATCCGCATCGACGTGCCCGACGGCGCCGGTTCCGGCGCGGTGGTGACTGCCGTGCTGTCCAGCGTGCTGACCGAGCCGTCGGTGGGGCTGAGCCTGCTCACCGCCGTGGTGGCGCTGGCGCTGACGTCGGCGAACTCGCCGAACTGGTTCGCGCTGATCGCCGACGTCAACCCGCCCGAGCACCGGGGCACCGTCTACAGCCTGGGCAACCTGGTGAACGGCGTCGGCCGGGCGGCGGGCAACGGGCTGGTGGGGGTGGCGTTCGCCGGGTTGCGGGCGGCCTTCCCGCCGCCGCTGAACTACGCGGTCGGGCTGGCCGCGTTCCAGCTCTTCTTCATCCCGACCGGGATCATGTACTGGCTGGCCGCACGTACGTCGCCGCGGGACATCGCGCAGGTGCACGACCTGCTGCACGCCCGCGCCGACCGGCTGGAGGAAGGAAGGGCCCCTTCTTAACGGTGAGTGTTAAGAAGGGGCCCTTCCTCTACCGGAGGCGTTAATAAGGGGCCCTTCCTTACACCCGGAACCAGACGGTGACGTCCGTGGGGACCGCGTCAGCGTCGAGCGGCGCGCTCGACACCAGCACCTCGGCGCCGGCCGGCAGCGGCGCCGGGTCGGCGCCGAAGTTGGTCAGCACGGTGAGGTCGCCGTTGGTGAACGTGAGCACCTCGTCGCCGGAGGACAGGAACCGCAGCGGCCCCCGGGCCAGCTCGTGCTCGCGGCGCAGCCGCAGCGCGGTCCGGTACAGCTCGTACGTCGACCCGGGCACGCCGCGCTGCCGGTCCAGCGCGTACTCGGCCCACACCGGCGGCTGGGGCAGCCAGCTCACGTCGGTCGGCCCGAAGCCGTACGACGGGGCGTCGGCCTCCCACGGGATCGGCACCCGGCAGCCGTCCCGGCCGCGCTCGGTGTGCCCGCTGCGCTTCCAGGTCGGGTCCTGCCGGGCCTCGTCGGGCAGCGTGGTGTGCTCCGGCAGCCCCAGTTCCTCACCCTGGTAGAGGTAGGCGGAGCCGGGCAGCGCGAGCATCAGCAGGCTGGCCGCCCGGGCCCGGCGCAGGCCCAGCGCGGCGTCCGGCTGCGGGTCGTCCACGCCGACGCCGTTGGCCCGGCCGCCGCCGGTGCCGAGCCCGAGCCGGGAGGCGTGCCGGACCACGTCGTGGTTGGACAGCACCCAGGTGGTGGGCGCGCCGACGGAGTCGGTGGCCTCCAGCGAGCGGGTGATCACGGCGTACTGGGCCGGCGCGGTCCAGGCGGCCAGCAGGTACTCGAAGTTGAACGCCTGGTGCATCTCGTCCGGGCGCACGTACCGGGCCAGCCGCTCGGCCGGCTCCACCCACGCCTCGGCGACGAGGATCCGCTCACCGGGGTACGAGTCGAGCACCCGCCGCCACTCCCGGTAGATCTCGTGCACGCCGTCCTGGTCCCACATGGGCGGGCGCGGCTTGTCCACCTCGCTGCCGGAGAGGATCTCCTGCGGCTCCTGCCAGTCGGCCAGGTCGGCCTGCTTGATCAGGCCGTGCGCCACGTCCACCCGGAAGCCGTCCACGCCCCGGTCCAGCCAGAAGCGCAGCACGTCGAGGAACTCCTCGCGCACCTCCGGGTTGTCCCAGTTGAGGTCGGGCTGGCCGGAGTCGAACAGGTGCAGGTACCACTGCCCGTCCGGCAGCCGGGTCCAGGCGGGGCCGCCGAACACGCTCACCCAGTCGTTCGGCGGCTCGGCGCCGTCCGGGCCCTTGCCGTCGCGGATGACGTAGCGCTGCCGCTCCGGGCTGCCCGGAGCGGCGGCGACGGCCGCGGTGAACCAGCGGTGCGCGGAGGAGGTGTGGTTGGGCACCAGGTCGACGATCACCCGCAGCCCGCGCGCCTTCGCCTCGGCGATCAGCTTGTCGGCGTCGGCGAGCGTGCCGAACAGCGGGTCGACGTCGCGGTAGTCGGACACGTCGTACCCGGCGTCGGCCTGCGGGGACGGGTAGAACGGGGACAGCCAGAGCGCGTCGACTCCCAGCTCGGCGAGGTGGTCGAGCCGGGACGTGATGCCCGGCAGGTCACCGATGCCGTCGCCGTCGGAGTCGGCGAACGAGCGCGGGTAGACCTGGTAGATCACCGCCTCGGTCCACCAGCCGGTGCCGGGGGTCTGCTGCGTCGCGTCGGTGTTCAGCGCCTTACTCCTGTCTGGGTGGTGCGGGACCAGCGAGTTCTTCAGTGTGCCCGGGGCGGCGCGGTCGATTCGCGCACCACCAGGCGAGTGGGCAGGATCACCGGGGGCGGCGTCCCGCCGTCGGTGTCGGGGCCGCGCGGGGCGGGCACCAGGCCGGGGTACGGCGCGGAGGCCCGTACGCCGAGCGGGTCGAGCAGGATGCGGGCGGCGAGCAGGCCCTGGTCGGCGGCCGGCTGGGCGATCGTGGAGAGCCCGAGCACGCCGGCCAGGTCGTGGTCGTCGATGCCCATCACGCTCACGTCCTGCGGCACCCGCAGCCCGGCGTCGCGCAGCGCGGTGATCGCGCCCATCGCCATCTCGTCGCAGGCGGCGAAGATGGCGGTCGGCGGCTCGCCCCGGGCCAGCAGTTCCGCGGTGGCCCGGGTGCCTCCGTCGATGGTGAACCGCGACTCGACGTCGAGGCTCGGGTCGGGCCGCAGCCCGGCGGCCCGCAACGCCTCCTGGTAGCCGCGCCGCCGGTCCAGGTGGGTGGTGAAGGCCAGTTCGTCGTCCGGGTCGCCGGAGATGTGCGCGATCCGGGTGTGGCCGAGGTCGAGCAGGTGGCGGGTGGCGGTCCGGGCGGCGGCCACGTCGTCGATCCGGACGCAGGGCCACCCGGGCACCTCGCTGCCGGAGCTGATCGTCACGCCCGGCAGGTCCAGCTTCGTCAGCGCGTGCACGTCGGCCGCGCGCAGCGGGGTCGCGACCAGGATGATCGCGTCCACCCGCTTGTGCAGGCTCGCCGTGCGCAGCACCCGCTGCCGGGTGCGCTCCCGGCCGCCGAGGTTGTAGAGCAGCAGGTCGTAGCCGCTGTCCTGGAGGAACTCCTCGACCGCCTCGACCACGGTGCCGAAGAACCACCTGGTGATCCGGGGTACCACCACGGCCACGGTGCCGGTCCGGCCGCCGGCCAGCCGGCTCGCGCTGGGCGACACCGCGTACTGGAGCTGTTCGGCGGCGGCGAGCACCCGGCGGCGGGTCGCGGCCGAGACCGTCGGCAGGCCTCGCAGCGCCCGCGAGACGGTGGCCGTGGAGACCCCGGCCAGGCGGGCGACGTCGTCAATCTTGGTCATCGTGAGCTCCCCGCTGTGACCCGGGCCCCGCCGCCGGCCGTGCCGGCGGCGGGGCACCGGATCAACCCTTGACGCTGCCGGCGAGCAGACCTCGCACGAAGAAGCGCTGAAGGGACAGGAACACGATCAGCGGTACGACGATCGACACGAACGCGCCGGCCGTCAGCCGCTGCCACTCGTTGCCCCGGGTACCGGCCAGTTCCGCGAGCCGGACGGTCATCGGGGCGGTCTCGTCGCCGCCACCGGCGAAGATCAGCGCGACCAGCAGGTCGTTCCAGACCCAGAGGAACTGGAAGATGCCGAACGCCGCCAGCGCGGGCATGATCAGCGGCAGCACGATGGTGCGGAAGATCTTCGGGTGGGTGGCGCCGTCGACCCGGGCCGCCTCCATCAGGTCGCCGGGGAGCTGCGAGATGAAGTTGTGCAGCAGGAACACGGCGAACGGAAGCGCGAAGCAGGTGTGCGCGAACCACACCTGGGCGAACTTCTGCTCGTCGACCAGGTCCCACGCGGGCATGATCTGCACGCCGGCGACGGTGACGCCGGTGGAGAAGAACCGCAGCAGCGGCACCAGGGCCATCTGCAGCGGCACGATCTGGAGCGCGAAGATGCCGATGTAGACCCAGTCCCGCCCCTTGAAGTTCATCCACGCCAGCGCGTACGCGGCGAGCGACGCGAAGGCCAGGGGGAAGAGCACCGAGGGGATGGTGATCGCCAGCGAGTTGATGAAGTAGCTGGCCAGCTGCCCGGACGAGCCGCGGCTGAACAGCACCTCCTGGTAGTTCTCCAGCGTGATCTGCGGGTTGGTGAAGAACGTCCACCACCCGGTGGTCTTGATCTCGTTCTCCGGCCGGATCGAGGAGATGAACAGGCCGAAGGTCGGGATCGTCCAGAGCATCGCGATGACGATCGACACGATCGTGGCGGTACGGCTGTTCAGGCGCTTGCGCACCCGGGCGCCCCGGGTGGTCGGTTCGGTGGCCTGGGCGCCGACTCCGACGGTGGGCGTGGCGGTGGTCATCTCAGCCCTCCCGCTGCTTGCGCAGGTTGCGGATCTGGTAGATCACGATCGGGATCACCAGGACGAACAGGAACACCGCCAGCGCCGAGCCCTGACCGTTCTCCTGGTAGCGGAACGCCTGGTTGTACATCTCGGTCGCGATCACGTTCGTGTCGTAGTTGCCGTTGGTGGCGGTCCGGACGATGTCGAAGACCTTGAGCGTGGCGATGGAGATCGTCACCACCACGACGATCAGGGCCGGCCGGATGCTCGGAATGGTGATCCGCCAGAACATCTGCCACGGGGTGGTGCCGTCGAGCCGGGCCGCCTCGACGATGTCGGCCGGGATGGCCTTGATCGCCGCGGAGAGCACCACCATCGCGAAACCGGCCTGGATCCACACCATGATCGCGATGAGCAGGAACGTGTTCAGCGGCGAGTCCAGCAGCCACTGCTTCGGCTCGCCGCCGAGGCTCACCACGATCTGGTTGAGCAGGCCGATCTGGTCGCCCTCGCCCCGGTAGGCGTAGACGAACTTCCAGATGATGGAGGCGCCGACGAACGAGATCGCCATCGGCAGGAAGATCAGGGACTTGGCGACCGCCTCGAACCGGGCCTTGTCCACCAGGACCGCGTAGATCAGGCCGAACGCGGTGGCCACCAGCGGCACCAGCAGCACCCAGATCAGCGTGTTGATCAGGACCCGGACGATCGAGTCCTCGGCGAACATCCAGCGGTAGTTGTCCAGGCCCACCCAGTTGTTGCTGCCGGAGTCCATGAAGGAGAGCAGCGTGGTGCGGACGGCGGGGACCACCAGCCCGACGGCGAGCAGCAGCAGCGTCGGCAACAGGAAGAAGAACGCGAACGCGCCCTCGCCCCGCTTGCGCGGCCGGGCCAGCGGCGCGCCGCTGGCCGAGGCCGCGACGAGCTGCGCCTCCCGGCGCCGGGCGAAGTACGACGGCACCACGTCGAGGAGCAGGAGCAGCCCGCCCACCACCGCGACGAAGGCGATCAGCCCGTACATCAGCATGAGGAACTTCGGCTGCTCCGCCGCGAAGTCGAACTCCATCGACCCTCCTTCAAGGGTTCGGCTAGCAGAGGTGGCCCGGTCCGGAGGAACCGGACCGGGCCACCTGCTAGATCACTTCCAGCTGCCCTCGATGTCGTTCAGGACGGCGGTGGTGTCCTTGCCGTTGATCCAGGCCACCATGCCCTTCCAGAAGGTGCCGGCGCCGACCGCGGCCGGCATCAGGTCCGAGCCGTCGAAACGGAAGACCGTCTTCTCGTCCTGGAGGATGCCCACGGAGAGCTTGTCCACCGGGTTCGGGACGTTGTTGATGTCCAGCTTCTTGTTGGCCGACACCCAGTCGCCGATCTTGGCGCGGCTGTTGGCGTACTCGCCGGAGGCCAGGTAGGTCTGCACCGCCTGGACCTCGGGACGGTCGGCGAAGGCCGCGACGAACTCGCCGCCGCCGAGCACCGGCTTGCCCTTCGACGGGTCGATGGCCGGGAAGTAGAACGCGAAGACGTCGCCGTCCTCGGCCACCTTGGTGCCCTCGGGCCACTGGTTGGCGTAGAAGGACGCCTGGCGGTGCAGCGCGCACTTGCCGGCGGTGATCGGCGTGCCGCCCTCCTGGAAGGAGGTGGTGGCGATGCTCTTCACGCCGCCGAAGCCGCCGTTGACGTACTTCTCGTTCTTCAGGATGGTGCCGGCCCGGTTGAGGGCGTCAGCCACCTGCGGGTCGTTGAACGGGATCTCGTGGGTGGTCCACTTGTCGTAGACGTCCGGGCCGCCGGTGCGCAGCAGCACGTCCTCGATCCAGTCGGTGGCCGGCCAGCCGGTGGCGTCACCGGACTCGATGCCGGCGCACCACGGCTTGGTGCCGCTGGCAGCGATCTGGTCGGAGAGCTTGATCATGTCGTCCCACGTGGTGGGGACGGTCCAGCCCTTCTCCTTGAAGGTCTTCGGCGAGTACCACACGAAGGACTTCACGTTCGAGCCGAGCGGAGCGCCGTAGAGCTGGCCGTTGACGGTGCTGTACTTCAGCCAGTCGGCGGAGTAGTTCTGCTCGGCCATCGCCTTGGTGTCGGCGCCGACCGGCTTGAGCTTGCCCGAGTCGACGAACCGCTTCAGCAGACCCGGCTGCGGGATGAACGCGAGGTCGGGCGCGTTGCCGCCGTCCACCCGCACGGGCAGCTGGGCCTCGAACTCGCCGGAGCCCTCGTGGTCGATCTCGATGCCGGTGCAGTCCTCGAACTGCTTCCAGGACTGCTGGAGGCGCTCGTCCTCGATGTCACGGATCGAGGAGTAGATCGTGACCTTCTTGCCGTCGTGGCCCTCGTACTTCTCGTATGCGCCGCACTCGGCCGAGCCCGCGTTGCTGCTCTTCTTGTCGTTGCCGGTGCCGCAGGCGGCGACGCCGAGCGTCAGCCCCAGGACGCCGGCGACCGCGAGCGCCTGGCGCGATCTGGCAAACGCCATGCCGATCTCCTTCCTTGCCGGCGCGTGGGGGGATCGAACCCGCGCCGGTCCGATGGTCGTCCTCACATGTAAGCGCTTGCATCGTGTCGGGTCCACCCCTGGCCGGACACGGCCCGGTAACAATCCCGAAACCCTGGCCACCGGGGGTGGGTGCGCTCCCACGAAACTTCCCGGGAACGGAACTTTCTGTCAGGATGTCCGCATCATATTGAAGACTTTCAACATTGGAGGCAGTGGATGCGTAAGCGATGGCTCGCCCTCGGGGCGAGCGCCGCGGTCCTGGCGGCGACCCTCGTGCCGGCCGCGCCGGCGATGGCCGCCCCGACGTTCAAGGTCCCGTTCCCGTGCAACCAGTCCTGGTCCGGTCAGACCCGGACCAACCACAGCCCGGCCAACGCCATCGACTTCAACCGCACCGACGACCTCGGTGACCCGGTGGTCGCGAGCGCGCCCGGCACCGTCGACGTGGTGACCAACCTCGGCGACACCAGCTACGGCAAGTACGTCCGGATCAACCACGGCGGCGGCCACACCACCTACTACGCCCACCTGAACGCCTTCAACGTCTCCGTCGGGCAGACGGTCGGCTACGGCCGGGTGATCGGCTACGTCGGCACGACCGGCGGCTCCACCGGCCCGCACCTGCACTACGAGCAGCGCATCGACGGCAGCGCCGTGAAGATCAAGTTCAACGGCGTCCAGGCGCTCTACTGGGGCACCAAGACCTACACCAGCGACAACGGCTGCGGCGGGACGAACACCGGCGAGGGCACCGTAAACACGGCCGGCTCCCCGCTGACGGTCCGCTCCGGTCCCGGCACCGGCTACAGCTCGGTCGGCACCGTGGCCGACGGGGCGAAGGTGACCATCCAGTGCCAGACCAGCGGCACCAGCGTCAGCGGCACGTACGGCACCAGCTCGATCTGGGACCGGATCGGCTCCGGCCGGTTCATCTCCGACGCCTACGTCTACACCGGCTACGACGGCTACATCCCGGGCGTACCCCGCTGCTGAACCCGGCGGGCGCGGGAGCCGGCGGCCCCCGCGCCCGTACCGGTCAGGAGTTCAGGCGCCACACCGCGAAGTTCAGCGCGGACGCGAACGTCACCCAGGCCCAGTACGGCAGCATCAGCAGCGTGGCCGGCCGGGAGACGCGCCGGAACAGGGCCACAGTCACCCCGATCGCCAGCCACATCAGCACGATCTCGGCGAACGCCAGCCCGTACGCCCCGGCGCCGAAGAACAGCGGCGTCCAGATCGCGTTCAGCACGAGCTGCACCACCCAGGCCCAGACCGCGGGGCCGAACCCGGCCCGGCGCCAGACCAGCCAGCCGGCGATAGCGATGAGCACGTAGAGCACGGTCCAGACCGGGCCGAACAGCCACGACGGCGGCGCCCAGGCGGGCTGCTCCAGGCTCTGGTACTCGGCGGAGGTGCCCTGGACACCCAGCCCGCCGATCGCGGCGGCGGCGAAGGTGGCGGCGCCGAAGCCGAGCAGCGCCCACCAACCACGGGCGCCGGTGGTACGCCGGGCGGCACTCTGCGACATCTCCATGGTCGAGATGTTTCCGCTCGACCGGCCCGGCAAACGCCCGGGCGCCGCCGGACGCGGAAAAGCCGGGGTCACCCGGCCCGGGCGTTCCGGTCCGGCAGGACGGAACACCCGGGCCCGGCGACCCCGGCGGGTACGGGAACCGCTGTTACGTGTTGAAGATGCTGACGCCACCCGGGCCGACCAGCAGGCCGACGACGATGAGGACGATGCCCCAGAGGATCTGCCGGCGGAACAGGGCGAGAATTCCGGCGACCACCAGTACGACTGCGAGAATCCAGAGAATCAGCTCCATGTCGGCTGAATACCCGTGCGCCCGATACCGGAAACCTCCCGGTCAGTCGAGCTGATCACCGCCCAGGTGGAAGACGCTGTACGCCTGTTTGATCACCGGGTGGGCCACGTTGCGGACCCGTACCCCGCCCGGTGTGGTGCCGCGCTCGGTGCCGTGATGGGCGTGCCCGTGCAGCGCCAGCGCGGTGGGTGCGGAGTCGATCGCCTGGCCGAGCTGGTAGCAGCCGAGGAACGGGTAGATCTCCAGCGGCTCGCCGGCGAGCGTGTCCGGTACGGGGGAGTAGTGGGTGAGCGCGACGAGCGCGTCGCACTCCAGTGAGAGCAGCGCGTCGGTGAGCGCGTCGGCGCTCTCCCGGGTGGTCCGCACGAACGCCTTCATCTCCGGCTCGCCGAAGTCGCTGGCGCACCGCCCGGCGAACCCGCCGCCGAACCCCTTCACGCCTGCCACTCCGAGCCGCCCGCCGGGGGTCTCCACCACCGTGCCGGTGCCCTCCAGCACCGTGATCCCGGCGTCCTGGAGCACCTTCACCACCTGCGGCACCTCGTCGCACTGGTGGTCGTGGTTGCCGAGCACGGTGATCACCGGTACGCCGAGGTCGCCGAACTCGCGGGCCACGCACCTCGCCTCGGCCTCGGTGCCGTGCCGGGTCAGGTCACCGGCGAGCAGCAGCACGTCGGCGCAGCCGGGCAGCTCCTCCAGCGCCGGACGGAACCGGCCCACCACGTCCTGGTCCAGATGCACGTCGCCCACGGCGGCGATCCGGATCACCATCGAACCTCCCTCACGGCAACTCCTCGACCTGGGTGGGCGCCTGCGTGCGGATCACCCCGATGTCGCTGGTCACGGGCGTGTCCGGGAAGCGCTCGGCCACCCGCCGCAGGATCTCCTCCCGCCGGTGCGGGCTCTCCACCTCGCCGTAGAGCACCAGCCCGTTCTCCCGCCGCACCACTGTGATGCCCTGCTCGGCCACGGTGGGGTCCTCGGCCAGCATGCTCTGGATCTCCGCCTCGACGTACTCGTCGGGGGGAACGTCGCCGGACAGTCCGGTCACAGGGTCTCCCTTCCGCCGGGCGCGCCGCCGGGCAGCACGTCCAGCCGGTCGAGCAGCACCAGGAACGCCTCGGCGTACGGCGAGTGCTGCGTCTCCTTCCGTACCCGTTCCCAGTCGATCTGTTCCCGCAGCGAGCGGGCCAGCGGCAGGGCGCGGGCGAAGTCGCAGTAGTGCTGGGAGAAGCTGAGCAGCTTGTGCACCATGAGCTGGCTGGCCGACAGCACCGGCATGTGGATCGCGTCGACCGGGCGCACGATCGTGTCGGCGAACGTCTCCTCGGTGACCGGCGTCTCCACCGGCCGGTGGATCAGGTCCACCATCCGGTCCTCGTCGTAGACCTTGACCAGCCAGTCCTCCGGCGGGCGCTCGGCGGTGAAGCCGGCCTCGACCAGCGCCTCCAGCGCCCGGTCCACGTCCGCCTCGCGGAGCAGGAAGTCCACGTCGTGGTCGCTGGAGTGGCCGCCGTGCGCGTACACCGCGAAGCTGCCACCGAGTGCGAACGGGATCTCGGACTGTTTGAGCACGGCGGCGACCTTCTTCAGCGTGTGCACCAGGGTCTCGTCCCCGCGCTCGGCCATCTGCGGCTCCCTCGTCGTCATTGGGCGGTGGGACCACGATGCGTACCCGGCGGACGCTCCGGTCACACCTGTTGCGGCGCGATCGACCCGTCAGGGCAGGAAAGCGACATACGGGCCGGTGTGAGCATCGGTCGGATAACCTCGGGAGGGTGGCCAGCTCACTGCGGACGCGCCGGGGCAGGGCCCGACTGCGTGCCGTCGCCCTGATCGGCATCGACGGCTCAGGTAAGACCACTCAGGCCCACCGGCTCGCCCAGGCGCTCACCGCCGCCGGCCTTCCCGCCACGTACCACCGCAACGCCGGTGGCCGGCGCTGGCTCGGCCGCATCGCGCAGCGGGTCGGCCGTCCGGACGCGCAGCGGCTCGTCGGGCGCGACGGCCTGCTCGTGGTCGAGTCGGTGCTGCGCTGGCTGGCCATCGCGCTCGCGCTGCTCAGCTGCCTGGTGACCGGCCGGACCGCGGTGATGGACAGGTGGTCGGCCTGCCAGTACGCCAGCATCCGGGCGCACGGCGGGCAGCGGTGGGAGCGGCTGGCCCGGGCCGGGTACCGGATCTTCCCGGCGCCCCGGGTGACGTTCCTGCTCACCGTCGACCCTGCCGAGGCGTACCGGCGGATCGAGCGGCGCGGCACCGACCACGAGACGATGGCGTGGCTGACCGCCGCGGACGCCGCCTACCGGGAGCTGCCGGAGTACGGCGGCTTCGTGGTGGTGGACGGCAACGGCCCGCCGGAGGAGGTGGCCCGCCGGATCCGGGCACACCTGAGCGAGTGGCTGCCCGACGACCCGTCCGCCGGTCCCGGTCCGGCTCCGGCCGGGCCGGCTCCGGCCGGCCCGCGACGCCCGGCCGGTGGCGCCGGGCGGGACGGGCCGGTGCCGGTTCAGGCCCGCCCGTAGACCGGGATGCTCGCGCCGCTGGTGGGCGCGGACTCGGGGGAGGCCAGGAAGCGGATCACCGCGGCGATCTCGGCCGGCGGCACCCAGCGTGCATGGTCGGCGTCGGGCTGGGCGGCGCGGTTGGCCGGGGTGTCGATGACGCTCGGCAGTACCGTGTTGCACCGCACGCCGCGCTGCCGGTACTCGACCGCCACCGTCTCGGCGAATGCCCGTACCGCCGCCTTGGCGGTGGCGTAGCCGGAGGCGCCGGGGAACGGCGAGAGCGCCGCCCGGGCCGAGACGCAGACCACCGCGCCGTCGCCGGACGACACGAGGTGCGGCAGCGCGGCCCGGGTGACCAGGTACGTCGGGCGCAGGTTGAGCCGCAGCATCCGTTCGAAGTCCTCGACCGGGGTCTCGTGCACCAGGCCGCCGGCGGCGTACCCGCCGACGAGGTTGACCACCGCGCGCAGCGGCGCGGCCGGCTCGGCGGTCGCCGCCTCGACCGCCCGCGCGGCCCCCTCGGGCGTCAGCAGGTCGGCCACGACCCGGACCGGGCCGTCGTCCGCCCCGGGCTCCCGCTGGGGTACGACCACCCGCCAGCCGGCGTCGAGGAAGGCGGCGGTGACCGCGCCGCCGAGCCCACCCGTGCCTCCGGTCACCAGCACCGTGCGTTCCGTCATGGACACACACGCTAGCCAACGGCTGCGCCGACCGACCGGTGACCCGCACGCGCCGTCCGTGCCGCCCGGCCGAGGCCGACCAGGCAGGCCGTGCCGCGCGACGGCGGACCGGCACGTCGGGCGGCAGGAGTGACTCGACCGGACCGGATGAGGCAGTGGGGCTGCGACAATGGGATCCTTGGCCCGGGGGCGGGTACGGAAGACAGTAAATTTCCCGATACGCGGTGTCATGGTTGACGCTCACGCCTCGTGAAAGTAAGTTTCATCCGTGGCGAAGAGTCCGAAGATTTCTGCGAGTCACGAGACCGGTGGACTGATCGTCCACATCAGCGGCCTGCTGCCCTCGCTGTCCCCGGCCGAACAGCGGGTGGCCCGGCTGGTCGTCGCCGATCCGGCGGATGCGGCCCGGCGCACGATCACCGACCTCGCCACCGCCGCCGAGACGTCCGAGGCGACGGTGATCCGCTTCTGCCGCTCGGTCGGCATGGACGGCTACCCGCAGCTGCGGATCCGGCTCGCCGCCGAGGCCGCCCGCCGGGTCGAGCCGCCGGACGCCCGAGTGGTCGGCGGCGACATCCCGCCGGGCGCGGACCTCGCCCAGATCATCGCCACGATCGCGTTCAACGACGCCCGGGCCGTCGAGGAGACCGCCGAGCAGCTCGACCCGGCGGTCTGCGAGCAGGTGGTCGAGGCGATCACCGCGGCCGGCCGGATCGACGTCTACGGTGCGGGCGCCAGCGGCTTCGTCGCCTCCGACTTCCAGCAGAAGCTGCACCGCATCGGCCGCATCGCGTTCTACTTCCCGGACGTGCACACCGCGCTCACCTCCGCCGCCCTGCTGGGTCGCGGCGACGTCGCGGTCGGCATCTCGCACACCGGCACCACCTCCGACGTGATCGAGGTGCTGGAGCAGGCGCGGGCGCGCGGTGCCACCACCGTGGCGCTGACGAACTTCCCGCGCTCGCCGATCACCGAGGTCGCGGACCACGTGCTCACCACCGCCGCCCGGGAGACGACCTACCGCTCCGGCGCGACAGCGAGCCGGCTGGCCCAGCTCACAGTGGTCGACTGCCTCTTCGTCGGGGTGGCCGCCCGCAGCCGGGCCCGGACCAAGAAGGCCCTGGAGGCCACCGCCGAGGCGGTCCAGTCGCACCGGGTCGGTCCCGGGCGGAGGCGGGGATGACGGCGGGTCGGGTGGAGCGGGACGGCGTGGCGGCGGTACGGCCGGTGGTGCGCGTCGGCGCGCCGACCGAGCGGCGCAACCCGCACAGCGTGGACCTCGACCTGATGTCCACCCGGGACGTGCTCACGGTCATCAACGAGGCGGACCGGCGCGTACCGGCCGCCGTCGCCGCGGTGCTGGACGAGATCGCCGAGACCGTCGACCTGGCCGTGGCCGCGCTGCGCGACGGGCACCGCGTGCACTACTTCGGCGCCGGCACCTCCGGGCGCCTCGGCGTGCTCGACGCCGCCGAGCTGGCGCCCACGTTCAACTCGCCGCGGCACTGGTTCTGCTCGCACCTCGCGGGCGGCCCGGAGGCGATGTGGCGCGCCGTCGAGGACGCCGAGGACGACGAGCGCGGTGGCGCCGCCGACGCCGCCGAGTGCGTACGCCCCGGCGACCTCGTGGTGGGCCTCGCGGCCAGCGGGCGCACCCCGTACGTCCTCGGGGCGCTCGCCGCGTCCCGGGCGCAGGGGGCCGGTACGGTGCTGCTCTGCGCGAATCCGGAGGCCGAGGCCGCCGCGTCGGTGGACGTCTTCATCGGTGTGGACACCGGACCGGAGGTGGTCACCGGGTCGACCCGGATGAAGGCCGGCACGGCGCAGAAGCTGGTGCTCAACACGTTCTCCACGGCCGTGATGGTGCGTCTGGGCCGGGTCTACTCGAACCTCATGATCGACATGGTGGCGACGAACGCCAAACTGCGTGGCCGCATGATCTCGATTCTCGTGGAGGCCACCGGCTGCGCCGAGGAGGTGTGCCGGGTCGCCCTGCGGGAGGCCGACGGCGACCTCAAGACCGCGCTCGTGGCGCTGGTGTCCGGTGCGGAGGTGCCCGCCGCCCGGGCCGCGCTGGCCCGCTCCGCCCACCAGGTACGCGGCGCGCTCGCCCTGCTCGCCTCCTGACCGTCTCCGGCCCCGGCCGCGAGCCCGGCCCGTCCCGGTCCGTCCCGCCCCGTCCGCCCGATCCACCCGCCCGGCGCATCCGCCCGGCGGGTGCGACGCGTATCACGTGCGGGAGGGGGACGACTCCTCCCGCACGGATTGTTCAACGAGGCGGAGGGTAATCCTTGAGCATGGCTGAACCGACCGGTCCCCAGGCGCGTATCTCGCAGTGACCAGGATCGCAACGACTCGGTGACGCGGCTCGCTGTGTTCATGGAACAGGCAATGGTGCCATTCCATGGGCGAACGGCGATTTCGCAGCTCCGGTGTGCGCCGAAAACGGCGCCCGCGAGCCGCCCGAACCGGGCCGGTAACAGGAAACATGGACCGGGCTCTCAGCTACTACTCAGGCATTCGTGACAGTTTCGACTCACGACATGGAATCCCCGACGCGTCACATCTGTTGTGTAGGTGTCAGCACCTACGGGCACAGCGGAGGTTACGGGGAGGGCTGATGAACGTGGGGATGGCAAGGAACCGGGCAACCGGCGCGAGCGAGGGGACCGTGGCAATCGTGGACAAGAACATCGGCATGCGTACCGACGAGGTCGCCGAGGAGCGGGACCTGGTCGGCGTCTACCTGCACGAGATCTCCCGGACGCCGCTGCTCGACGCCGCCCGGGAGGTCGACCTCTCCAAGGCGATCGAGGCCGGCCTCTACGCCGAGCACCTGCTCGAAGAGGACCGGATCCCCGAGGGCGCCGACCGGGAGGACCTGGAGCGGCTGGTCGCCGAGGGTGAGCGCGCGAAGGATCTGTTCATCCGCGCGAACCTGCGACTGGTCGTGTCGATCGCCCGGCGCTACGTGCGCTCCGGGATGCCCATGCTGGACCTGATCCAGGAGGGCAACACCGGCCTGGTCCGGGCGGTCGAGAAGTTCGACTACGAGCGCGGATTCAAGTTCTCCACCTACGCGACCTGGTGGATCCGCCAGGCCATCAGCCGGGCGATCGCCCAGCAGGAGCGGACCGTACGGCTGCCCGTGCACCTGGTCGAGGACGTCAACCGGATGCGCAACGTGGCCCGGCAGCTCACCCGTGAGCTGGGCAGCGACCCGGAGCCGGAGCAGATCGCGACCGCGCTCGGCGTCACCGTCGAGCGGGTGAACGAGCTGGTCCGCTGGTCGCAGGACACCGTCTCGCTGGACACCCCGGTGGGTGACGACGGCGACACCAACCTCGGTGACCTGGTCGCCGACAGCGACGCGCCGTCGCCGGAGGAGATCGTGCTCACCGGCCTGGAGCGGCAGCGGATCGAGGGTCTGCTCAACCACCTCGACGACCGTTCCGCCGGCATCATGCGGGCCCGGTACGGCCTGGAGGACGGGCGCGAGCACTCGCTGACCGAGGTCGCGTCGCGGTTCTCGCTCTCCCGGGAGCGCATCCGCCAGCTGGAGATCCAGGCTCTCGGCCGGCTGCGTGAGCTGGCTCGCGCGGAGGGGCTCCAGGCGGCCTGACCTGGTAACAATGAACGGCGAACGGCCGGCGTCCGACAGGGGGACGCCGGCCGTTCGCCGTCTTCGCGGTGCTCAGACCCGGCCGTAGCCGGCGATCGTCATGATGTTCATGCCGCGCTTGCTGACGTTGCGTCCGGCGCTGGGCGCGTCGATGATCTGGCCGTTGCCGACGTAGAGCGCCACGTGCCCTAGCCCGGAGTAGAACACCAGGTCACCCGGTTGCAGCTGGCTGCGGCTGATCCGCGTGGTGGCTCCCCACTGCTGCGCCGCGCTGTGCGGCAACGACTTCCCGGCCGCCCGCCAGGCGGCGAGCGTCAGTCCGGAGCAGTCGTAGCTGCCGGGGCCGTCCTGGCCGTAGCCGTAGGGCTTGCCGACCGCGCCGTAGGCGTATCGCACCGCCGTGCCGGCGTCGCCGGAGACGGCCGGCGGCTTGCCCGCCGAGCTGGGGTTGCCAGGTGCCTCCGTGGCCCGCCCGTACGCCTTGCGCCGCATCTCGTAGAGGTCGGACAGGTCCGCCTCGATCCGCGTCTTCGCGGACTTGAGCTGCTTGGCCTGCGCCGCCTCCCGGGCGAGCGTGACGTCCAGCGCGGTCTTCTGGTCGATCAGCCGCTTCTGGTCGGCGGTGAAGCTGTTGATGGTGCGCTGCCGCTGGCGGGTGAGCTGGTCGAGCGTGCCCAGCCGCTCCGGCAGGGTGGCCTGGCCGCCCGGGTCCAGCAGGGCCGCCGCGGTGCGCATGCCACCGGTCTTGTACGCCGTCGCGGCCAGGACGCCCACATCGGCGCGGCTGCGTTCGGCCTGTTCCTGCAGCGGCCCGATGCGGGCCTCCAACTTGGCCGCGGTGGCCTTGTTGGCCTTGATGTCCTCGTTGAGCTTGTTGTAGGACTCGACGATTCGCTCCAGCTCAGTCGAGGACTTCTCGATCTGCTTCGTCAGCTCGGCGGGGGTCGGCTCGGCCCGGGCCACCTGCGCCGGGGCGAGCAACGCGGCCGAGAGGCCGGCCACCGCCAGCGAGCGGAGCAGCATCCGTAAGGACGACAAGAGCGGAAAGCTCCTCTCCCACCGGTCGCCGGGCGCGTTCGCGACCCGGCGACACCGGCCCGGGGCCGTCCGGGTGGACGGCTGTCGACCGGGCCGACCTGGACAACCTAACCCGTGATCGCAGTAGCCGGGAGTTCAAGCAGGGGCGAAAGTTGGCAAAGTGGCGGAAAGTGATGAGGGGGAGCCGGTGGGTGGATGAGGCGACTCGCCCGATTCGTCGTTCTGGGCGGATGTCGCCAGGCCACGCCAGGCGAAGTCATGACAAAGACGGAAATCTTTCTCTGTTTCCGGCGGGCGCGGGCGGGCCGGTCACCCCGCGACAGCCGAAACCCCGAGGTCAGGTGGCGCGAGGCAAACACAATGAAGCCCGGACGGGAAATCCCACCACGGGATCCCTGCTCCCGGGAGGCCGCCGTGCAGACCGACCGCTCCGCCACCCAGCCGCCCCGCTCGCCGCGACCGGCCGGACCCAGGCTGCTCTACGCCCGGCCCGGCATCGTCGTCACCGCCGAGCGCTTCACCGTCGGCCGCAACACCTGGCCGGTGGCCGAGATCACCCAGCTCCGGATCGACCGCGGGCCGCACGACCGGCTCGCGATCCGGGCCGTCGCCGTGTCCGCCGCGATGATCGCCGCGGTCGGCCTGCTGCTCGGCTTCACCGGCGGCCTGCACCGGCTCACCGCCGGGGCGTACCTCCTGCTCGGCGCCGTCGGGCTGGTGCCGATGCTGCTGGTGCTGATCGGCGACCGCGTACGGCCCCCGGCGCACGAGCTGTGGGGCCGGGTCCGGGGCACCGAGGTGCTGCTGTTCAGCAGCGACGACGAGCGGCAGTTCGGCCAGGTCGCCCGCGCGCTGGGGCGGGCCCGGGAGGCGGCGCGGCTGGGCGGCTGGGCCGACCCGCCGGCGGCCGAGCCGTGGCGACCGGCCCGGTGACCGGCGGTCAGCCCGCGACCGGCTCCGGCGTACGCGGCCGGGCCTCGGCGGCCACCCAGTGGCTCACCCGCCGCTCGGCGTAGAACGAGACGAACGGCACGGTGCCGGCGAGCATCACCAGCAGCATCCGCTTCAGCGGCCAGTTCGCCCGGCGCGACAGGTCGAACGTGAGCGCCAGATAGAGCATGTACAGCCAGCCGTGCGCCACGCCGACCACTGCGACAACGCTCGGGTTGTCGAAGCCGTACTTCAGCGGCATGCCGATCAGGACCAGCACCACGAGCGCCACGCCCACGATCCAGGCGATCACGCGGTACCGGGTAAGGGCTCCGCCCACCGTCGTCCGTCCTTCCGCACCGGCCTCAGCCGGGATAGTCGCCGGGCCGGGCGCCCGGATTGGCGTTCAACCAGGATAGGTAGCTGTTGTACGCGGCCAGCTCGGCGTCGTCCGCCCCGTCGGCCGGGGCGGCCGGCGTCCGCACGACGCGCACCGGCCGGCGTACCGCAGGGGTGGTGGCGACCGGCTCGGTGCCGGCAGCCGCCGACGGCGCCGGATCGGCCGCCGGCTGCGCGTCGCCCGGCGGCGTCGCGCGCAGCGTCTGGCGGACCTCACGCCACCAGACGAAGACCACGAAGCCGGCGAACACCGGCCACTCGATCGCGTAACCGAAGCTGATCGCGTTCCCCCCGGCGGCGCGGGTGACCTGCCACCAGCCCATCCCGAGGCAACCCGCCACCAGCACGACCATGGCCACGTGGCGGACGATCCACGCCGGTGTCCAGAGCCGATTCATGCCCACGAGAGTACCGGGGCCGCCGGGCTTCTCCGACACGGCGTCGTAGTCCGGGCGGTGGTTTGGTGGCACGCCCGCTGGGCATCCGAACAGGTGCCAACCCGAACGAGACGAGGGGGCGACGATGACCGAATCGGTACGCCGGGACGCGAGCCCGGAACAGCGGGTCGCGGAGTGGGACGGCGATCACGCCCGCACCGTCGACGGCGAGCAGCTCGGGGTGGACCCGGTGGAGCTGGGCGACGAGGACCTGGTCCGGGAGATGCAGAGCCTGCACCGCACCCGGCTGGACACGCTGCGCCACGCCACCGACTCGGCGCTCGCCAACCACCTGCGGCGCACCGCCGAGCTGGAGACGGAGTACCTGGCCCGGCACCCCGGCCGGGAGGTCGACCCGAGCCGGCTGCGGGACGCCTGATGGCCAGCCACGCCGAGCGCGGCATGTCCGCGCCGCCGGAGGTGGTGTTCAACACCGCCACTGATCCGGACCGCTCCTCGGCCTGGCTGCCCGAGCGGCTGCGCACCTCCGGCACCTGCCGGGTGGAGGTCGTCGACGCCGACGACATGCGGGCCCGGTGGAGCGCCGCGGACTGGTCCGCCGAGATCGACGTGGAGCCGGCCGGCGCGGGCGGCGCCCGGGTACGGCTGGACCTGGCCGGGCCGGACCACGACCTGGCCGACGAGATCCTGGCCAACCTCGACCGCGAGGTGGCCGACAACCTGACCGCCGGCTGAGCCCGGCCGCACGACGAGCACGAGGAGGCCGGGTTGACCGGGAGTGGCCTGAAGCAGAAGGTGGCGCGCCTGCGCCAGGCGTACGCGCCGCACGAGCATCGGCCGCTGGAGGGCTACCTGAAGGCGATGGGCACGTACGCGGGTGTGACGGCCGCGCTCGTCGGCCTGGTCCGGGCGACCGGCCGGCCGGTGCCCGAGCGGCCCACGCCGGCGGACGTGGTGCTGCTCTCGATCGCCACGCACAAGCTCAGCCGGCTGCTGTCCAAGGACGCGATCACCAGTCCGCTGCGGGCGCCGTTCACCCGCTACGACCACCCGATCGGCAGCGGCGAGGTGATGGAGCAGGTCCGCGACGAGGGCAGCCCGACCCGGCACGCGCTCGGCGAGCTGGTGAGCTGCCCGTTCTGTCTGGCGGTCTGGGTGGCCACCGGGCTCACCGGCGGCCTGGTGCTGGCGCCCCGGCTGACCCGGCTGGTCGCCACCGCGCTGACCGCGGTGGCCGCCTCCGACTTCCTCCAGATGGGGTACGCGGTCGCCCAGCAGGCGGCCGAGGGCGGTCGCCACGAGGCGTGAGACGTGGACACGGAAAGGGGGCCGGCACGCGCCGGCCCCCTTTCCGTGTCTCCCACCGTCAGGTGGGGGTGGTGCCGTGGTCCTCGCCGGCCCAGCCGCGCGACGCCTCCGGCTCCCGCTCGTCCTCGTCCTCGCCGGTGACGACGTCCCGGTCCACGGCGGTGCGGTCGTGCTCGTTGGCGAAGTCCGGCTCCGGCAGCGTGTCGACGCCCTCCGGGGGCTGGCCGAGCGCCGCCAGGTGCTCGTGGTCGGGGTTGCGGTCGGTCATCTCGCGTCCTCTCGTCGGCGGGGCTCAGGCGACCGTGCCGCCCAGCAGATCGGCCGCCTCGTCCGCCGCGTACTCGCCCTGGGGGAGCGCGGCGATCCGGGTGAGCAGCTCCGCGGGGAGTTCGGCGGCCACCGCCCGGCGGTAGATGTCCGCCTGGGTGATCCGCTCCTGGCCGTGGTAGATGTCGTCGAGCAGGTCGTCCAGCGGCCGCGTGTCGGGCTGCTCGGTCACGGGCGCGTCATCGGTCACGCCGACCACCTACCCGGCACCGAACCGGTCAAACTCGCCCCAACCCCGCTCAGGCCCGGGCCGGGAGCGTGGCCCGGCGGGCCCGGACGGCCTGGGCCAGGTGCTCCAGGACCTCGGCCGTGGTGTCCCAGCCGATGCAGGCGTCGGTGACCGACTGGCCGTACGCCAGCTCCCGGGTCGGGTCCAGGTCCTGCCGGCCGGGCACCAGGAAGCTCTCCAGCATGATGCCGGCGATCCCGCGCTGACCGGCGGCGAGCTGGGCGGCCACGTCGGCGGCGACCAGCGGCTGGTTGCGGTGGTCCTTGCCGCTGTTGGCGTGGCTGGCGTCGACCACCACCCGCTCCGGCAGGCCCGCGGCCCGCAGCAGCTCCAGCGCCCCGGCCACCGACTCCGCGTCGTAGTTCGGCCGGCCGCCCCCGCCGCGCAGCACCAGGTGCCCGTCCGCGTTGCCCCGGGTGTGCATGATCGCCGGGGTGCCGGAGACGTCGATGCCGGGGAACACGTGCGGCACCCCTGCTGCCCGGATCGCGTCCACGGCGGTGGCGATGCTGCCGTCCGGGCGGTTCTTCATGCCGATCGGCATGGACAGCCCGGAGGCGAGCTGCCGGTGCACCTGGCTCTCCACCGTCCGCGCGCCGATCGCGCCCCAGGCCACCGTGTCCGCGATGTACTGCGGGGTGATCGGGTCGAGGAACTCGCAGCCCACCGGCAGGCCCAGCCGCAGCACGTCGAGCAGGAGCGCCCGCGCGGTACGCAGACCGGTGTTCACGTCGCCGGAGCCGTCCAGCGCCGGATCGTTGATCAGGCCCTTCCAGCCCACAGTCGAACGCGGCTTCTCGAAGTAGACACGCATCACCACGAGCAGGTCGTCGGCGACCCGGGCGGCGGCCTCGCGCAGCCGGCCCGCGTACTCCAGGGCGGCGGCCGGGTCGTGCACGGAGCAGGGGCCGACGACGACGAGCAGCCGGTCGTCGGCGCGGTCCAGCACCCGGCCGACGGCACGGCGGCCCGCCACGACGGCCTCGGCCAGCGGGGTGTCGAGCGGCAGGTGGTGGTGCAGCAGGGCCGGGGTGGTCAGCGGCACCACACGGTCGATGCGCTGGTCGATGACCCGATGGGCGTCCTGGGACGTGGTCACGGTGGGGATTCCTTCCGCCGACCGTGCCCCCGTGCCGGGTCCGGGGGATCGAGCCGGCTGCTCGCATACGAAAGGGCAGGGAAAAGAATCCCTGCCCGGCCGGCTCGAAGAGGTGGTGACGTCAGCTCATGGTCGAGTCACCGGCTCCTCCAGCCGGCTGCCTAAACCATCGATACGACCGCGTCACGTCGGCCAGCGTACCCGACGCGCGGCGGAAAGCCCGCTGTCGTTCCGAAGTGCGGAACGCGGGGTATGTGATCGGCATGACCACGAGCCACGACCCGAGTGACCAGGAACGGATCGAGTCCCGAGCGCATCTGCTGCCGGAGGAGGCGGCGGCGGGCAGCGACGACGCCGAGGCGCAGGCCGACGCGATTCTCACCGAGTCCGACATCCGCGAGGCGGACCAGAACGCCGCCCCCGACACGGTGCTGGAGCACCGCACCTCCGAGCAGACCGTCACCCCCGTCGAGCCGCCCGACTGAGCCCGGCGCCCCGGGCCCGGCGGGAACCCCGGTAACTGTCGTTCCGCAGCCGGGCCAGCGGGCCGGCCAGACGCAACCCCGGCGGCACGTTGCCGATCGGGTCGAACGCGAGCGCGGCGTCCTCGGCGGCGCCGCGCTCGTCGTCGAGGCGTACCTCGCCGAACGGCCGCCACCGGCCGACCGCCGAGGCCACCGCCAGCACCAGGCGGGGCTCGTCTGCGGCGACCGCCGCGCCCGCCTCGGCCAGGCCGCGACCCAGGTCGGGTGACTCCGGGTCGGCCAGCACGGCCAGGAACAGCCGCCGCCCGCCGGCCCGGAACGGCATGATCGACGTGTACGTCCCGGTGAAGCGCCGCCGGGGCAGCGGCAGGTTCCGCAGCACCGGCGCGGCGCCGCTGGAACTCCACAGCAGGTCCACCGGCGGCTCCGGGTCGCGGTGCAGCCGTACCGCCACGCCCAGCACGTCCGGCCAGGCACCCGGCGTCGGCACGCCCTTGGACAGGCGGATCGTGGCCGGCCACCGGCCCGGCAGGTCGAGCAGCGGCACCCCGGTCGGCGGTCCCGGCGTACCCCAGATCCGGGTCTCGCCGGCGAACGTGCGCCCGGCCGGGTGCAGCAGCCGGGCGTGCCGGAGCCGGGCCAGCGCGGCGGCGGCGCGCTCGACGGCGGAGGGTGCGGTGGCGGCCATGCCCGCACGGGTACCCCGGCGCGCACCGACGATGCTCCGGCGCGCGTGTCACCTTTCCGCCGCCGGGATCGGATAGCGTCGTCTCATGCCCGACAGCGGTTTCCCCTGGCCGATCGAGACGACCCGACTGGACAACGGCCTGCGCGTGGTGGTGAGCGAGGACCGCACCGCCCCGGCCGTGGCGGTCAACCTCTGGTACGACGTGGGCTCACGCCACGAGCCGGCGGGACAGACCGGCTTCGCGCACCTCTTCGAGCACCTCATGTTCGAGGGCTCGGTGAACGTGGCGAAGACCGAGCACATGAAGCTGATCCAGGGCGCGGGCGGCTCGCTCAACGCGACCACCAACCCGGACCGGACCAACTACTTCGAGACGGTCCCGGCCGAGCACCTGGAACTGGCGCTCTGGCTGGAGGCCGACCGGATGGGCGGGCTGGTGCCGGCGCTGACCCAGGAGACGCTGGACAACCAGCGCGACGTGGTGAAGAACGAGCGCCGCCAGCGCTACGAGAACGTGCCGTACGGCGACGCGTGGCTGCGCCTGCTGCCGCTGCTCTACCCGCCGGGCCACCCGTACCACCACGCGACGATCGGGTCGATGGCCGACCTGAACGCCGCCGACCTGGCCACCTTCCAGGAGTTCCACAGCACCTACTACGCGCCGAACAACGCGGTCCTCACCGTGGTCGGCGACACCGAAGCGGCGGAGGTGTTCGGGCTCGCCGACAAGTACTTCGGCGGCCTGGCCGCGCGGGCCGACATCCCGGCCGCGCCGGACGGCCGCACGGTGCCCGCCACGGGCGCTCCGGCGGTGGAGACGGTCACCGCCGACGTGCCCGCCCCCCGCGTCTACGTCGCGCACCGCACCCACCCGTTCGGCACCCAGGGGTACGACGTGACGACGGTGCTGGCCACGGTGCTCGGCAGCGGCCGGGGCAGCCGGCTCTACCAGCGGCTCGCCGACGGTGAGCGGATCGCCCAGCCGGACCTGGTCGGCGCGTACGGGGTGGACCTGGCGCACGCGCCCGCCCCGCTGATCGCCACCGCCACGGCCCGGCCCGGGGTGAGCGCCGAGCGGCTGCGCGACGGGCTCGCCGAGGTGGTCGACGAGCTGGCCACGGTGCCGGTGACCGCCGCCGAGCTGGACCGCGCCAAGGCACTGCTGAGCACCATGTGGTGGCGGCAGATGTCCACCGTGGACGGGCGGGCGGACACGCTCGGCCGGTACGCCACCCAGTTCGGCGACCCGGCGCGCGCGGCCGACCGGCTGCCGGCCTGGCTCGCGGTGACCGCGGAGCAGATCGCCGAGCAGGCCGCCGAGCTGCTCGGCGCCGCCGACCGGGTGATCCTGACCTACCTGCCCGAGGAGAAGTGATGTCGCTGATCGCCACCCGTCCCGGCCCCGGCACCGCCCGCGCCTACCGGTTCCCGCAGGTGGTCCGGCGGACGGTGGCCGGCGGTCAGGTGGTCGCCGCGCACCTGCCCGGGCAGAACCTCGCCGTCGCGCTGCTGCTGCTCGACGGCGGCGCGGGCCGGGAGCCGGTCGGCAAGGAGGGCCTCGGCGCGGTGCTGGCCAAGGCGCTGGAGGAGGGCACCGCGCAGCGGGACGCCACCGCGTACGCGCTGGCCATCGAGGCGCTCGGCACCGAGCTGTCGACCGGGCTGGACTGGGACTCGTTCCAGGTGAGCGTGCAGGTGCCGGTGGACCGGCTGACCGCCGCCGTGGAGCTGCTGGCCGAGGCGGTCCGTACGCCCCGGCTCGACCCGGCCGACGTGCGGCGCGTACGCGACGACGAGGCGACAGCGCTGCGGATGGACTGGGCCAACCCCGGCCCGCGCGCCGACGCGGTGCTGCGGGCCGAGCTGTTCGGCGCGGAGCACCGGTGGGGCCGCCCGCTCTACGGCGACCCGGACAGCGTGGCCGCGCTCGAGGTCGACGACGTCACCGTCTTCCACTCGGAGTGGTTCATCCGCCCCGGCACGCTCGTCGTCGCCGGTGACCTGGAGCGGATCGACCTGGACGCGCTCGCCGCGACGGCGTTCGCCGGGGCCGGCGGCGGTCCGGTGGAACGCGGCGGCCCGATCGACGTGCCGCTGGCCGGGCAGCGCCGGATCATCCTGGTCGACCGGCCCGGCTCGGTGCAGTCGACGCTGCGGCTCGGCCACCCGTCCCCGCACCGCGCCCACCCGGACCACGTGCCGATGACGCTCGCCGGCACCGTGCTCGGCGGCGCGTTCACGTCCCGGCTCAACCACCTGATCCGCGAGGTGCGCGGCTACACGTACGGGATCCGGGGCGACTTCGCCTCGTCCCGGCGGTTCGGCCGGTTCGCGGTCAGCTCCGGCGTGCAGACCGCGGTGACCGCCCCGGCGCTCGTCGAGTCGGTGGGCGAGATCTCGCGTACCCGGCTCACCGGCGTCACCGAGGACGAGCTGGAGGTGGCGCGCTCCTGGCGGGCCGGGCAGCTCTCGGTCGAACTGCAGAGCCCGCGGGCGATCGCCGCGGCCCTGACCACGCTGGTCGTGCACGACCTGCCGGACGACTACCACGCGCGGCTGCGGGAGCAGCTGCTCGCGGCGACCGTCGAGGACGTCTCCGCCGCCGCGGCGACCTACCTGCACCCCGAGTCGCTGACCATGGTGATCGAGGGGGACGCGGCGGTCATCCGGGACGAGCTGGTCGCCAGCGGTCTCGGCGAGGTGGTCGACCACGCGTGACCGGACGGGGCGGCGGGCCTGTGATTCCCGTCGCCCCGCATCCGCGCGGTGGGAAACGTTTCCCACCCGCACCGCCCGGCTGGGTAGCCTCGCGGGCATGAGGATCGGCATTGTGGGAGCCACCGGCCAGGTCGGTGGCGTCATGCGGCAGGTGCTGGCGGAGCGCGAGTTCCCGGCGGAGCAGGTGCGCCTGTTCGCCTCGGCCCGGTCGGCCGGGCGCACGCTGCCCTGGCGCGACGGCGAGGTCACCGTGGAGGACGCGGCCACCGCGGACTACCGCGGCCTGGACATCGTGCTCTTCTCGGCGGGCAAGGCCACCGCGAAGGAGTTGGCTCCCCGGGTCGCCGAGGCCGGCGCCGTGGTGATCGACAACTCCTCGGCGTTCCGGATGGACCCGCAGGTGCCGCTGGTGGTGGCCGAGGTCAACCCGCACGCGATCGCGGACCGCCCGAAGGGCATCGTGGCCAACCCGAACTGCACCACGATGGCCGCCATGCCGGTGCTGCGCCCGCTGCACGACGAGGCCGGGCTGGTCAGCCTCGTCGTCGCCACCTACCAGGCGGTCTCCGGCGCCGGCCTGGCCGGCGTGGCGGAACTGGACGAGCAGGTACGCAAGGTGGCCGAGGACGCCGCCGGGCTCGCCTTCGACGGGTCGGCGGTCCAGTTCCCGGCGCCGCGCTCGTTCGCCCGCCCGATCGCGTTCAACGTGCTCCCGCTCGCCGGCTCGATCGTCGACGACGGCTCGTTCGAGACCGACGAGGAGCAGAAGCTGCGCAACGAGAGCCGCAAGATCCTGGAGATCCCCGGCCTCAAGGTCTCCGGCACGTGCGTGCGCGTCCCGGTCTTCACCGGCCACTCGCTGCAGATCAACGCCCGGTTCGCCCGGCCGATCGACCCGGCCCGGGCCCGCGAACTGCTCGACGGCGCGCCCGGCGTGGCGCTGCGCGACGTGCCGACGCCGCTGGAGGCGGCCGGGCAGGACCCGACGTACGTCGGCCGGATCCGGGCCGACGAGACCGTCGAGCACGGGCTCGCGCTGTTCTGCGCCAACGACAACCTGCGCAAGGGCGCGGCGCTGAACGCCGTGCAGCTCGCCGAGCTGGTCGCTGCCGAGCGCTGACCCCGCGGGCGTCCGTGCCGGGCCACCCGGCACGGACACCCGCTCAGCGGGTATGCCCGCCGGGTCGCCGGCCGCCCGCGCCGGCAGGCGGAGGTGCGGATGACGGCCGAAGGGGACACCGAAGCCGCCGGGATGCGTTCGGACACGGGCCGGGCGATCGGGTTCAGCGACGCGGTCTTCGCCATCGTCATCACGCTGCTGGTGCTCGACCTGCGGGTGCCCGAGACGGCGCCGGGCGGGATGCTGCGCGCGCTGCTCGACCAGTGGCCGGTCTACCTCGCCTACGTCACGTCCTACCTGTACGTGGCGGTCAACTGGCTGAACCACAAGGGGACGTTCCACCGGGTCCGCTGCGCCGACCGGGGACTGCACTGGGCGAACCTCGGCGTGCTGTTCAGCGTGGCACTGCTGCCGTTCGTCACCGCGCTCGTCTCCCGCGCCGTAGAGGAGGGCGACGTCTTCGACGAGCGGGTCGCCGTGTCCGCGTACGCGCTGGTCGGCGTGATCCTGTCGGTGACCTGGCTGTGGCTCTACCACTACCTGAGCCGGCACCGGGAACTGCTGGAGGCGCACGTCCCCGCCCGGTTCTTCGAGGCCGAACGCGTCCGGGCGCTGCTCGGCGTGCTCGCGTACGCGATCGCCGGTCTGGTGGGCGTGCTGCTGAGCGTGCCGGCGGCGCTGGTGGTGCTCCTGCTGCTGCCGATCTTCTACGGGCTGTCCAGCAACGGCTTCTACGACCTGCGCCGGCGCCTGCGCCACCGGCGGTGACGCCGGCGTTACCCCGCCTGCGGCGGCGGGTAGACGGCCGTGCCGACACCGAGAGGGGAAGCACCATGACAACGGTCGGAGAGTTCATGACGACCCGGTTGGTGACGATGGACGGCAACGACACGCTCATCGCCGCGGCGCAGGAGATGCGCGACAGCGCCATCGGCGACGTGGTGGTGACCGACGGCGACGACGTGGTCGGCATCGTGACGGACCGGGACATCACGGTACGGGGCGTGGCCGAGAACATGGACCCCACCGCCACCCGGCTCAACCAGATCACCAGCAAGGACGTGGTGACGGTGAGCCAGTACGACGACGCGGTGGCCGCCGCCGACCTGATGCGCACGTACGCGGTCCGCCGCCTCCCGGTGGTCGACGACGGCCGCCTGATCGGCCTGATCTCGATGGGTGACCTGGCGGTGGAGCGGGAACCCCAGTCGGTGCTCGCGGACATCAGCGCCGACGACCCCAACAACTGACCTGTCCGCCGCGATGACGCCGGCTCCCGGTTCGGGGGCCGGCGTCGCGCGTGCGCGCGGTGGCGCCGCGTTCACCCGCTTCGGGCGAGGTTGGCGCCGGATCGGGTGGGGACACGGCCCACGGACAGGGAGACCGCGGACGCGGGAGGAGTCGCCCGGATGGTGGACATGACCACGAGATTCTTCGAGGACCTGGATCGGCGGGGGTTCGAGCCCCTGCTGGTCAAGACATCCGGAACGCTCCGCTTCGACCTGCACGAGGGTCCGCACACCACGCACTGGCTGCTGGAGATCGATCACGGCAAGCTGCGGGTCCGGCAGGAGGACGGCGAGGCGGACACGGTGGTGGGCACCGAGCCGCGCCTGTTCGCCGAGCTGGTCGGTGGTGAGGAGAACGCCATCGCGGCGCTGCTGCGCGGCGACATGACTGTCGTCGGCGACCTGCGGCTCGTGCTTCAGGTCGAGCGGGTCTTCCCCGGCCCGCCGGACTCCCGGGGACCGCACCACACGTTCGGCGGGAGGGGTGCCTGATGCCCGGCAGCGGCAACACCGTCCGGATCCTGGACGGCAACACGTTCGTGGTCAGCGAGGACACCGGCGACATCGAGGCCACCCCGAGCGAGCCGACCGGCCTGTTCTCGCTCGACACGCGCTACCTGTCGAAGTGGGTGCTCACCGTCAACGGCGAGCGCCTCAACGCGCTGTCCTACGACGACCTCCAGTACTACGAGGCCCGGTTCTTCCTGGTGCCCGGCATGGCCACGCACTACGTCGACGCGAAGCTGTCGGTCATCCGGGAACGGGCGGTCGGCGGCAGCTTCCGCGAGACGCTGACCATCCTCAACCACGACGAGAAGCCGGTCGACCTGGAGATCCGGATGGACGCCGGGTCCGACTTCGCCGACCTGTTCCAGGTCAAGGACGAGATCCTGAACAAGAAGGGCGAGCACTACGCCGAGGCCGAGTCGGACCGGCTGCGCCTGGGCTACCGGCGCGGCAACTTCCGGCGCGAGACGCTCGTCTCCGCCAACCAGCCGGCCCGCTACGACCAGCGTGGCTTCGCCTGGAGCATCCGGCTGGAACCCAACGAGCAGTGGGACGCCGTCATCGACGTGCAGACGTTCGCGATCGGCCCGGGCGGCCGGGACCTGCGGATGGGGCTGCGCGCGCACGGCACCGAGCGGCTCGCGCTCCAGCACGACCTGGAGGAGTGGATCAGCCGGGCCCCGAAGCTGAACAGCGAGCACGAGGAACTCGCCGCGACGTACCGGCGGAGCCTCGTCGACCTCGCGGCGCTGCGCTTCTCGCCGCTGTCGCTGGGCGGGCAGACGCTGCCGGCGGCCGGCCTGCCCTGGTTCATGACCATGTTCGGCCGGGACAGCATCCTCACCTGCCTGCAGGTGCTGCCGTTCGCGCCGGAGATGTCGAAGACCACGCTGCGAATCCTCGGCGCGCTCCAGGGCACCCGGTTCGACGACTTCCGGGACGAGGACCCGGGCCGGATCCTGCACGAGATGCGGTACGGCGAGACCGCGGCGTTCGAGGAGCAGCCGCACTCGCCGTACTACGGCTCGGTGGACGCGACGCCGCTGTTCGTGGTGCTGCTCGACGAGTACGAGCGGTGGAGCGGCGACGGCGCGCTTGTGAAGGAGCTGGAACAGGAGTGCCGGTCCGCGCTGAAGTGGATCGACGACTACGCCGACCTGCTCGGCAACGGCTACATCTGGTACGAGCGGCGCAACACCGACACCGGCCTGGAGAACCAGTGCTGGAAGGACTCGTGGGACTCCATCTCGTACGCCGACGGCACGCTGCCGCCGTTCCCCCGTGCCACCTGTGAGGTGCAGGGGTACGCGTACGACGCGAAGACACGGGCCGCACGGATGGCCCGGCTGTTCTGGGGCGACCCCGCGTACGCCGATCAGCTGGAGCGCGAGGCGGCGGAGCTGAAGCGGCGCTTCAACAACGACTGGTGGGTCGCCGACCGCGGCTTCTACGCGCTCGCGCTGGACCCGGACGGGCGTCAGTGCGACGTGCTCAGCTCCAACATGGGTCACCTGCTGTGGAGCGGGATCGTGGACGACGAGCGGGCGCCGAAGGTCGCCGAGCATCTGGTCGGTCCCCGGCTCTGGTCCGGCTGGGGGGTGCGGACGCTGGCCGAGGGCGAGGTCCGCTACAACCCGATCGGCTACCACAACGGCACGATCTGGCCGTTCGACAACTCGTTCGTCGCCTGGGGTCTGCGCCGGTACGGCTTCGCCGAGGAGGCCGCCACGGTCGCCAACGGCATCCTCGACGCGGCCACCTACTTCGACGGCCGGCTGCCGGAGGCGTTCGGCGGCTACCAGCGCGAGCTGACCAAGTTCCCGGTGGAGTACCCGACCGCGTGCAGCCCGCAGGCATGGTCCACCGGTGCGCCGCTGCTGCTGTTGCGCACCATGCTCGGGCTGGAGCCGCACGAGCAGCACCTGGCTGTCGACCCGCGGCTGCCGGTGGGCATGGGACGGATCGAGGTGCTTGACATCCCGGGCCGGTGGGGCCGGGTGGACGCGTTCGCCAGGGGCCGGCTCGACCTCGAGGAACTGGCCGACTGAGCCCGGTCAGTGCCCGGGCGGCGACGCGTCGTGCGCCTCGTTCGGCGGGAGCAGGCAGAACTCGTTACCTTCCGGGTCGGCCAGCACGGTCCAGCGCGGCAGCTCACGCACGACCGTCGCGCCCGCCTCCAGCACCGCGGCCCGCTCCTCGGCGTCGCCGACCAGGTCCAGGTGGATCCGGCCGGGCTCCGGCAGCGTCTCGGCCGGGCTGATCCACAGGTCCGGGCGCCGCCCGTGCGGGTCGCGCAGCAGCACCGCCTCCGTCGGCGCGAGCGTGCCCTCGGCGAGCTTCACCCGGTCGGCCTCGACCACCGGCAGCCCGGTGACCGCACTCCAGAACGGGGCGAGCAGGTAGGGGTCGCGGCAGTGGATGACGATCGCGGCGAGGTCGGGCATGCCTCGAACCTAGTCGCCCGCGCCTGCGGGCAGGACGCTGTCCAGGAACGCGGCGGCGGCCGCGAGCAGGTCGGGACGGGCCAGGTCGAGCGCGTGACCGCCGTGTGTGAGCCACAGATGCACCGGGTGACCGGCGGCGAGCAGCCGGCCGGTCAGCTCCACCGGCTGGGCGGCCGGCACTGCCACGTCGTCGCGGCCCTGCACCAGCAGCACCGGCACGCCGGAGCCGATGTGGGTGGCGACTGTCGCGCCGACGGTGGCCGGGTCGCCGGCGGCCGGCGGGTGGCCCAGCAGGTCGGTCCACGGGTCGTCGCCGGGGGCGCGCCGGCGCCGCTGCTCCGGGTCGAGCGGGTCCACGGGGGCCCAGTACGCGAGCACGCCCGCCACGTCGCCGGGCCGGTCCACCCCGCGCAGGCCGAGCTGAAGGGCCAGCATCCCGCCGGCCGAGTCACCGGCCACCAGCAGCGGCAGGCCGCCCGCCGCGGCCCGGGCGGCCCGGGCCGCGTCGCGGACGTCGTCGAGCTGGGCGGGCCAGCGCGCCTGGTGGGAGAACCGGTACGTGGCCTCGACCACGCGCAGCCCGAGCGACGCGAGGGCCGCCCCGTCCTCCTCGGCGCGGGCCCGCCAGCCTCCGCCGTGGATCCAGAGCAGCACCGCGCGTTCGGTCATGACGCCATCGTCGCCGCACCCGGGGCGGTGCGCGACCCGGGTCTGCCGAGGGCAGATCGGCCCTACGGTCGCGTAACCTACTCGGGGTAAAGTTCTGCCATGTCGGAACTCGTGTACCCACCTGTGATCACCGCCGCGAAGACGATGTTCCGGCTGCTCGACCTGCGCCTGGATGTTTCCGGCAGCGAGCACGTGCCGCACAGCGGCGGCGCGGTGCTCGCGTCCAACCACGTGAGCTACCTGGACTTCATCTTCTGCGGCTACGGCGCGCACCCGGCGAAGCGGCTGGTCCGGTTCATGGCGAAGGACAGCGTCTTCCGGCACCGCGTCTCCGGTCCGCTGATGCGCGGCATGAAGCACATCCCGGTGAACCGGGCCGCCGGCGCCGGCTCGTACGCCGCAGCGGTTAGTGCGCTGCGCCGGGGCGAGGTGGTCGGCGTCTTCCCGGAGGCGACGATCAGTCGTTCCTTCGTGGTGAAGGACCTGAAGAACGGCGCGGCCCGGATGTCGCAGGAGGCGGGCGTGCCGCTGCTGCCGGTCGCGCTCTGGGGCACCCAGCGGCTGTGGACCAAGGGCCGCCCGCGCACGCTGACCCGCCGGCACACGCCGATCACCATCATCGTCGGCGAGCCGATGGACCCGGCCGCCTACCCGGACGCCACGGTCATGACCGCCGACCTGCGGACCCGCCTGTCGGCGCTGGTCGACCGGGCCCAGCGGGAGTACCCGGACAAGCCGTCCGGCCCCGACGACAGCTGGTGGCAGCCGGCTCACCTGGGCGGCAGCGCGCCGACCCCGGAGGAGGCGGTCGAGCTGGACCGGTCCGAGCGCCGCACCCGCAGCGCGTCCTGACCGCGCCCTCGCCCTACTGCGCGGGAGATCTTGGTACGAAAGGGCCCGCATAGGGGCCGTTTCCTACCAAGATCTACGCCGGGTTCCCGACGTGGGTCGTCAGCAGGCGGAGCCGGGCTGGTCGTGGGCGGGGAAGCCGGACCACGACCAGGGCGACGCCTCGGCCTCCGCCGGACGGTAGTAGTCGTCGCGGGACAGGAACTCCACCGGCAGCGAGCCCGGCAGCGTCACAGTGCCCAGCGTCGGGCCGGGGGAGGCGGCCACCCGGACGGCGAGCACGTCCCGCTCCGGCGGGGACAGGTCCACCAGTTCGGCGTTCGCCAGCCGGAAACCGGCCACCGCGCGGCGTACCTGCCGGGCCAGCGCGGCCACCTGACCGACCGGGCCGGTCAGCGCCAGCGCCGGCTGCCGGATGGTGCGCAGCGCGTCGCAGACGATGCGCAGCTCGGCGGTGCCGTCGCCCACCTCGGCCAGTTCCAGCCGGGACGGCCACTGCCAGCGGATCTGCCCGCTGACCAGGCGGGACAACCGGACCGGACGCCGGTGCCGGGGGGCCGCCCGGCCGTCCCGCCCGGAGACCACCGACAGGTCCGAGCCGGTGCAGACGTACGCCAGCCGGCGCTCGGTCACGGTGATCGTCGCCGGTGCCGGCAGCGACCAGCAGCGGACGTCCTCGGTCGGGCCGAGCAGGTGACCGGCGACGCGCAGGCAGTGCTGGCCGAGCAGGCGTTCGCCCGGCTCGGGCACCAGCTCGTAGCGCCGGTCGAGCACGGGACGGGTGGGGTCGCCGTCGGCGTCGAACCGATGCGGCCCGACGAAGAAAGGTGTGGCGTCCTCCGGCACGGTACGACCTCCCGGTGACGGTTGGCGGTACCGGTGAGCGTGCCCGGTTCCTGGGGTGACTGTCATGACACCTGTTAGGGGGTCGGCCGGTCGGCCGACGCCTGCGACCGGTAGATGCCGATATCTTCCGGTCGGACGAGTCCGTCCTCGATCGCCCGGGCGAGCAGCGCCGCCTTCGTGGCGGCCGGACGGCCCGCTCGGGTGTACTTGATCCGCGCACGGTCGACGTACTGCTTCACCGTGTGCTCACTGATCTGCATCCGGCGCGCCACCGACGCCTTCGACATCGACTGGAACCACAGCAGCAGCGCCTCGCGCTCCTTGTCCGACAGGGACGGACGATCCGGGCGGGCGTCCCCGACCATCGCTCCGGCCAGCGCCGGCGGCACGTACGGCCGGTCGCTCGCCGCCGCCAGCACCGTCGCCACGCAGTGCTCGCGTCCCTCGTGCTTGGCCAGGAACGCGACCGCCCCGGCGTCCAGCGCGGCGAGCATGGTCTGCGGGTCGCTGTGCTCGGAGTAGACCACCACCCGGCGCCCGGCTGCGCTCAGCTCGGCCAGCTTGCCCAGCACCATCCGGCCGTGCAGGCGCAGGTCGAGCAGCACCACCTCGGCGTCCGGCGCGGCCCGCAGCACCTCGTCCGGGTCGTCGCCGGTGGCCAGCACCCGCAACCGCGGTTCGCCGGCCAGCCAGGCGCGCACCCCGTCGATCACCACCGGATGGTCGTCCACTATCGCCACCCCGATCGGGGTTCCGGCGTTCACGTCCGCCGCCAGCGGGTCTGCGTCCATCTGATCTCCCCGTCCCGCTCGTGCAGGTGTTCCACCGGCCCGTCCCCGCCGGTCGCCGGCTCGTCCGGGCCGTCGTGATCCGGTGTTACCAGGCTGACCACCACCTCGTCCTGGCCTGCCACCACGGTGAGCCGGGCCCAGCCCTCGGCGGCGGCGAGCGTCGCGGTGAGCGGGTCGGCCAGCCCGCGCCGGATCTCCACCGGCAGCTCCGGTGGCGTGCCGACCGACACCAGGTCGATCGGCAGTCCGTTGCGTTCGGCCAGGTCGGCCGCCGCGCGCAGTTCGTGCAGCAGCGCGTCCGGCACGTCGTCCGACTCGGCGATCAGTCGGCGCAGCCGGGCCGCGGCCAGCACCGCGCGCCGCCGTACCGCCGGGTCGGCCGGGTCGGCGTCACCCGCCGCCAGCCCGGCCAGCACCTCCTCGGCGGTGCCGCTGACCAGCGCCAGGCGCGCCTGGCGCTCGGTGCGGGCCCGCTCGGCCGCCTCCTGCTCAGCGGCCACGGCGAGCGTCGCCGCCGCGGTGGCCGCCCGGTCCCGGGCCTGCGCGGTGAGCGCCGCCGCGCCGACGAAGACCGCCACCGGCAGGGTGGAGGTGCCGTAGACGTACATCGCGGCGCGGCTCAGGTCGGCCGGTGCGGTCGCGCCGTACAGCACCACCGCCGCCAGCGCGATCGTGCCGTGCGCGGCGAGCATGAGCAGCAGCCAGCGCACCGGCCGCCGCCAGAGCACCAGCAGGAAGAACCAGGCCAGGCCGCCCCACACCCAGTTGGCGGTGCTGAACAGGAACCGGTCGCCGGCCCCCGCGACCACCGCCGCGTCCACCCCCAGCAGCGCCACTGCCAGCGGCCCGGCCGGCGGCAGCCCGCCGCGCAGCAGCCGTACCCCGGCTCCGACCCCGACCAGCGCGGTCACCAGCCAGCCCGCGGCCACCACGGCCGGGAAGGCCATTCCCGGCCCGGCCCGCAACACGGCGGGCAGCGCGACCGCCAGGTGCCAGGTCGCCGCGATGACGATCGCGGCGATCCGCGCGCCACCGTCGGACGCGTCGGCCACCGCGTGCGCCTCCGGCGGGGCGGTGGCCGTTCCGGAGCGCGTCGCCACCCGCGGCCGGGGCAGCGGGCGCAGCGCGTGGCCGGCCGTCACCGCCGTACCCGACTCACTCGCCATCGGACCACTCCAGCCGAATCCGGGTGCCGGCGCCAGGGGCGGAGGTCACCACCGCCCGACCGCCCACAGTGCTCATCCGGCCGTGGATCGACTCGCGCAGCCCGTACCGGTGCGCCGGGACCGTGGACGGGTCGAAACCGGGGCCGTCGTCGACCACCTCGACCACGACGGCGCCGCCCTCGCGGGCCAGGCGCAGCGACGCGGCCGCGCCCGGCGCGTGCCGCGCCACGTTCGCCAGCGCGGCGGCGGCGCTGTCGGCGAGCGCCGTGGCGACCTCCGCCGGCAGCCGGCACGGCGCGAGCGTCGCGGTCACCGCCGGCCCGGGCGTCGCGGCGAGCACCTCACGCAGCCGTTCGTCCAGGTCGGCCTCACCGGCCGCGGTCGCGGTCCGCGCACCCGCAAGGGCGGTGAGGGTACGCAGATCGTCCGCGCACCGCTCGCGCAACGTCGCCGAGTCGGGTACGGCACCGAGGCCGACCATGGTGAGCGTGCCCAGGACGGTGTCGTGCAGGTCGCGGTTCTGCCGCCGTTCGTCCTCGCGGGCGGCGCGCGCCACCACCGCCTCGTGGGACAGCCGCTGGTAGTCGGCGAACGCGGCGTCGGCGCGGGCGATCCGGCGGCGCATCACCGCCGTCATCACCGCCGCGCTGCCGGTCTGCACCAGCAGTGTGCCGGCGTGCGCCCGAGCCTCGGCCGGGTTGCCGGCCAGCACGGTGCCGGTGACGTACGCGGCGGTGACCAGCAGGCCGGCCGGCACGGACCAGCGGGCCGGGGCGGTGGCCTGCGCGTTGATGACTGTCGAGCTGGCCAGCACCGCGATCCAGCTCGCCTCACCCGGCAGCACCTCCGGCGCGACGAGCCACGGTACGGCGAGTGCGGCGGCGGTGGTCAGCGCCACGTCACCGGCGACCAGCGCGCCGCCGATGCCGTGCCGCAGCGCGCGGAACGCGTACCAGACCGACCAGGCGGTGAGCACGGCGACGGCGGGGATCAGCAGCGCCACCCGCACCGGCGGCGTACGCACCGACAGCGCGACGATCGCGCCGACCAGACCACAGGTGAGCCGCAGCAGCGCGGGCAGGGTCGTGAAGATCAGGCTGAACGCGTCACCCGCCGGGCGGGCCAGCGTGGGCCGGGGCAGGGGCATGGCGGCAGCGACCGGCATCGGGGAGATGTCCTTCCGGTTGCGACCCGGCCGGGTCCGCGCGGCATAGATTGACGCTGGAGAATAACATGGTTTGTCGCAACTGGTCACCCTTGGTGCTTGACGAGTTTCGCTCCGGCGTAAAGCAGCCGGCCGTCCGGCCCGGCGGTCAGCGGCGCGCTACGGCGAGCAGGTGAGCGCTGGCGCCGAGGATCGCGGCGTCCCGCTCGAACGTCTCGGCGCAGGCCACCGCGTCGGCGAACAGCCGCTCGTCCGGCCCGGTGCCGAGCGCGTTCAGCACCGGCCACAGCGGACCCTCCACCCCGTACACCTGCGGGTTGGGCAGGCCCGCCGCGACGAACTCGGCCGCCAACTCCTCCGGGCGGTGGAAGAACGCGGTGGTGAAGCCGGTGCGTGGATCGTTCACCCCGGTCTCGTACTCGGCGCGCAGCAACTGCCGGTTGTCGTCGTCCAGGCGGCCCTGCACGGTCAGGTCGATCAGCGCGGCGTGACGGCTGATCGCCGCCGCCACGATCGTTCCGCCCGGCCGGGTCACCCGCGCCGCCTCGCGCAGCGCGGCCACCCGGTCGGCCTGCCGCGGCAGGTGGTAGAGCGGTCCGAGCAGCAGCGTCGCGTCCGCCGCCGCGTCGGGCGCGGGCAACGCGCGGGCGTCACCCACCGACGCGGCGACAAGGGGGTACGCCGACCGCGCCGCCGCCACGTGCGCGGGCACCAGGTCGACCAGGTGCACCCGGTAACCGGCCGCGGCGAGCGGACCCGCGTACGCCCCGGGACCACCGCCGACGTCCAGCACGTCGGCCGGTGCGGCGGGCAGCAGGCGGGCGAGCAGATCCCGGGTACGTCGTGCCTCCAGCCGGCCCTGCGGCGACCCTTCCAGCCGGTCGGCCTCGACGTAGACCTCGGTGTAGTAGCGACTGACGTCCGGCTCGGGTGGACGGTGTGCGGGCATCAACCGATGGTCGTCGAGAAGCGGAACCAGGGCATCCGGATTACGGTTGCCCGCGTTCCCTACCCTGCGGGGTATGGCATACCAGCCGGCCATGGTGCCGCCGAAGAAGTCCAAGCGAACCCTCTTCATCGTGCTCGGCGTGGTGCTGGCGATCTGCTGCTGCGGCGGTGTGCTCAGCGGCTTCTTCCTCTTCCGGGCCGTGCAGGAAGCCACCGGCCCGGCGCGGTCCACAGCGGAGACGTTCGCCGAGGCGATCGTCGACCGCGACTATCCGGCCGCGTACCGGCAGCTCTGCACCCGCGTACGCGACCGGGTCAGCGAGGCGGACTTCACCCGGCAGCAGTCCTCCCAGCCGGAGTTCACCGGCTACGAGATCACCGGGCTCAACGTGTCCAACAACAACGGCCGGGTGAGCGGGGCGACGACCATCCGCTTCACCCCGGCGGTCGGCACCAACGTGACGCAGTCGTTCCCGATGGTCAAGGAGGACGGGGAGTGGCGGATCTGCGAGTGAGCGGGTAGCGGGCCTCCGCGCGTACCTGATCCACTTGTCGCATGGCCTCACCTTCCACCGCACCGCTCCCGCCGGCCGTCGCGGACCGGCTCGCCCGTGACCGCAACGTCTGGCTCTGCACGCTGCGCCGGGACGGCTCACCGCACATGACGCCGGTGTGGTTCGTCTACGCCGACGGCGTCTGGTGGATCGGCTGCGAGGCACGCAGCGTCAAGGCCCGCAACGTGGCGGCCGACCCCCGCGTCTCGCTCGCCCTGGAGGACGGCGTCCACCCGGTCGTCGCGGAGGGTGTCGCCCGACTGCACCGTGCCGACTTCCCGCCCGCGATCGTGGCGGCGTTCGCCGAGAAGTACGGCGGCTGGGACATCCGGCAGCCGGTCACGCCGGACGGGGAGCGGGTGCTGCTGGAGGTCCCCGTCCGGCGGTGGCTGCTCGCCGGCCGGGCACGCTAGTCCCCGGAGAACCCCCAGAAGTAGAGCTCGTTCGGGGCACCCGCCTCGTCGTGCAGCACGGCGTACCGGCCGAACCAGCGCTGCTCGGCCAGCGGCTCGAGCGCCTCGACGTGAGCGCGGGTCGGCCTCGCGACGCCCACGCGGGCGAGCGCCTCGGCCTCGGTCACCCGCTGGAGCGTCCCGAAGTCGGGCTCCTCGCCGTCGTCCAGCACCCACGTCATGTCCAGGATGGAGTGGGTGCCGGACTCCTGTACACGCTCGTCGCCGCCACGTCCGGCGGCGCACGCGATCATGCCGGAGACCACCGACGAAACCGGCGGGTCAACGCGCCCAGGATTCCTGTGCCACCCTCTGCGCCATGCGTCTGTCGCCAAGCCTGGGAGTCGCCGCGGCCGTGGCCGGCCTGCTGTCGGTCGGAGCGGCACTGCTCGCCATGCCGGAGGCGTCGCTTCTCTGGGCCGTGGTCACGCTGGCGGCGCTGGCCGGCCACGCGCTCGCCGCCTCCGGTACGCCCCGGGTGCGGTGGAGCGTCGCCGCCGGCGCCGGGCTGTTCGCCCTGGTGGCAGCCGCGAACCTGCTCTGGCACCGGGAACGGGTGGCGGATGCGGGCGAGCCGCTGGGGAGCCAGGCGGCGACGCGGACGTACCTTGTGGAGAGCCTGCGGGAGGGCCTGGACCAGCAACGCCTGACCGCGTGGGGCTTGGCTCTCGGCGTACTCCTGCTTTCCGTTGCCGTGCCGGCGTCGCCGGCACGCGGCGGACGGCGGGGTGTGGTGACGACGGTCCTGGCGGTGGCCGTGCTCGTCTGGTGCGGGCTGAGCGTGGCGGCGACGCCCGGCGACCCGCCGCTGCCCGAGCTGCTCCTGGCGCTGCAGCCGGCGTTGCTCGCCGCGCTCGTGACCGCCGGGGTGCTGGCGTCGTCCGGATGGCGGGGTGACCGGCGCGGGCTCCTCACGGCGGGGATGGTCCTGCTGGCGGTGGTCGCCGTGCGGGCCTGCGCGGATCTCGCCTCCACGTGGGCGAGTTGGTGGGCGTTTGTCGAGCCCGCCAGGGACGCCTTCCTGCAACCGGGATTCATGGTGAGCGTGGGTGGCTCGGCGGGAGGTGCCCTTGAGGTGTCCTCGGCAGTGGAGACGGCTGTCGCTCTCGGCGGCGCGGGACTGGCGGTAGTCGGCGTGCTGCGTGCCTCCCGCGAGAACGCCCGTCCGTAGTCTCCCCCCTTGCGCGGGTGGTCGCGCCTACGGGTGCGAATCGGTGATCGCGATGACCTCGTCGAGGCGGTCCAGCGCGGCCCGGAGATCGTCGACCTTGGCCTGGATGCGCTCGCGCTCGGCGCGCAGCATGGCCCGCTGTGCGGGGTCGGTGTGCCCGGAGTCCCAGCACGGCAGGAGTTCCGCGATCCGGCTGCTGGTCAGGCCAGCGGCGTACATCTGCTGGATGAAGCGCACCAGCGTGACCGTGTCCGGCCGGTAGAGGCGCTGGCCGGACGCGCTGCGCCGGGGGAAGAGAAGGCCCTGCTCCTCGTAGTAGCGCACGGCGCGCACCGAGACGCCGGCGTCGCGCGCCACCTCACCGATGCGGATCAGCGGCTCGGTCACGGTGACCCCTCTCACCCCGGTCCCGGCGATCAACACTTGCCTCTGACGTCAACGTCAGGTTTTAGCGTACCGGGCATGGACATCAACGACTCGATCGCCCTCGTCACCGGAGCCAACCGCGGCCTGGGCCGCGCCTTCGCCCAGCGCCTGCGCGAACGCGGCGCCCGCAAGGTCTACGCGACCGCACGCCGGCCGGAGACCGTGGGCCTGCCCGGCGTCGAGGTGCTGCCGCTGGACATCACCAGTCCCGCATCCGTACGGGCCGTCGCCGCTGCCGCCCCGGACGTCACGCTGCTCGTCAACAACGCCGGGATCCAGACCGGAACGGACCTGGTGACCGGTTCGCTTACCGCGGTGCGGCACGAGGTGGACACCAACGTGCTCGGCCACCTGGAGATGATCCGCGCGTTCGCGCCGGCACTCGCCCGCAACGGCGGAGGCGCGATCGTGAACGTGCTCTCCGCCATGTCGTGGTTCGGGACCAGGGGCGCAGGCGCGTACCACCTGACCAAGGCCGCCGCGTGGGCGATGACGAACGGCGTACGCCTGGAGCTCGCCGACCAGGGCACGCTCGTGACGGCGGTACACCTCGGGCTGGCCGACACCGACATGTCCGCCGGCTGGCCCGTCGACAAGATCGCGCCGTCCGATCTGGCCGACGCGGCACTCGACGGCGTCGAGGCCGGTGCCGCCGAAGTCCTCGCCGACCAGTGGAGCCGCGACGTCAAGTCCCGGCTGACGCTGACCCCGGAGGAGTTCAACGACGCGATGGACCGCGCCCTGGCGGCGCTGGCGGCGGCCTGAGGTGTCTCAGCCAAGCCCGTCCGTCGGGTCGTAATCGCGGACGGGGCCGGCTGTACTGTCCCGCCGTGGCCGCGTTCGACGCGGAGCTGCCGGCCGTCGTCGGCCGGAGTCGCTGCGCGAAGCGGTCGCCGTCAACCGGCCAGGTGGCCGGTGGCTCGCAGCAACGCCCGGGAGAAGCGGTTGAGATCGGCGTCGGATAGTTGCGGCCGGGTGAACCAGTCCAGCTCGCTGATCTCCTCGTGGTCGGGGATCGGCTCTCCGTCGGCGATCGTCGCCTGGTAGACCGCGGTGACGTAGGCGACCCGGTCGCCGTTGGGGTAGGTCACCTCGTAATCGGGGCCGCCGAGCACATCCAGCAGCCGCGGCCGGCTGATCCGCACGCCGACCTCCTCTCGGATCTCACGCACAGCCGCCTGGGCCGGGGACTCTCCGATGTCGACAGCGCCGCCGGGTACCGCCCACCCGTTCCCGTCCTCGGCATGACGTACGAGCAGGATCCGTGCGCGATCGTCGACGACGACGACCGAGACCGACGGCATCTGGATCAACTCGTGGCCGATCATCGTCCGGAGCCGGGCCAGGTGCGGGGAGATGACCATCAGGGCACGGTACGGTCCGTCGGGGCCGGCTGCAGCTGTCAATTCGGCGACCCTGAGATTCGGTGCTCGCGTGCTTCACTGTCGAGCATGAGGTGGCGGACGGGCCGGAGTGTCGCGACTGCCCTGGCGGCCATCGTGGCGATGGTCTCGGTCATCGCCTGGCAGCGGTGGCAGAACCAGCCGCCGTACGGCCCCGAGGCGCTGGCTCTCCGGTCCTCGCTCAGCTTCGTGACGAACGAGGAGGCCCAGGCCGCACTCGGTGAGAACGGATCCGCTCCGTTCGCCTCCGGACGTGACCAGTTGGTGCTCGGCCGGCTCTTCTGGCAGACCCCGCCCCGGCCACTCGACGGCGGCTACTTCGCGGTCTTCCTCATCGACAAGCGCACCGACTCCAAGCCAGCGGTCTTCGGCGTGGCCGCTCCACAGGCGGCCGTCGGCATCGGCAGCGCGGGCATCGAGCACCGGATCGCCGAGCGCTACTCCTGGCTCCGTGGCGCTGGTGACGCCACGTTCGGGGACGACGAGTGGCGGAGCAACGGCAGCAGGCTGCATGTGGCAGACGAGAAGGCATCCCCGGTCACCTTCGTCGCGCTCTTCCCGTACGCCGAGAAGCCTGAGCCGGAGATGTCGACGGCGACCGCTCCGGTCCAGATGTCCGACCTGCTGCTGGCCCTCGTCTACATGGGTTCGGACGGGCAGGTGTACTGGGCGCAGCGGCTCCAAGGCTAGGCCGATGGCCCGGGGGCGTGTCGAACCTGCGGCCTCGGGACGGAGGGAGATCGCGGAGCGTTTAGAGTCCAGGCTGTGGATCTCGTCGGCTGCGCAGAGGGGGTGCTCGACCTTCGGGCGCTTGATCTCGGCAACGCGCGGTCGGCGTCAGATCCGGATGCCCGAGTCAGGCACACCGGTATTCGCTCGGGCGACTCCGCTCTCTGCGGTCCCGAATGACGACCTTGCCGGACCCGCCGGTGTTGGCGCAGTCCGGGCCGTGCACGTCGAGGGTGGCGATATCGGCTGTGATCGCGGCCGAGCCGAAGTAGGCGGGATCGAGGACGAAGGCCACACGGGTACCGGCTCCGACGGGAGCGGAGAACTCCGCAGGTGGCTCGACCGGCCGCAAGCCGACGAGGCGCTGCCGAAAGCCGTGGCCGTGTCGCCAGACTTCGACAGTGGTCTGCGAACTCACTGCCGCCGCGGCGGCGCTCGACCAGCGCTCGCTGGTGAGCAGAGAGTCGTAGTAGCCGAGCCTCGGCATGCCCCGGCCGGTCAGGACGTCAGCCTGATCGTCGGTCACCGAGAAGACGAGATCAGCGGTGATCTCCGCTACGACATCGGGCGTGTGGCTCGCGGCGACAGTGGCTGCCGGATGAAACGCGTGCCCCACGACCGCGCACAGCACCCGAGTCGCCAGACGCGGATCGTCCCTGCCTACCCCGAAATACATGCCGGGCCGCTCGCGTACGGAATCGTCGAACTCCATGACCCTGATCTTCGCGAGGCTGTAGTCAGGCTCCGTCACGCCACCCACGCTATCCAGGCAAGGTACGCGCGGCTATCGGCATGACACGACGTCTCGTGTTCGGCTGACTTGGCTGCACGAGGGCTGCGGTGATCGTCTTGACCGAGAGCTAAAAGCCGCCCACCTGCGGTGGTGAGGGTGCGCCCGGCAGGATTCGAACCTGCGGCATTGGGGCTAGAAGAAGTTCGTGGATGGCTGGTCGGGCGGCTGTGCCCCTGGTCCGCCCCGTCCGTGGTTGTCGGGCGACGCCGCCCCTCATGATCTGCAACCGTTGCTGTCGACCGCTGCTAGAGGCAGATCCAGCAGTAGATGCTTTCCCCGCTCGTGCGTGCTCTGCGAGCCAGCCCAACGAACTCCCGCAGGCGCGACAGCATGATCTCCGGCTGCGTGTCGCTGTAGTGGGACAGCTCCTCGATGTGTGACCACCGATCGGCCAGGCCCGGCATGCTGTCGTCCGGGATTTCGGCAAGCGCGTCCCGGGCGCGTTCGCTGAGTACGACGACCCAGGGTCCTTCGTACTCAGGGTCCTGACCGGCGCCGTCCGGCCAGATAAGTCGTTCCCCGATTAGGTCGGCCTCCCACGGCGCGTCAAGGGCGAACGAGACGACCTTGCCGAGGACGACGGGCGGGTCGATCCCCTTGCCGTCTACGGCATCCACGACGGCAGAATCTCCCTCTCGCACCACCGGGCCGCCATCGGTATCGGCCATCAGCTTTGCGACAGCCTCGTCGTCCGAAGCGCGGAAGTAGTCGTAAAGAACCCCCACAGGAGCCTCCCGGTCGGTTGCCATGCCGCCCACTCCTAGGGCGATCGAGAGAACATATAACCCGGCCGTCCGGGGAGGCTGGTAGCCCTTGTGGTGCCCGGCGAGGGGAGCCGCGGCGGCATCTCTGAGGGCCGGGGTTCGGGGCAGAGCACCCGAGGTCTTCATGCTCTTGTCGTCCGTCAGCGTGGCCGGCCGGCCCGGCCGATGCCGGCCGGAGGTCGCCAGCAGGCCGGGGCCGGGCCGGCGCGGGCCGCGTGCGGGCCCCCATGTACCCCCTCGACGCTGACGCCCGGGGCTTCAACCGCGCCAAAGGCG